>JAEUSW010000142.1 GCA_016788285.1 Flavobacteriales bacterium
CGCTAGTTGTTCAGGATGGTGAGGTGACCGGTGAAGGGGCCTTCGCCACCTTCCACCAGGACCTCGTAGAAGTAGGTGCCGTCCGGGACGTTCTGGCCATCCCAGTTGTTGCGGTAGTTGTTCGCCTCGAAGACCACCTGACCCCAGCGGTTGAAGATGCGCACCGTGTTGTCGCGGCTGCGGATGCCCTCGATCACGAACCGGTCGTTCTGGCCGTCGCCGTTGGGGCTGAAGACGTTGGGGATGAGGATCTCGCAGTCCACCTCCACCACGAGGGCGAGGCTGGCCGTTTGTCCGCAGGCATCGATGGCCGTCACCGGGTAGGTGCCATCCACATCGCCCGGCACCCAGAACGTGCTGCCCGTGGTGCCATCGCCCCACACCAGGGCGATGTTGCCGGTACCTCCGGAGGCGGCCACCACCAGCACCAGGCTGTCCGTGCATTCGGCCACCACATCATCACCCAACAGGACCAACGGCTGCGGATCGGCGATGGTGAGCGACGCGCTCGCGGTCACCGTCTGGCCGCAGGCGTTGGTGTACGTGGCGGTGATGGTGGCGGTCTCCGCACCGTCGGCCACCCCGTCGTTCAGCGCGTTCAGCGGCAGGTCGAACTGGTTGCTGCCGTTGGGGATGGTGATGAGCGCGGGCACGGTGCTGTGGTCGGTGCCGTTGGTGGCCGTACCGCTCTGGACCAACTGCACGGTGAGGTCGCCGGTGCTGCCCTGCGGCCGCGTCACACGCACCACCGTGGAATCGCAGCCTTCCACCAGGTCGTCGGGGCCCACGATGCTCAGGGCGATGGGCGGCGGAGGGGTGAGCGTGATGGTGGCGAAGGCGGTGTCCGGGGCCAGGCCGCAGGTATCGGTGGCGATCACCGTGATGTCCTGTGCCGCGAAGGCGGTGACGGAGATGGTGGCGCTCGTATCGCCGGTGCTCCACAACAGGTCGTGGAAGCCGAAGCCCCCGGTGACCGTGGCCGTCAGGTCCACGGTCTCCCCGCAGGCCACGGTGGCGCCGCTGGTGGTCACCTGCAGCTCGGGCACGCTCTGGATGAAGAAGGTGTAAGTGACCTCGATCGGCTGGCCGTTGCAGCCGCCGGGCACCAGCAGGGTGATCTCGATGGTCTCATCGCCATCGCCATCCACCGGCACATTGAGCAGGAAGGGGATGCTGCCCTGACCGCCGGCGAAGAGCAGCGTGTCGGGCAGCGGGGGGAAGTAGTCCACGCCAGGGGTGGAGGTGCCGCCATAGCTCAGGTACACCGTATCGGGCTGGCTGATGTCGCCCACCCGCACGAAGTTGAGGGTGACCGGGAAGCAGCTCTCGAAGACGACGTCGCCGAACACGCCGGGGCCGGGCTGCAGCGTGGGGATGAAGGGATTGCTGCTGAAGCTGCCGCCCTCCAGGAACACGCCGCTGTCCAGGGCCGAGTCGAAGGCATCGGCGATGGCGAGCTTGATGTGATAGGTCTGCCCGCATTGCACGAGGGCCCGAGCGGTGAGCACCACGGTGAAGCCGTCGTACTGCACGGTGAGGCCGCCGACGTTGTCGAAGTAGAAGCCGCTGTTGCTCTGCCAGTTCGGGTCCACCGCCGCACAGTTGGCGGGGTCGCCGAAGCTGCCGGCCGAACCGTTGTTCACCGTGTTGATGCCGATGGGCACCGTGGTGCCGGGGATCAGGGCGATGTTCTCGGCGTTGTTGCTGAAGGGCCCGTTGATGCCCGGACCGCTCAGGAAGAAGCCGAACACATCGTTGAAGGTGGAGCACACGTATTCGTTGTACTCCTCGCTGCCGAAAACGAAGCGGAACTTCAGGGAGTCGCCGGCCGGCACGAAGTCGAACTCCAGCACGGCCTTGTCGTTCACGTTCTGCTGGGAGATGGTCTCCAGGTCGATGTCACCGGTGAAATCCGGCGAGGCCGGGCCCAGGGTGAGCCCATCGTTGTTGTTCGGACCCACCACCTCGTCGATGCTTCCGCTGCACATCACCAGGCCCTGAGCGATGTTCACGTTGGAGTTGGTGCCGTCGAAGCTGCCGATCTGGTCGTTGATCACGTTGCCCGGCTGCCCGTTGAAGGTCACGTTGCTCACGGTGATGCCGCCGCCCAGCAGCACGTTCTGCACCAGCTGCTCCGGCGTCTGGGTGTTGTCCACGGTGATCTGCGCCCCCGCCCCGAAGGGCAGCAGCAGAGCGGCCATCCACAGGCCGCGGTCGGTTCCTCGCCTCATGTCAGTTCTCCTGGATGGTGCCCCGGATGAGGGTCACGTGACCGTACCCTTCCTGCGGCGGCATGTAATGGCCCTCGGCCTTGTACTTGTACACGTAGACGCCGGTGGGCGCCATGTTGCCGTTCACCTTGCCGTCCCACACCGGCTCTTCGTCCGAGGAGGCGAAGATCTGCTCGCCCCAGCGGTCGAAGATGGTCATCTCGTAGGTGGACACCATGTGGCTCACCGGCCCGAAGACCTCGTTGATGCCATCCCCGTCCGGCGTGAACGCGTTGGGGAAGTGGATCTGCGCCGGCGGGATGATGTACACGGAATCGGTGGCGCGGCATCCATTGGCCGTCACGATCTCCAGGTGCACCCAGTGGTCCTCCATGTCGGCATAGCTGTGCGACACCTGTTGCGTGCTGGCCTTGGTGCCATCGCCCAGGTTCCAGAAATAGTAGAGGGGTTCGGGATAGGTGGCGGCGTCGAACTGCCAGTCGTCGATGCCCTCATTGGTCACCACGATGTCGGCCAGGGTGGGCTCCACCTCGATCTCCACCTGGGCGCTGTTGAACAGGCCGCACTCCTCGTACACGTTCACCACGTAGGTGGTGGCGCTCAACGGGGTCACCATCACCTCGGGGTCGGTGTGGGCCAGGAGCGGCCACTCGATCCGGTAGATGCCGGACCCGCCGGTGATCTGGGCGCTGAGCAGCAGGCTGTCGCCGTAGCAGATCACCTGGTCCTCGGTGAGGTCGATCAACAAGGGGTCGGGGTGCGGGATGTAGGTGGCCACCACGGCACTGCCGGTGTAGCCGCACTGGTCGCTGGCCGTGAAGGTGTACACCGCATCCGTGGGCACCGGCACGTCCGTGCTCGTCCCCGTGGCGATCACCGTTCCGTTCGCGTCCTCCCAGATGTAGGTGTACACGCCATTGCCGCCGGTGACCGAGGCGATGGAGATGGTGGTGGTATCGCCCACGCAGATCACCGTGGGGTCGCCGTTGGTGACGATCTCGATGGGCGGAAGCGGGGCCGTGGAGGTGAGCACGCTGTCCTGCGCGATGGAGCCGCATCCGTCCGTCACCGTGGCCACATAATAGGTGGGCGGGCCGGCGTTCACGTTCACCGTGGCGGTGGAGCCCACCACGGTGGTGCCGGTGGTCCATTCGTAGCTGAAGTTGCCATCACCACCGGCGACGTTCAGCACGCTCAGGTCCGCATCGCCCAGGCAGGGGATCGCGGTGTCCGGGGTCAGCGTCAACACCATCGGGGCGTACACCGGCACATCCACGGTGATGTCCACGGTGGCCGGCACGATGCTGCATGTGTCGCTCACGGTGAAGGTGTAGGTGGTCGTCACCCCGGGCGAAACGGAGATCGTCGGGGTGGTCTCGCCGGTGCTCCAGCTGTACTGGTAGTTGCC
>JAEUSW010000148.1 GCA_016788285.1 Flavobacteriales bacterium
ACCGGGTCGGACCGATGGCGCGGCACCTCCTGCATAGCGCACGCCTGTTGGACCTTGTAGCGGAAGAGCCGTGACACCGCTCAACGCACGCGCACCCGCCGGATGTCGATCGCCCCGCCACGGGTGATCGATCAGCAGCAGTTCCTGGTCGCCGAAGGTCTGCGCCGCCAGGCTGGCGATGGCGGTGTGGAGGGTCGTGGCCGCGTTCCGGAAGGGGAGGAGCGTGGAGACCGCGGGCATGGGGCAAAGGTGGCGCATCCCCGTAGCCGTGAGCTCTCCTTGCTTGGGCTGTAGCACGTCCGTGAAAGGTGGGTGCGTGGCATGGCGTGGTCGGGCCCGGTGCGGTGGCGCAAGGCGGGGTGTCACGTGGGAGGCACCCGCCGATGACCGGCCGCTCAGCGCACCGCCCACTCCTCCCGGGCCGCGAGGGTGGCCACCACGCTGCCGAGCACAAGCCCCCAGGCCAGGAGCTGATGCCCGCGTTCGGAGCAGCCGCCCCGCACGACGGGCACGAGCAGGATGCCGAAGAACACGAACAGCGGCAGCTGCGCCAGCACGGACACCTCCAGGTAGACAAGGTTGAACAGGACCGAGATCGCGATGCAGAAGAGCATCAGCACGCCGATCATCCGGAACTGCGACCGGAAGTAGCTGCGCATGTCATGCCGCTCCTCCGCGTCCCGCGTTGGCAACAGCAGCTTCGCCACGCAGAACAGGCCGATCGGGTACGACAGCACCACGAAGAGGTCCGACATGGTCCAGACCGTCCGTGCGCGCAGCTGGTAGGTGATGAACCAGTCCTGCACATGCAGGAAGAGCACGAACAGCACCCACGCCGTCTGCGGCCAGTAGAACCGCACCCGGCGGTGATCGTAGAGCAGGTCGGTGAAGGAGGAGAGCAGTTGGGTGATCCCCAGGCCGAGGATGATCGACACCAGGATCGCGATGTGGTCGAAGGGGTCCATGCGGCTCACCGCGTGCAAGCGCTCATGCCACGACCTTGTGGGTGCGGTCCGGAACGCGCGGCCTCAGCGCGCCACCACGAAGCGGCCGGTGCGCGGGCCGTGCAGGCCTTCCACGGTGTACGTGTACAGCCCGGGCCGCAGGGACCGCAGGTCCACCTGCACCGGTGCGGCGCCGCAGGGCAACACCTGAAGCGGCCGCCCGGTGCGGTCCCCCACGCGCACCACCCCTTGCCGCTCGTCGGGGCTCAGCGGAATGGTGAGCTCGGCATCCGCCGGCACCGGATAGGGCGGGGCGGCGGACGCAGGACCCCGGTCCGCCACGCCGGTCGTGGATCCGCCATCGGCCGCCACCGAGCGCACCTGGTGCACCTCTCCCTGGGCTTCGCTGACGAAGCCGACCACCGCGCACGCGGCGATGTCGCGGTCCGCCGGCACGGTGAACGTGTACGTGCGCTGCACGAAGGTCCCCGCGGTCGTCACCGGCACCACGTCGCCCCAAAGGGCGGTGATGCAGTCGCGGAGCACGTGCCGGTGGTCGTAGTTCGGGTGCGCCCCGTTCTGGTAGTCCTGCTGGTATCCGGTGATGGGGTCCTCGGTGAGCACCACCGTGAGGCGGTCCTCCGCGCCCTGCCCATCGGCGGTGTACAGCAGCTCCACGGTCACCGTCAGCAGCCGCGTGCCGGCGTCGAAGCTGGAGGCCATCCCGATGTTCACCGGGGCCGGGCTGGCCAGCACGGCGTTCACCGCGCCGGCCCATCCGGAGAGGCCCGTCACCAGCTGCCCGTTCGCCGGCGACCGGTTGATCACGGCGCTGGGCTGGTAGGTGACGGCGAATTGCTGCCACAGGGGCGTGCCGCAGCTGCTGCGCAGGTCCGGCTGGCCCGCGCCGGGGATGGCCAGCCCTCCGCCGTGCACCGCCACCACATGCACCCGGTCCGGGTGATCGGCCACCAGGTCCGCCGCCAGGGCATGGCCCGCGGGGCA
>JAEUSW010000164.1 GCA_016788285.1 Flavobacteriales bacterium
CCCGGCGCCGTGGCCTTCGCCTTTGTGGGCACACGGCCACCCGTGGAAGGCAAGCTGAGCGAGCCCTTGGTGGTGCTGGTGGACAACGCCACCGGAAAGATGACGGTGCATTCGCTGTGGCGCTGATCGTGGCACCGGGCAACGACGCCGCCATCGAACGCGTCACTGCTCTCCCCTGGACCGGGTGACCGTGAACGCCCTCGCGAACGCATACCGCTACTACGCAGCCTCCTTCGCCGGCTTCAGCCGGTCGATCTGGCTGCTCACGTTCGCCACCTTCGTGAACCGGGCCGGCACCATGGTGGTGCCCTTCCTGTCCCTGTACCTCACGAAGGACATGGGGCTTACCCTGGAGCAGGTGGGTTGGATCATGAGCTGCTTCGGCGCGGGATCGGTGGTGGGCTCCTGGCTGGGCGGCCGGCTGACGGACCGCTGGGGCCATCGTCCGGTGATGGTGGGCGCCCTGGTCACTTCGGGACTGGCCTTCATCGGGCTCCAGTACGTGCGCGGCTTCCTGCCCTTCTGCGCAGGCGTCTTCGCGCTCATGGTGCTCAGCGATGCCTTCCGTCCGGCCATGTTCGTGGCCATCCGGGGTTATGCACCGCCCGATCAGCGCACACGCGCCGTCACCCTCATCCGCCTGGCGATCAACCTGGGCTTCAGCCTGGGCCCGGCGTTCGGAGGCTTCATCATCGCGCACGGGGGCTTCGCCGGGCTCTTCTGGGCGGACGCGCTCACCTGCCTGGCCGCCGCGCTCATCCTGTGGTCCGGCCTTCCACGGATGGATGCGCGGTCGGTGAAGGCCGGGTCGGACGGCGCAGCCACCGCCTCGCCGTACCGCGATGGCCCCTACCTGCTCTTCCTGGTCATCGTCGCGCTCAGCAGCATCCCCTTCCTGCAGTACTTCAGCAGCGTGCCGTTGTTCTACAGCCAGGTGCATGGGCTCAGCGAGGAGACCATCGGGCTGCTCCTCGGCAGCAATGGTCTGCTCATCTTCCTCACCGAGATGCCGCTGGTGCGCCTCTGCGAGGACAGGCGCTTCCGTGTGCACACCATCCTGCGGGTGAGCGTGCTCCTCATCGCCATCAGTTTCGCGCTCCTCAACCTGGTGCCCACGGTGGCCTTCCTGTGGGTGGGCATGATGTTCATGACCGTGGGGGAGATGCTCTTCTTCCCCTTCACCAACCGGATGGCGAACGAGCGCGCCGACCGAGGCCGACCCGGGGCCTACATGGCCCTGTACACCATCGCGTGGAGCGTGGCGCACATCGTCGGCCACAGCCTCGGGCTCAACCTCATCGCGTGGGCCGGCTACACGAGCACGTGGTGGATCTGTGCCGCCGTGCTGGTGGTGTGCGCCGGCCTGCTGGTCGTCCTGGAGCGGAGGATGCAGGAGGGGCCGCGCAGCGACGCCCCATGAACCGGCGTCCACGCCCGCTGCTGCGGCCAGGGGCTCACCGCTGCACCAGGAAGCGGCGCTGAAGGTCGGCCTGAGGGCCCCGCGCTACGGCCACATAGCTGCCACTGGGCAGCACGAGCCGCATCGGCATACCGTCGCTGAAGGACCGTTCCTGCCATACGCAACGGCCCAGCGCGTCGTAGACCCGCAGGTCGATGGGGCCCAAGCCCGAAAGGTGCAGGTCAACCCCGGCGCCGGTCGGCACCACAAGGAGCTGTGGGGTGGGCCGGGGTGCATGCTGCACAGCCGTGGGCAGTTCAGCACAATCCTGGGCGACCGGGGGGGCGAACCACCGGGAGCAGTACTGGGGAAGCCCGTACATGGAGCTTCCGATCACAGGCAGTCCGCTGAGCTGGAACCCGGCGGCCGCACCGAGCTCGTCCGGGAACTCGATGCAGGAGAGACCAAGGCCGAAGAGCTGGGCGATGTACAGCCGGCCATCCGGGGCCAGCTGCATGTTGCCGCCATAGCAGAGGTTGAGGATCAGCTTCGTTCGCGAGGCCACGATGTCCGCATCCGAACCGGACGAAAGGTCCCACTGGTAGAGCGGACCGAAGACGCGGCTGGCGTAAAGGCGGCAGCTGGAGGGGGAGAACGACACACTGTGGCCATAATCGCTCGGGTGGAGTGCGCTGTCCAGGGGAAGGACCAGGACGTCCGAGAGCAGACCGGTGACCGGGTCGAACCGGTAGAGCTCCACATGGTTCCAGGGTTGGCTCTGAAAGGCGAAGCGCGTTCCGGAAGGGGAGAAGGCCCCGCCGCACACTGCACCATCGTTGGTCGTGCCTACCTGGGTCAAAAGTCCGCCGATGGCCTGCACCTGGGGCGGCGAGATGCCGCTGGGCGTGATCTGGAACCGAACGTACGCGTTGTTGTTCCATTCATGGCCCATCAGCCAGTAGCCGGTGCCTGCGGCGTCCGCTGTGTAGGTCAACGACTCGACGGACGGTGTGGAGTAGATGCTGCTGTCCTTCACGGTCACATCGCCCAGGCCGCCGTCCAGCTGCATGTCCACCACGGAGAACTTGATGTTGTCGGTGAGGCCGGATTCGGCGCAGGGTGCGGTGAACAGGTAGTAGCGCGAGGGGCTCCCGGGGTCCGGTACGATCAGCACGCCCTGGCTGGTGCTGTTGATCTGGGGCGAATCGCAGCCCATGAGGCCGCTGCCGTTCGGCATCACTTGGTGCTGGGCGTTCCACACGCTCTGGCCGTTGCTGTAGAACAGCAGGTCGCCGGTCGCCGGATCGCTGATGCTCGTGCAGGCCTCCCAGGAATAGAGCGCGCCGTCGCCCACCGCCACCGCGCTGCCGCTGGTGAAGTCGATCCCCGCATGGTCGCCGAAATACCAGTGGTCAGCGGCATGCTGGGCGGCCGCAAAGGGCCCGGCCCAGAGCGCCACGAGCATGATCCGTACCCGGTGCTTGTCCATCCTGTCCGTGTTCGCGTTCCGGCCGCGCGAAGCGCTGTTGCCGCGTTGGGAGCGGTCGCAGCGGCACCCCGCCTGCGGCCTGAGGCACGGTGCATGCACAAAGCTATCGGATGAGCAGCCTGGCGTGCAATGATCGCCCCCCCGGGGCACCTTGTGCCCGCACCTTCATCCGTTCCGCGGCCCGGCGCATCACCTTTGCCGCATGTCCCCCGTCACCACGCCCATCCTCCTCACCGGCCCGGTGGCCGCGCTGGAACCGCTCACCCAGGCGCACCACGATGACCTCTGCGAAGCCACCCGCGACGGGGAGCTTTGGAAGCTGTGGTACACCATCGTGCCCGCACCGGAAGGCATGCGCGCGGAGATCGACCGGCGAATTGGGCTGCTTGCGCACGGCACCATGCTCCCTTGGGCCGTGCGCGACCTTCGCAGCGGCCGCGTGGTGGGCATGACCACCTACATGAACATCGAGGCGGAGAAGCCCCGCGTGGAGGTCGGCTCCACCTGGTACGCACGCTCGGTGCAGCGCACCGCGCTGAACACCGCATGCAAGCTGTTGCTGCTCACGCACGCCTTCGACACGCTCGGCTGCATCGCGGTGGAGTTCCGCACAAGCTTCTTCAACTTTCCGAGCCGCCGCGCCATCGAACGCCTGGGCGCCAAGCCCGATGGCATCCTGCGCAACCACATGCGCATGCCCGATGGCACGCTGCGCGACACCTGCGTGTACTCCATCCTTCCCCACGAATGGCCGGCGGTGCGGAAGAACCTGCTGTTCAAGCTGGGGCGT
>JAEUSW010000176.1 GCA_016788285.1 Flavobacteriales bacterium
CGACCTGGTGAGGATCTACGGACCGAGCCACGCGCGCGACAAGTACCAGGGCAACGACGTGGCCGGCGTGGTCACCGGCCTGGCGTGGACGCCCACCGGCGGCGACATCCTCTTCATCGAGACCAGCATCACCAAGGGCGAGGGCAAGCTCACCCTCACCGGCAACCTGGGCGATGTGATGAAGGAGAGCGCCATCATCGCGTTGGAGTACCTCAAGGCCCACAGCGACATCATCGGGATCGACGCCGACGTGTTCAAGCGCTGGAACGTCCACGTGCACGTGCCCGAGGGGGCCACGCCCAAGGACGGTCCCAGCGCCGGCATCGCCATGCTGACCAGCATCGCCAGCGCCTTCACCCAGCAGAAGGTGCGCAAGTTCACGGCCATGACCGGTGAGATCACCCTGCGCGGACGGGTGCTGCCCGTCGGCGGCATCAAGGAGAAGATCCTCGCCGCCAAACGCGCGGGCATCAAGGAGATCCTGCTCAGCGCGGACAACCGCAAGGACATCGAGGACATCGACGCGCGATACACCAAGGGCATGCGCTTCACCTACGTCACCGAGATGATCGAGGTGGTGAAGCACGCCCTGTTGAAGGAGAAGGTGGAGAACGCGCTGAAGGTGGCGTAGGAACGGTGCGGTGCACGGCCTGGTCCCGCTTCCGGAGGAGGGCGCGGCGCGGAGCTGCGTTAAGTCAGTGTTAACCCGGGTAACATCGGATTAACATTGGCTTAATTCTTTCGCAGCCTTCTGATAACCCCTCCATGCGCGTCCCCTTTCTCCTCGTTGTTCTGTTGGCCCTGTCCGCATCCACATCGGCCCAGCGCAGCGGCGAGGGTCTCACGGCGCGTTTCGACCGGAGCAAAGGGCTGGTCCTTCAGCGGGACAGCCTGTTCAAGATGACCGTGCGCTTCCGGATGCAGAACCGGTTCGCCCTGCTGAGCACGTCGGGTGACGATCTCACCATCGGCAGCAGCGACATCCGGATCCGCCGCATGCGTCTCCGCTTCGACGGATTCGTGCTCAGCCCGAAGATCCAGTACAAGGTGCAGCTGGGATTCAGCAAGGCGGACATGGACCTGGTGGACGGCACGGTGGCCCAGCCCATCCGCGACGCCATCGCGCTCTACACGCCCGACGCCCACTGGACCTTCGCCATCGGGCAGACCAAGCTGCCTGGCAACCGGCAGCGGGTGGTATCCTCCGGCGCCCTGCAGCTACCGGACCGGTCCATCGTGAACGCCGCGTTCACCCTGGACCGCGATTTCGGTGTGTTCGGCACCTGGCAGGGCCGGATCAAGGCGCATGAGCTCGCCGTGAAGGTGGCGCTGACCAGCGGCGAGGGCCGCAATGCCTCGCCCGGTGATGATGGCCTCTGCTACACCGGCCGCCTGGAATGGCTTCCGTTCGGTGCGTTCGCCGAGGACGGCGACTACTTCGAAGGGGACCTGGCCCGCGAGCCTTCAGTGAAAGTGTCCGTCGGCGCGGGATACTCCGCGAACATCCATGCGCGAAGGGCCGGCGGGCAGCTGGGCGAGACCCTTCCGGACGGACAGGAACGCACGCTGAACACCTTCATCGCCGATGCGCTCCTGAAGTACCGCGGCCTTGCGGTGACCACCGAGTTCTGTCATCGGGACGTGGTGGGCCAGCCCATGGTGATGGCGGCCGATGGCGGGTCCGTCCTGGTCCTTGAAGGCTGGGGATGGAACACCCAGCTGAGCAAGCTGCTGGGTGAGAAGAACGAAGTGGTCGGTCGCTATTCGCTGGTCGTGCCCTCGGCACGGCTCATGGGCAGCACGTCCCAGCGGGAAGAGGGCTGGCTGGGCTACACGCGCTACATCAACCACCATCGGGTGAAGATGCAGAGCGCGGTGAGCTACGCCTGGGCGAAAGGGCGGGCCGCCTTGGACGCACCGGGCGCGCGCTGGGGCGTTTGGCTTCAGGTGGAGCTGGGCATCTGAGCGGTCTCCCTCCGAACTTCGCGGCCATGCCGCACCCCCGCGACCTCACCGTCTCCGCCGTGCAGTATGAGCTGCCGGCCGATCGCATCGCCCAGCACCCACCGGTCGACCGCGGATCATCACGGTTGCTGGTGTTCCGCGACGGCGTGATCGAGGACCGGACCTTCGCCGACCTGCCCGGTCTGTTGCCCTCCGCCTCCCTGCTGGTGATGAACGACACCCGGGTGGTGAACGCCCGCTTGCTCTTCCACAAGGACACGGGGGCCCGGATCGAGGTGTTCTGCCTGGAGCCCGCCCACGGCGGTCCGGTGGAGGAGGCGTTCCAGCAGGTGGGCGAGGCGGAGTGGCGATGCGCCCTGGGCAACGCCAAGCGCTGGAAGCAGGGTCCGCTCGGTCAGTTGTTCCGGTCGCCGCAGGGCGATGTCCAGCTCTTCGCCGAACGGCTGCCGGACGACGGGCACGGGCCGCGGGTGCGCTTCAACTGGGTCCCGGGCGGCTTGTCCTTCGCGGAAGTGCTCGCGCGTGCCGGCCACGTGCCCCTGCCGCCGTACATGCATCGCGATGCCGCGGTGGAGGACCAGGAGCGGTACCAGACGGTCTTCGCCCGGTCCGAGGGGTCCGTGGCCGCGCCCACCGCCGGACTGCATTTCACCCCGGCCCTGCTCGATGCCCTGCGGGCGCACGGGGTGCAGCAGGCGCACGTCACCCTGCACGTGGGCGCGGGCACGTTCCAGCCCGTGCATGCGGACACCATGGCCGGTCATGCCATGCACCGCGAGCGGATCCTGGTCGGGCGCGAGGTGGTGCAGCTCCTGCACGACAGCGCGGGCGCGCGCCCCATCGTGGTCACCGGCACCACCTCCTTGCGGACGATCGAGAGCCTGTACTGGCATGGCGCCCGCATCCTGCGCGGGGCCGATCCGGCGGAGCTGCATGTGGACCAATGGGAGCCTTACGAGGGCTTGGCCGACGATCGGCCGGGCGTGCGCGAGGCCCTGGGCGCCGTGCTCCGCTGGATGGACGACCGCGGGCTGGACCAGGTCACCGGGAGCACGGCCCTGTTGATCGCCCCCGGCTATCGCATGCGGCTGGCCAACGCGCTCATCACGAACTTCCACCAGCCCGGCAGCACGCTCCTTCTGTTGGTGGCGGCCTGCGTGGGCGATGACTGGAGGCGGATCTACGACCATGCGCTGTCCGCTGGATATCGCTTCCTGAGCTACGGCGACGCCTCCCTGCTCTGGGTTCGTCAGCCGTGAACGGGGAAAGCCCCGCCGGTGGCGGGGCTTTCCGAACGATGCACCGAAGGCGTGCTCCTCAGTAGGGGGTGTTCTGCGGATCCCAGTTGCACCAGCCGGAGGTCCAGTTCTCCGAACCGAACGCGCCCTTGAAGGACACCTGGTCGAAGAAGGGGTCGTTGAGCTCCGCTTCCGTGAAGGCGGCCCCGCTGGCGAGGATGCTTCCACCGGAGAGCAGGAAGTCCGGTCCGGTGAGGTTGAAGGGCGCGTTCACCCCAAGGTCGCTGTTGTCGGCCACGCTCGTGTTCCCGCCGTTGGTGAACCAGGTCTGGATGTCCCAGGCGCTTCCGCTGGCCACGGCCGTCAGGGTGCCCATGGCGCTGTACACGCAGCGGCGCACCTTCAGGTCGCCGGCATCGGCGTTGGCCTCGCAGGCCGAGCCGTCCACCAGCAGGCCGGTGGGGAAGCCGGCGAACACGCTGTTGAACACCTTGGTGTGGGTGTTGCGGCGCAGGTGGTTCGCGCGCTTGAAGTTGCTGTTGATCGAGGTGCCCGGAGTGGCCTGGGGGCCGTAGATGCTGACGTTGCTGAGGACGGGAGCGGTGAACGGGGTGGCCGTGGTGCCCTGCCCATCGTTGTCATGCTCCAGGCCGTTGCTGCCGCTCTGGTCGGCGATGTCCGGGTTCCGCAGGGCCACCAGGAACTGGGCCTTGCCCGTGAACCCGTTGTCCATGTCGAAGTCATCGTCCCAGGAGGCCAGGGCCACCAGGTGCTTGACGTTCACGGTGCCGCCGAAGAACTCGTAGCTGTCGTCGCCGTTGTAGGACACCTGGATGTGGTCGATCGTGGTGCCGCGGCCCACGCCGCCCAGCGTGAGGCCGTTGATCTCCTGGTTGGGCTGGAAGGGCACCCCGGAGAACTCGATCCGCACGTACCGGAGCACACCGGAGTTGTCGGCCGCATCGCTTCCGCCGAAGGTGGCGTCCACGCCGCCTTCGATCGTGCCCTCGCCGCCCTGGAGGTTCACCGGGGCCTTGCCGCACAGGATGATGCCGCCCCAATCACCGGGCGCGCGCTGGCCGACCGGCTGGTTGCTGGTGAACACGATGGGCTGGGCGCTGGTACCGGCCGCCTCGATGCGGCCACCGCGCCGCACCACGAGGGTGGCCTTGGTGTCCTTGTCCCCTTTGATGATGGTGCCCGGCTCGATGGTGAGCGTGGCGCCGCTGTTCACGTACACGAACCCGGTCAGCAGCCACTTCGTCCCGCTGGTGAGGGTCACGCTCTCGTCGGTCTCGCCCTGCACCTGCTTCACGCCGTTGCCCAGGTCGGTGATGGTGAAGGTCTTGGTGCTCGCATACACGCAGCAGCAGTCCTTTTCGGCGTCGGGGTCGTAGTTCGTCGCCGTGGGGTCGGTGCAGCCCTCCTTCTTGTTGCAGGAGGCCAGGCCGGCGGTGATCGCGGCCAGTAGGATGGTGCCCAGGATCGGGCGCAGGTGGATGGTCATCAGGTCAGGTTTGTTTCGGTGCCGCAAAGGGACCATCCGAACGTTAGCTCATGATGACCGGAGCATGAGGCTTTCGCGCATTTAGTGTTAGCGCACTGTGAAGCGCGAACGGCGAAGGCCCGGCATGCCGGGCCTTCGCCGTTCCGGAGGCGGTGGTCAGAAGCGCACGTTCAGGCCCAGCGAGAAGACCTGTCCGCGCCGGAAGCTCATGATCTCCTCATCCTTCGCATCGATGCGTTCGTCCGCATTGCTGTCCTGGATGAGCAGCACGCGCTGGTTCAGGAGGTCCTGCACGCTCGCCTTCAGCTCGAAGCGGCGGCCGAGGCGCTTGGTGAGCGTCGCATCGACCTGGTGGCGCGGCATCTCGTAGAGGTCGGGCGTGCCGAAGGTGCCCACCGCGAAGAGGCGCCGGCCCATGATGTTGTACTGGATGTTGTACTGGAAGCCGTGCTCGGTGTCCTGATAGAACAGGCCCGCGTTCAGCACGTAGGGGCTCTGGCCCATGAGGGGGCGTTGTTGGGCCTGTCCCACGGCGCGCGCGCCCAGGTCGACCTGGGTGAGGATGTACGCGCCGTTGAACAGCACGCCGAAGCGCCCGAGATAGCCGTCGCCGAACCAGCCGCTGAAGGAGCGCCGGACCTCGGCCTCGACGCCGAAGCTGTTCGCCTCCACGGCGTTGTCGAACGTGAAGTTGCGCGTGCCGCCCGAGCCGGTGCCCGGAACGAAGTACATCTCGATCGGGTCGCGGAACCGCTTGTAGAAGACGCCCACGCTGACGACCTCGTTGGCGGTGGGGTAGAGTTCCCAGCGGGCATCCACGCTCATCACCCGGGCGATCTCCAGGGAGTCGTTCCCGAAGAGCACGTTGTTGAGGCTGAAATCGTAGAACGCGAAGGGTGCCAGCTCCCTGAACTCGGGACGGTTCACCGTGTTGCCCCAGGCCACCCGCACCAGGCTCCGCTCGGTGATGTCGTAGCTGGCGCTCACCGACGGCAGTATGCTCAGGATCGGGTTGTCCACCCGCACGCGTTGCCCGCCGAAACGGGCGCTCTGCAGCTGCTGGCGGTTGTGCTCGACGCGCACCCCCCCGCTCACGGTCCACTTGTCCGTGCGCGCCAGCGAGGCGCCGAGATAGCCGGCCAGCAGCGTGTTCCGGGCGGTGTAGCGGTCGCTGGGGTTGGTGCCTTCCGTCAGCTCGAACCCGGTCACCGGGTTGATGTTCGCCGCGCTGAACACCGTGGAGAGGTCCGTGGTGAGGAGGGACTGGTCGAAGGTGAGCAGGTTGGCCTGGGAGAACGACATCCAACGGGCGCTGAACTCGCGTTCCTTGTCCTCTACGAACACGCCCGCGGTGAGCTCGGGCACCAGGGCGGCCTCCGCATCGGCGAAGCGGTGGCGATGGTCGATGCGGCCGGTGAGCACGTTCTCGCACAGGTCGCTGAAGAACCGGCCGGCATCCAGGGTGGAGGCGGAGGGGGGGATGACGATCTGGTAGGGCGTGTCGCCATCGGTGGCCGCGATGTCGCGCGTGGTGCGCACCCGGCGGAAGTCGGGTTCCTTGCTCCGGGCCAGGCCATAGCCCAGCGTCCAGGTGGTGTGGTCGCGGTCGCCGAGGGTGTGGTCACCGTGCAGCTGCCCGCTGTACACCGTGCGCTGCTGGTAGCGGAAGGCGTAGTTGCGCACGGCGAAACCCTCCTCCATGTTGCGGCCCGTGCGGAAGGTGGTCTGCTCCTGGCCCTGCTGGTTGAAGAGGTTGCGGAGCTCCAGCTTGGTGCCCTTGCCCAGCAGGGCGGTCCAGTTGTGCATCACGGTCATCCGGGCGCTGCGGATGTTCTCCTGGTCGCGGTAATCGTAGATGGTGTCGCTGCGGCCGGCGGACAGGTCGTACGCGTTGTAGTTGTAGTTCCTCGCGGTGTAGGACAGCCAGGTGTTGGCGTAGTCGATGCTGGTGACGGTGCCGTACCGGTTGTTCCCTTCCGGACGACCGATGGTGCGGGCGATCAGCAGGCCCAGGCGGGCATCGGGCATGGCGGTCCGTTCGCGCGCGGTCCAGTTGTTGGGCAGGGCGCGGCCGTAGGCCTGCAGGGCCTCGGCGCTCTGTCCGTTGAGGGTGGCGGGGAACGCATCGGGCAGCTGGCGGGACCCGTTGTCGAAGCCCAGCGCATCGGTGGGGCTGCCATCGCTCTGCAGGAACGGCTGGAACGTGGTGCCCGCACGCATGGAGGTGCTGAGGCTCACCCGGGTCTCGTTCTCGGCGGGCACGGTCAGGGTGTGCACCTTCACCACACCGCCGGCGAACTCGCCCGGCAGGTCCGGCGCGGCCGTCTTGTACACCATGATGCGTTCGAGCGCGCCGCTCGGGATGAGGTCGAAGCTGAACGCACGCTTGTCGGGCTCCAGGCTCGGGGCCGACACATCGTTGAGCATCACGGCGTTGTACCGGTCGGCCAGGCCCCGGATCATCACGAAGCGGTCGCCGAGGATGGTCACCCCGGGGATGCGTTTCACGACATCGCCCGCGGTGCGGTCCTGGCTGCGCGCGATCTGCTGGCGGCCCACACCGTTCACCACCTGCTGGCTGTTGCGGGTCTCGAGCAGCACGGCGCTCTCGCTCTCGGTGCGGCGCACGGCCACCACCTCCACCTGCTGCAACTGATTGGAAGGCGGGGCCAGGGTGAGGTCCATCGTCACCGTGGCGCCCGGGGCCACCGTGATGGTGCGCTCCACGGGCTCGAAGCCCACGAAGCTCACCAGCAGGGTGTGTTCACCCGCAGGGCAGGGAAAGCCGTACCGGCCGTCGAGGTCGGTGCTGGCGCCGAAGGTGGTGCCCTTGATGATCACGTTCACGAAGGGCATCGGCTGCACCGAGCCACCTTCGTTGGCGGTGATCACGCCCGCCACGGTACCGTTCTGGGCGAACAAGGTCCGGGCCGCCAGCAGGAGCAGGGAAAGGAGGATCGTGCGGATCATCAAGGGTGGCGAACGCACCTGTTCGTTCGCGCCGCAAAGGTCCCGGCAGGGTGTTATGCCGACCTGTTCCGATCGTTAAGGCTTTGTTATCCGTCGTCACCTTCATGTTCTGCGGGGGGATAATAGGCCGTTCTATCTTGCGTTCCCTAACCGCGCTGCCCGGCGCGCACCTGCATGAAGCGATCCCAAGCCGCCTCCTTCGCCCTGCTTTTCCTCGTGATGCCGGTCCGGGCCCAGCTGGGCGGCCAGGCCGTGTTCCGCGTGCTCGACATCCCGTCCTCGGCCCGCATCAGCGCCCTGGGGGGCACGCACATCGCGGTGATGGACGACGACCTCAACATGGGGATCTTCAACCCCTCGGTGCTCAATCCCACCATGGGCCGGCAGGTGGCCTTCAGCTATCTGCCCTATTTCGAAGGCATCAAGATGGGCTTCGGGTCCTATGCCCACCATTTCGACAGCCTCCGCACCACCTTCAGCGGCACGGTGCAGTTCGTGGACTACGGCACCTTCCAGCGCACCGAGGCCGACGGATCGGAGACGGGCACCTTCCACGGAGGTGAGTACGTGGTGCAGCTGGGTGCCGCGCGAGCGCTCGACAGCCTCTTCACCGTCGGGGCCAACGTGAAGTTCATCACCTCGCAACTGGAGGCCTACACCGCCACCGGGTGGGCGGCCGATCTGGGGGCCACCTTCCACAAGCGCAGCATGGGGCTCACCGTGTCGGCGCTGTTGCGCAACATCGGGTTCGTGAGCTCGCGCTACACGGACCGGAAGGAGAAATTGCCGTTCGACGTGCAGCTGGGGGTGAGCTACCGGTTCCGCCACGCGCCGTTCCGCCTGGGCGTCACCTTCGTGAACCTGCAGCGGTGGGACCTCACCTACGACGACCCCGTCCAGCAGCAGCAGATCGACCCCACCACCGGCGAACCGATCGTGGAGGAGGTGTCCTTCTTCGAGAACGCCGTCCTGCACGTGGTGCCCAACGTGGAGGTGCTGCTGGGGCGCTACTTCAACCTGCGCGCAGGGTACGACTTCCAGCGGCGGCGTGAGCTGAAGGTGGATGGCAAGCCGGGGATCAGCGGGCTGAGCTTCGGCCTCGGTGTGCGCGTGAGCAAGGTGCACCTGAGCTACGGCTTCGCGCAGTACCATCTGGCGGGGATCTCCAACACGATCACCCTGGCCGCGCGGTTCAACGACTTCAAGAAGCGCCCCCCGGGGCAGGAGCCCGAGCGCAGGCGGAAGCGCAAGGAGAAGGACCAGGCCCCGGCGGCCGCTCCGGAGGGCTGATCCCTGCCGCGCTACCTTGCGGCCGTGCGGCGCATCACCATCGCCATCGACGGGTTCTCGTCCTGCGGCAAGAGCACCCTGGCCCGTCAGCTGGCCCAGCACCTGGGCTACACCTACATCGACAGCGGCGCCATGTACCGCGCGATGGCGCTCTTCGCCATGGAGAACGGGTTGGTGAAGGACGGGGTGCTCAACAAGGAGGGGCTGCTGGCGCTGCTGGACGGGGTGGACATCCGCTTCCAGCACGACCCCATGACGGACCGCAGCGCCACCACCCTCAACGGTCGGAACGTGGAGCACCGCATCCGGACGCTGGAGGTGAGCGACCAGGTGACGCTGGTGAGCCCGGTGCCCGAGGTGCGCGCGAAGCTGGTGCGGTTGCAGCAGCGGATGGGCCGGGAGAAAGGCGTGGTGATGGACGGGCGGGACATCGGCACGGTGGTCTTCCCGGACGCTGAGGTGAAGCTGTACATGACGGCCCGGCCGGAGGTGCGGGCGCTCCGGCGCTACCATGAGCTGAAGGCCAAGGGCGCGGAGGTGACCCTGGCCGAGGTGGAGGCCAACATCCGCCGGCGCGACCTGGACGACACCACCCGCGCGGCCGACCCGCTCACCAAGGCGCCGGGCGCGATCGAGATCGACAACAGCGACATCACCGCGCAGGAGCAGTTCGAGGTGGCGCTGGGCCATGTGCTCGACGTGCTGGCCCGGGTGGGGCAGGAGTGAGGCCGCCTAGGAGGCCGAGACCATCCCCTCGACCGCCACGGCCGGGTCCTTCGCCCCCTCCACCATCGACAGCACCTTGAGCATGACCCGGTCCAGCAACGTGTCCGGGCAGCTGGCACCGCTGGTGAGGATGATGGTGAGCGGGCGCTTCGCCGGGAGCCAGTCGCCGGTGGTCTCCAGCCGGTGCGCCGGGTAGTTGAAGTGCTGGATGGTCTCCGCGCTGAGGATCTCCCCCTCATCCTTGATGAAGTACGTGGGGTACCGGTGTTCCAGCAGTTCCACCAGGTGGCTGGTGTTGCTGCTGTTGTATCCGCCCACCACCAGGGCCAGGTCGGCCTCGGCCTTCAGCAGCTCGTTCGTGGCGTCCTGGTTGTCGTTGGTGGCGTAGCAGAGCGTATCCCGCGTGTCGGCGAAGTGGGCCTTGAGCTCGGCCTCGCCGAACCGCGTCACCATCACCTGCTTCAGGTGGTCGGCGATGGCCTGCGTCTCGGTGGCCAGCATCGTCGTTTGGTTCACCACACCGATGCGCAGAAGGTCGCGCGCGGGCTCGAAACCTTCGCTGGCGCGGCCGCGGAACACGCCCTCGAAGGTCTCGGCAGGTTCCTCTCCGAGGATGATGCGGCCCAGCAGCTCGGCCTCCGCCATGTCGCGCAGCACCAGGGCGGGTGCTTTCTGCACCGTGTGGCTGAAGGTGGCCCGCGTCTCCTCGTGCGTGGCCTTGCCGTGGATGATCACCGTGTATCGCTGGTCGCCCAGCTGATCGCTGCGCTTCCACACCTTCTCCACGAAGGGGCAGGTGGTGTTGTAGCGCAGGGGATCGATCCCGATGGCCTTCAGCCTGGCCTCGGTCTCCAGGGTGGTGCCGAAGGCCGGGATGATCACGATGTCCGCCGCCGTGAGCTCGGTCCAGTCCATCAGCATGCGTCCGTGCGTGTCCTGGATGAAGCGCATGCCCCGCGCGGTGAGGTCATCGTTCACCGCCTGGTTGTGGATCATCTGGCTGAGCAGGAAGATCCGTTTGCCGGGGTTCTCCTCCAGGGCCTTGTAGCTGATCTCGATGGCGTTCTCCACGCCGTAGCAGAAGCCGAAGTGACGGGCGAACAGGAAGCGCACGGGGCCCAGGTCGAGCAGGGTGGGGGCCAGGTCCTTCTTCCGGGGGTCCTGCGCCTTCCGGAAGGCCTTCAGGCGGCCGATGAGCTCGCTGCGGTAGTGGTTCGGGATGGTGAAGCTGCGCAAGACGGAAGGGGAGGTCTGGAACGTGGGGGGATGCGGAAGCGGCTGAGGACCAGGGCCGGGGAGCCCTGTCAAGGCCAAAGGTAGCCGTGCGGTGCGCAGGCCTGCCTGCCGTATCCGGGAGGGCGCCGGGCGGCATCCCCGACGTTCAGGGTCCAAGCCGTTGAGGATCAGCTTCCTTTTGTACTTTTGCGGTCCTTTTTCGGATCCGCCCTCCGCCTCCGCGGAACGGCAGGCCTTAGCAGGAAGCTCACGCAGGGACACCGTGAGCCAACCAAACCCTCCCGGTCGGTGGCCCCTTGGGTCGGGATACAAACGTCAGTACAGCATGTCGACGGAACAGAACAAGGTCACCTTCGCCGAGCCGCCCGCGGATTTCGATTGGGCCGGGTTGGAGGATGACAAGAAGGGCATTCCCGCCAAGGAGCGGGAGGCCATGGAGAAGGCCTACGAGGACACCCTGAGCAGCATCTCCGAGAAGGAGGTCCTCATGGGCACCGTGGTGGGCATGAACAAGAAGGAGGTGGTCATCAACATCGGCTACAAGTCCGAGGGTGTGGTGCCCCTGAGCGAATTCCGCTACAAGCCGGACCTCAAGCTGGGCGACCAGGTGGAGGTCTACATCGAGAAGCAGGAGGACAAGGGCGGGCAGATGGTGGTGAGCCACAAGACGGCCCGTGTGCACAATGCCTGGGGCAAGGTGAACCACGCCATGACCACCGACGAGGTGATCACCGGCTACGTGAAGTGCCGCACCAAGGGCGGTCTCATCGTCGACGTGTTCGGCATCGAGGCCTTCCTGCCCGGCTCGCAGATCGACGTGAAGCCGATCCGCGACTACGACCAGTACGTGGGCAAGAACATGGAGTTCAAGGTGGTGAAGATCAACCAGGAGTTCAAGAACGTGGTGGTCTCCCACAAGGCGCTGATCGAGGCTGAACTGGAAGCCCAGAAGAAGCAGATCATCGGCGGGTTGGAGAAGGGCCAGGTGCTGGAGGGCACCGTGAAGAACATCACCAGCTACGGGGTGTTCGTGGACCTGGGCGGCGTCGATGGCCTGATCCACATCACCGACCTCAGCTGGGGCCGCGTGAGCCACCCCGAGGAGGTGGTGAAGCTCGACGACAAGATCAACGTGGTGATCCTGGACTTCGACGACGAGAAGAAGCGCATCGCCCTGGGTCTGAAGCAGCTGAGCGCGCATCCCTGGGATGCCCTGAGCGCCGACATGAACGCCGGTGACAAGGTGAAGGGCAAGGTGATGGTGATCACGGACTACGGCGCGTTCGTGGAGGTGGCGCCCGGAGTGGAGGGCCTCCTGCACGTGAGCGAGATGAGCTGGAGCCAGCACCTGCGCAGCCCGAAGGACTTCCTGAAGGAGGGCCAGGAGATCGAGTGCCAGATCCTGAACATCGACCGCGAGGAGCGCAAGATGAGCCTGGGCATGAAGCAGCTTGCTCCCGATCCCTGGGCCGACATCGAGTTCAAGTACCCGGTGGGCAGCCGCCACACCGCCAAGGTGCGCAACTTCACCCACTTCGGCATCTTCGCCGAGCTGGAGGAGGGCGTCGACGGCCTCATCCACATCAGCGACCTCAGCTGGACCAAGCGCATCAAGCACCCGAGCGATTTCTGCAAGGTGGGCGATGAGATCGAGGTGCAGGTGCTGGAGGTGGACAAGGACAACCGCCGCCTGAGCCTGGGCCACAAGCAGGTGGAGGAGAACCCCTGGGAGGTGTTCGCCGGCACCTTCACCGTGGGCAGCGTGCACGAGGGCACCCTCGTGGGCCGCAACGGCCAGAACTTCGTGGTGGCCCTGCCCTACGGCGTGGAAGGCACCGTGACCGCCAAGCACCTGAAGAAGGCCGACGGCTCCAAGGCGGAGCTCGAGGAGAAGCTTCCGTTCAAGGTGCTCGAGTTCAACGGCGACGCCCGTCGCATCGTGCTCAGCCACACCCGCACCTTCGAGGAGGGCGATGACAGCGCCGAGCTCGGCGCTCCCGCCGCCAAGCGCGGTGGCCGCAAGGCCGCCGGCGACGACGGTGGCCAGAGCCCCAGCGTGAAGAGCATCAACGAGAAGGCGGAGAAATCCACTCTCGGCGACCTCAGCGTGCTCAGCGACCTGAAGAGCGCCATGGAGAACAAGGAGCGCTCCGGCAAGTCGAAGAAGGAAGAGGAGGAGGGCGCCGAGTAAGCGCGTTCCACCGACCATACAGCGGAAGCCCCGCCTCCCATCCGGGACGGCGGGGCTTCCGCGTTGCCGGGGTGGCTATCTTCGCCGCCGATGCCGCCGGTCACCCTGCTCGGACCCCAGGCCTTCGGGCTCACCGTCAACCGGCTCTGCCACCAGCTCATCGAGGACCACGGCGACCTGCGGAACGTCGCGCTCATCGGCCTGCAACCCCGCGGGGTGTTCGCCGCGCGACGCATACGCACCGAGCTGGCCCGCATCATCGGCGCCGAGCACCTGAGCTACGGCGAGCTCGACATCACCTTCCACCGCGACGACTTCCGGCACCGCGCCGTCACCGCCGCCCCCAGCGCCACCGACATCGCCTTCAGCCTCGACGACCGCCATGTGGTGCTCGTGGACGACGTGCTCTACACCGGCCGCAGCATCCGCGCGGGCCTTGATGCGATGCTCAGCTTCGGCCGCCCGGCCGGCGTGCAGTTGCTCGTGCTCGTGGACCGCCGCTTCAGCCGCGAACTGCCCATCCAGCCCGACTACGTGGGCAAGTGGGTGGACAGCATCGCCGGCCAGCGCGTGGCCGTGGAATGGAAGGAGACCGATGGCCAGGACCGCATCCTCTTGACCCAGCACGGATGAGCCCGCACACCAAGCCCGCCGCGCCCCCCAGCGACCAGCTGAGCACCGATCACCTGCTCGGCATCGCCGACCTCACCGCGGCCGACATCGAGCTCATCTTCCGCACCGCCGACGGCTTCAAGGAGGTGCTGAACCGCCCGATGAAGAAGGTGCCCTCGCTTCGCGACATCACCATCGCCAACCTCTTCTTCGAGAACAGCACGCGCACCCGCATCAGCTTCGAGCTCGCCGAGAAGCGCCTCAGCGCCGACGTCATCAACTTCAGCAGTTCCAGCAGCAGCACCAAGAAGGGTGAGACCCTCGTGGACACGGTGAACAACATCCTGGCCATGAAGGTGGACATGGTGGTGATGCGCCATCCCGACCCCGGCGCCGCGGTGTTCCTGAGCCGCCACGTGGACGCGCGCATCGTGAACGCCGGCGACGGCACGCACGAGCACCCCACGCAGGCGCTGCTCGATGCGTACAGCATCCGCGAGAAGCTCGGCCGTGTGATAGGGGTGAAGGTGCTCATCGTGGGCGACATCCTCCACAGCCGCGTGGCCCTTAGCAACATCCTGTGCCTGCAGAAGCTCGGCGCCGAGGTGATGCTCTGCGGTCCCACCACGCTCATGCCCCGGCATGTGGCCAGCCTCGGTGTGAAGGTGGAGCACGACCTCGACAAGGCCCTGCGCTGGTGCGACGTGGCGAACATGCTCCGCATCCAGCTCGAACGCCAGGGCAGCGATGGCATCGCCAATTTCCCCAGCCTGCGCGAGTACAGCATGCTCTTCGGCCTCGACCGCGAGCGCTACGAGCGCATCGGCAAGGACATCGTGATCATGCACCCCGGCCCTATCAACAGGGGGGTGGAGATAACTTCCGAGGTGGCGGACCATGCGAACAGCATCATCCTCGACCAGGTGGAGAACGGCGTGGCCGTAAGGATGGCGGTGCTCTACCTGCTCGCCATGCGCATCCCGCGTGCCGCCCAGGCCCAGTAACGGCGGGGCCGTCGGCCATTCGGGTGCGTGATTATCTTTGGTCGCACCGTAACCTGAAGGCCATGAACTTCACGATCGAGGACAAGGGCAAGTACACCCTGGTGAAGAGCAATGTGGACAAGCTCGACACCACCTGTGCGCCGGAACTGAAGAGCGAGCTGGTGTACCTGAACAAGACCGGCGTGCGCAATGTGATCATCGACCTGGGCGCCACACGCTATTGCGACAGCTCGGGCCTCAGCGCCCTGCTCGTGGCCAACCGCCTTTGCAAGAGCGTGAACGGCACGCTCATTGTTTGCTCCCTGCAGGAGCCCGTCCAGAAGCTCGTGCAGATCAGCCAGCTCGAGAGCGTGCTCTCCATCACCCCCTCCCTGAGCGAAGCGGTCGACCTGCTGTTCATGGAGGAGATCGAGAAGGACGTGAAAAAGGACCAGTGACCATGACGAAACACTTACTCGCGGCCGCACTGCTCGCGGCCGGTACGCAGACCGCCTCCGCCCAATGCACGCCCGATCCGCTTTACGCGGACAGCGTGTACGGCGTGTGGCCCGACACCATCACGGATTTCGCGCCCGGTGTGCTGAACGTGTTCTATTCGGACACGCTCAACCTGCTGGTGCCGTCCGATGCCGGTCTCATCAACCCGGGCTTCGCCGGCTTCACGATCGATTCGGTCCAGTTCACCGGGGTCACCAACCTGCCTCCCGGCCTGAGCGTGGTGTGCAACAGCCAGACGAGCGCCTCCTGCACCTACCTGACCAGCAACGTGGGCTGCGGCCTCATCGAGGGCACGCCCACCACCGCCGGCACCTACGACATGACCCTGAACGTGCTGGCCTACGTGTCCCTGCTCGGCCAGCCCGTCCCCGTGCCCCAGAGCTTCGATGGCTACACCATCATCATCGCCCCTTCCGTGGGCGTGGACGAACTGGAGGCCGGCCTGGGCCAGGTGCAGAACGTGCCGAACCCCTTCAGCCAGCGCACGAGCATCGAGTTCACCCTGCAGTACGGTGTCAACACCGAGGTGGAGGTGTACAACCTGCTCGGCGAGCGCGTATGGCGCGCCGCGGTCGACGGTCGCCCGGGCCTGAACCGCGTGGGCTTCGAGGCCAGCGACATGCCCGACGGCATCTACCTCTACAAGGTGCACGCCGGCCGCGAGGGCTTCACCGGCCGCATGGTGCTGCGCCGCTGACCGCTGCTCTTCCCGTACCTTCGGAAGGTCCCGCCCAGCGGGACCTTCCTCGTTTTGCGCTTCGATGTCACCACACTCGGTACGGGAGCGGCCCTGCCTGCGCGCGGTCGCTACCCCACGGCGCAGCTGCTCAACGTGGGCGAGGAGCTCTACCTCATCGACTGCGGGGAAGGCACGCAGGAACGGCTCCGTCAAGCCGGGGTGAATTTCAACCGCATCCGGCGCATCTTCATCAGCCACCTGCACGGCGACCACTACCTGGGCCTTATGGGCCTGCTGAGCAGCATGCATCTGCAGGGGCGAACGCGCGAGGTGCACCTGCATGGTCCGGCCGACCTGCGCGAAGTGGTCCACCTGCAGCTCCGCGTGTCGCAGACCTACCTGCGCTTCGCCCTGCATTTCGAGGCCGTGGAACCGCGCAGCGGCGACCTGGTGTGGCGCGACGACCGAACCACCGCCCATGCCCTGGCCTTGCGTCACCGTATCCCCTGCACGGGCCTTGTGGTGCGCGAGCACGAACAGCCACGTCCCCTGCGCAAGGACAAGCTCGCCCTGGTGCCGCCCTACCGGCGCAGTGCGCTGAAGGCGGGCGAGGACCTGGTGCTGGAGGATGGCACCGTGGTGCCCAATGCCGAGCTCACGCACGAGCCGCCCCGGCCACGCAGCTACGCCTACTGTTCGGACACGGCCCACGCCCCCGAGCTCGTGCCTTTCCTGCAAGGGGTCGACCTGCTGTACCACGAGGCCACCTTCACCGAGCAGCTGCGGGCCCGGGCGAAGGAGACCATGCACAGCACGGCCCGCGAGGCCGCCGTCATGGCGCGGGAAGCTGCCGTGGGCACCCTGCTGCTCGGCCATTTCAGCTCGCGCTACAAGAGCGCCGACGTGCTCCTCCGCGAGGCCGTGGAGGTGTTCCCACGCACGCTGCTCAGCAGCGAAGGGGCCACGTTCCCGGTGTTGGCGCGGTATCCGGGTGCTTGAACGAACAGCGGTTCAGAACTTGACGATCCCGTGATCGTTCGGGGACCTACTTTAGCGGCCCGTTTAGAACGATTCTAAAGAAGGATGGCTGTCCGCACGCTTCTGGCCGATCATGGTGAGCTCGCCCTCGTGGGGCTGCGCGCCGTCTTCGCCGATGTGCCGCGGATCGAGGTGGTGGGCGAGGCCCGTGACCACATCGAGCTGCAGGCCCAGCTGGTGCGCACCAAGCCCGACGTGGTCCTCATCGACCACACGGCCGATGGGTTCGGCGTGCAGGCCATCCGGGAAGGCGTGCGGCGCAGCAAGCGCACGCGCTTCGTGGCCATCACCCCCGATCCCTCGCCGCTCACCTTCCGCAACGCCATGCGGGGCGGGGTCACCAGCTACATCAAGAAGGACTGCGGCATCGACGAGATCATCGATGCGGTGCTGCAGACCGGCGACGGCCAGCGCTTCTTCTGCGGCAAGATCGTGGAGGCCATGCAGCGGGCCTCGGTGGACATGTCCCGGATCATCGCCGAGCCGCTGAGCTGCGACCCGGTGACCCTGAGCGACCGCGAGGTGGAGGTGATCGCGCTGATCGCCGAAGGGCTCAGCTACACCGAGATCGCCGAGCGCCTTCACCTGAGCGGCCACACGGTGAACACGCACCGCCGCAACATCATGCAGAAGATCGGGGTGAACAACAGCGCCGCCCTGGTGATGTACGCCGTGAAGAACGGCCTGGTGAGCCCGAACAAGTTCCTGTTCAACGTCTGATCCGCGTGGCCGGGCCTATCTTGGCCGCATGTCCCTGCTGATCGCCGACATCGGCGCGTCATCTTCCCGGTGGACCCTGCTGAACGAGGCGGGGGGCACGGTGTGCTCCAACCTGCACGGCCCGCGGATCCCGGGCTTCAACGCCGCCGGCGCCGACCCGGCCCCCATGCTCGACGCGCTCCACGCCTGGGCCATGGAGGTACCTGCGCTGCTCGCGGCCGACCGTGTGCAGGTGTACGGTGCCGGGTGCGGAGCCCCCGAACGTGCCGCACGCATGCGCGATGTGCTGGCCACGCGCTGGCCGGCGGCCTCCATCGAGGTGGGCACCGACCTGCTCGGTGCGGCGCGGGCGGTCTATGGCGAGGCCCCGGGGCTGGTGCTGATCCTGGGAACGGGCATGAACGCCGGCTTCCACGACGGGGTGCGGCCCATCACCACGATCCCCTCGCTGGGCTACATCATCGGCGACGAGGGCAGCGGGGCGGACATCGGCAAGCAGCTCTTCCGCGACCTGTACCAGGGACGCATGCCCGAGGAGATCCAACAGGCGGTCTTCGGCGGCGATGTGCCCGACCTGCAGGAGGTGGTGGCGCAGGTGTACCGTGGAACGGCACCGGCGCGGTTCCTGGCAGCCCCGGTGGGGCGCCTGGTGCCGCACATCGAGCATCCCTACGTGCACGGCCTCATCACCACGCGCTTCCGCAAGCTGTGCGCCCTGCTCACCGGATGGTTCCCGGCCGGGCAGCGGCAGCGCGTGGCCGCGGTGGGCTCGGTGGCCAATGGCTTCCACGACCTGCTGGGGCCCTGCCTCGCCGAGCAGGGCATGGTGCTCACCGAAGTGATGGCGGAGCCGCTGGAAGGCCTGGTGCGCTACCACGGTGGCCGGTCTGCGTGAGCAAGGGCCCGGCGCCCACGACCAGTTCGCGCAGCCGCTCGAAGGCGGCCCTGTTCTCGGGGCTGTGGACGGTGGCCAGCACCTGCGTCTTCTCCACGGCGGTGAGGTGCCAGCTCAGTGAGATCTCGTCGGCCTCGTCGTGCCGCAGTTGCAGGTCGATCCGCTCGATGGGGAACCCGGCCCACGCATCGGCCTGCTTGAGCATCAGGTCGTAATCCTGGTCCTGGATGCGCACGAAGTTGTCGTACACGCTGCCCACGGGGTCCAGCAGACGCGATACGAAGCGACCTGCGGCGGGGCGCACATCGAGGTCCTTCTGCTTGTCGCGCACCTGGATGATCACCACGCCGCTGGTGTTGGCCGCGATCCAATCGCGCAGGGCGTGCAGGTAGGCGAAGGTGTTGCGGTAGCCGTAGTTGTCGCGGGCGCCGGCGTCCATCACCCGCATGCGGGGCTCACTGGGCAGCGACACCACGGGCGTGATGTAGGGGAAGCTCGCACCCATGCGGAGCGCGCTGGCCAGCGTGAGGCGGCCGGCCTCCTGGTCGCGGAACATGCGGCGGAACTCGATGGCCTCGGCCTCGGCCTCGCCGTGCACGGGCGCCTCGGGCGCGATGGCGGTGAGGAAGGCCATGGGCTGCGCACCGATCACCAGGCGGCGCCCGTCGTTCAGCACCGTGGGGCTGAGCACCAGCACCGGGAGCCGGCCGGCGCGCTCATTCTCCGCCAGGTCGTCCAGGCGCGTGGTGAGCAGTGAATCCGTGAGCTCGTTGAGCCGCCGCTCGAACACATGCCCGCGGTCGAGGGTGTAGGCGTGCTTCTCGTCACGCACCCGGCGGTAGCGGATGAAGAGGTCGTTGGTGACGAAGCTGAACGCGACCGGGTTGAGCATGTCGGAGCTCATGCGTTCCAGGTGCGACGAGGCCTGCAGCTCCACCGTGGGGTCGTTCAGCGCGGCCTCGCTCAGCTGGCGGTAGTAGGTGGCGCCGATGGCCCCGCCCGAACTGCCGGTGAGCAGGGCGGTACGCTGCATCAAGGTGCCGCCGAGCAGGCTGTCGGCATGCTGCAGGCACCGGAAGGTCCAGAGCATGGCGCGCAGGCCGCCCCCGCTGGTATTGACGATGATGAGCTTCGGCCGATCCTGGGCGTGCGGCAGGGCCCGGTTGTGGTCGCGCCAGCGATCGAGGATGCCGGCCATGGCCCTGGCATCGCGTTGTGCGGAGGACGTATCGTTGGCGAAGGCGCCGATGGTGTTGCGGTCATATGGTGCCGGCGGGGCCGCATAGTCGAGGCCTGTCGCCGCGTTGTCGTACAGGAAGCCCTCGGTGTAGCTGCTCAGGTGGTTGAGGCCGAGCACCAGCACGATGATCACGGTGGTGGTCCACCCCTTGAACCAGCTGTTGAACGCGCTGAACAGCATCAGCAGCATGGTGAACAGCAGGAAGGCGCTCGCGCCCGCGGGGATCTCGAAGAGCTTGCTGTTGCTGAAGGCACCGAGCGCCACGAACGACAGCACCATCACCACCTCGAAGACCGAGCCGTTGATGTGGTTCTGCCAGATCACGCTGCGCAGCAGCTCCTTGTCGTAGTGCGAGCTCGTGCGGGCGAGCGCCACCTTGAAGGGGTGCGCGAGGTAGGTCTCCACGCGCCACTTGCGCGTGCGCTGCTCGCGGCGGAACCAGCGGGTCGCCTTGCGCTTCTGCTGCCGGGTGGTGGGGATGGGAATTGGCGGGGCGATGAGGTCGGCCATGGGCTCCGGTGCCCGGTGCTCCTCCGCGTCCTTGCCGAGCATCTTGTGGATGTCGGTGTTGGTGCGGGTGAAGTAGGCCAGGGCGATCAACAGGAAGGCGATGATGCCCGTGAGGAAGCCGACAAGGTTGAGGACGATCTCCCAACCGCTGAGCAGTTCCTTCTCCACCTGCAGCCTGGCCGAGCACACGAGGTAGGTGATCACGAAGAGCACCGGGATCACCGCGTTGTTGAAGTTGAACTTCAGGAAGGGGCGGCTGAGCGTGGCGATGAAGGGGAAGCGGTAGGCATGCAGCGTGTAGCTGTACAGGTTGTAGGCCGTGATGAAGCCGCCCAGGCCGAAGCCCAGGATGGCGTACGACCAGAAGCTAACGCGGCCGAAGTACTCGGGATAGAGGAAGAGGTAGGGGACACCGTACTTCGCCCCGACCTGCTGGGTGATGTAGCCGAAGAGCAGGAGCCACAGCAGCAGCAGCATGTGGTTCTTCTTCACATGCAGCACGAGAAGCTGCAGCGGGAAGAAGTAGAGGATCCTCCTCGCCCTGCGGCTCAGCTCGGTGCGGTCCATCATCGCGCGCGTACCCGTATCAAGTATACGCGCGAAGCGGGCCTTGAGTTGTATCGGGTAGGTCAGACCTTCCCCAACACCATCGCCATCACCTCGGCCTCCATGGCCTCGGCCTTGGCCTTCAGCACCTCGGCGCGGGCCAGCACGTCCTTCTTCCATGCCTCGTCATCGAGGCCGGCGCAGTTGATCCGCACGTTGAGGTAGGCGCCCAGGGCCCCGGTGCGCGCGCACATGACGCCCACGCCCGCATCGCTCACGCTGGCCTTCAGCCCTTGTTCGGCCATGGCCTTCATCACGTCCATGCTCTCCACGCACACCTCCAGTGTACGCAAGGGCACCAGGATCGCGCCCTTGGTGGCCTCACGGATGGCGTCCTTGCGGGCGGCCGCCTGCTCCGGGGTGTCCTTCGGTAGCCCCATCGCCGTCATGATGCGGTCGAACGAACGGGTGTCCTCGTCCACCAGGCGGATGAGCTCCTGGCGGTGGCCTTCGCCCTTCACGGCCCAGTCGCTGAACGCCGACCAGCGGTCGTCCCAGCCGCGCTTGTGCGCGCTGAGGTTGGCCACCATGGTGCCGAGCGCGGCGCCGAGCGCACCGCAGTACGCGGCCACGCTGCCGCCGCCGGGCGCCGGGCTCTCGCTCGCGGTCTCCTCACTGAAGCGCTTCAGGTCCATGCGCACCAGGCGCTCGTCCTTGGCCTCCGCGAGCAGGTATTCGATCACGCGCTTCTCCGGGTCGAAGGGGGCCAGGTCGTCCAGCCCCAGGCTCTTCACCGCGATCTTGATCTTCTCGCGCTCGCTGATGCCGAGGCTGCGCTCCTGGCGCTTCAGGAAGAAGTCGGCCGCATCGAGCAGCGCCTGCTTGGGCACCAGGCCCACGAGCTCGCTGCCGGTGACGCGGATGCCGCGCTCGGCCGCGCTCTTGCACGCCTCGTCGAAGGCGATGTGCATCGGCGTCACGTCGATGTCGGTGAGGTTGAGCGAGAGCTGGGCGATGCCGTACTCCTCGATGAACCAGCCGATGCCCTTCACGCTCTTCAGCTTGCCGGGGATGCTCACGGGCTTGCCGTCGGCGTCGAGCACGGGCTTGCCGGTGAGCGGGTCGCCCTCGCGCTTCACACGTCCAGCCTCGCGGATGTCGAAGGCGATGGCGTTGGCGCGGCGGGTGCTCGTGGAGTTCAGGTTCACGTTGTAGGCCACGAGGAGCTTGCGGGCGCCCACGGCGATCGCGCCGCTGCGGGCCACGCCCTCGGTGAAGGCGGCGGGTCCGAAGTCGGGCTTCCAGGCGGGGTCCACCAGCTTCTTCGGCAGGCCTTCATACTCGCCCGCACGGTTGTTGGCCAGGTTGCGGCGCTTCTCCTCGCTCGCGGCGCGCTCGTACAGGTACACGGGGATCGCGAGCTCCTTGCCGATGCGCTCGCCGAGCTGCTGCGCATAGGGCACCAGCTCATCCAGGGTGATGCCGCTGATGGGCACCAGCGGGCACACGTCCGTGGCGCCGAAGCGCGGGTGCTCGCCGCTGTGGCCGCGCATGTCGATCAGCTCCTGCGCCTTCCTCACCAGGCGGAAGGCCGCTTCGCACACGGGCTCCGGTTCGCCCACGAAGGTGATCACCGTGCGGTTGGTGGCCTTGCCGGGGTCGACGTCGAGCACGCGCACGCCTTCCACAGCGGCCGCAGCGGCCACGATGGCGTCGATCTTGGCGCGGTCACGCCCTTCGCTGATGTTGGGGACACACTCGATGATGCGCTTCATGGTCGATGGGAATGGGCGGCAAAGCTAACCGCCCTGGCCAAGGCCCGGCCGTACCTTGCCGGCCATGCGTGCCGCCCTGTTGCCCTTGTTGCTGGTGACCACCCCGCTGGTGGCCCAGGAGACCTACTGGCGGCCCGATACCACGCAGGACCCCCTGCGCTGGTCGGTGGGCGTGGAGCTCCTGCGGCCGGTGATCGACCTGATCGCCAGCTCCGGTGATGACCACTACCTGCGCGTGGAGGCCGTGGGGCAGTACTGGCTCCGCCCCGACATCGGTCTACGGCTCTCCCTGGCGTACGACGATGAACAGGAAGGGAGCGAGGAGCCGCCGTTCTTCACGGACAGCTCCATGGTCACCCGGTACACCACCACCAACACCACCTCGTGGCGCCTGGGGGCGGGCATCACCATCCAGAAGCGCAAGGAAGCCTTCGTGGAGCGGGAGAAGCACTTCGCACCCTTGCTGGGCCTCGCCCTGCTCGCGGGCCGGGAGGACCGCGGGGTGCGGCAGCAGGACCAGGCCTACGAGCGCGACAGCACGGGGGTGGGGGCCGCGGTGCCGGGCACGGACATCCTGCAGGAGCAGCAGGACCGCCTGTTCTTCGCCGGGCTGGAGGTGGCGCCGGGGCTGAGCGGTCCCTTGGGCCGTCGCTGGGAGGTGGACCTGCGCCTGCCGGTGGAGATCACGTGGTGGTCGTTGCTCGACCGCACGGTGACGAACTATCCGGCGGTGCCGACCTGGTGGGACGAGCCCGTGAACTTCGGCGTACGGCTGCCGCGGGTGTACGTCCACTACCGCTGGTGATCAGCTCCAGACCTGGGGCAGCAGGATGCTCGCACAGTTGTTCACCATGTGCAGGAGCACGGGCACCCAGATGGAACCGCTGTTGGCGCGCGCATAGCCGAGCGCGACGCCCATGGGCAGCACGATCAGCAGCAGCACGTACCATTCGTACTGCATGTGCAGCAGGGTGAAAAGGCCCGCCACGAGCGCGATGGCCACGTGGTGGTCCATCACATGCCGGAGCGAGCCGTAGAGCAGGCCACGCAACAGGAACTCCTCGAACAGGGCGGGCATGATGCCGACCCCGATCAGCAGGAGCGTGCGGTCGGTGGTGGAAGCGAGCACCTTCTCCATGAAGGCGTTGCCGGCCTCGGGCAGCAGGTGGCCGATGACCTCGAGCACCAGGAACACCGACACGAAGACCACGGTCCACTTCACGAACTCACGCGGTGGGGCCGGTCGCAGCGCGAGGAAGGCGGTCATGCGGCCGCGCTTCCACCACCAGGTGAGGGCCAGCACCAGGGCAAGGCCGATGAGCCCGGA
>JAEUSW010000215.1 GCA_016788285.1 Flavobacteriales bacterium
GCCTCACGGGCGCGGTAGTCGCCGCCCTTCACGGTGTCGTAGAACAGCCGGTAGGTGCTGTCCCCGTCGTTCATGTAGTTCTTGGCGGCGTTGATGCCCCCCTGCGCGGCGATGCTGTGGGCGCGGCGCGCGCTGTCCTGGAAGCAGAAGGCCTTCACGTTGTAGCCCATCTCCGCCAGCGAGGCGGCCGCGGCACCACCGGCCAGGCCCGTGCCCACCACGATGATGTCGATGCGGCGCTTGTTGGCCGGCGCCACGATGCGGATGTGCCCCTTGTGGTAGGTCCACTTCTTGTCGATCGGACCGGGGGGGATCTTGCTGTCGAGGGTGCTCATGGAATGCGATGAGGTCGTGGGAACAGGTCAACCGGGGAAGGCGAACATCCACACGGGGATGAGGGCGAACAGGATGGGGATGACCACGCCGAAGAAGACCCCCACGTTCTTGATGATCGGGGTGTAGCGCGGGTGGTTCAGCCCGAGTGTCTGGAAGGCGCTCTGGAAGCCGTGCAGGAGGTGGAAGGCCAGCACGGCCATGGAGGCGACGTACAGCACGACGTACACGGGTTGCCGGAAGGCCTCGGCCACCACGGCGAACAGGTCGGTGTTGCCCTCGCTGTCCAACGGAAGTCCGCCCCAGTGCATGCGGTACCAGAAGTGCATCATGTGCAGCACGATGAAGACCAGCAGCAGGCTGCCCAGCAGGGCCATCTGTCCGCTGTACCAGGTGCGGTTGGCCGCGGCGTTCTCCTTCACATAGCGCACAGGACGCGCCCTGCGGTTCTGCACCGCCAGCAGGATGCCATCGAAGGCGTGGAACAGGATGCTGAAGTACAGCAGGTAGCTCACGACCTTGATCACCGGGAAGGTGGTCATGAACTTGGCGTAGGCATTGAACTTGAGGCGGCCCTCCGGACTGGCGTCCAGCAGCTGCAGGTTGCCGGCCAGGTGTACCACGAGGAACAGGCAAAGGAAAAGGCCCGTGAGGGCCATCCAGTATTTCTTGGTGAGGGAGGAGCCGAGGAGGGCGGAGCGTGCCATGGTGTCCAGTGAACAGCGAACGGTGTGGTCGCGTTCGCGGCGGCGAAGGTAGGCGGCCGAGCGGAAATCCTAAGCCACTGAGGCTCAGGGCGCCGGATGGGCCTTCCGCGTGGCCGCGACCGACATCTTCACCAGCGCCTTCAGCACCTTCAGGTCGATGTCGGCCAGGCGCTTCACGTACAGACAGGCTTTCGTGGCCCTGTGCTTCCCCAGCTTGGCCAACGTGGCCCGGTCCTGGGCTTCCTGGCCCAGGTAGATCACCAGCTCGGTCTTCCGGGGGCTGAAGGCGGCCAGGGGCGCGCTGCCCGAATGGCCGCTGGGGTAGGTGTAGTGGTAGGTGCCAAAGCCGACGATGCTCGGCCCGTACATGTGCGGCTCCTCGCCGGTGAGCTCCTGCATCAGCGCGATCAACACACGGCTGTCGTCACGCATCGCCTCCTTCGGGTGCTTGTCGATGAAAGCGGAGACGCTGGCGGTGGTGCGGTGGGTCTTGTTGGGGGTGGGCATGCGCCGTACGCCAAGGCCGGAA
>JAEUSW010000219.1 GCA_016788285.1 Flavobacteriales bacterium
GGGGGGAGGGGAGCGGCGGGGCGAAAGATAGAAGCGGAGCGTGGACGGTCCGGACGACGGTGGGCGGCTACTTGCGCACGGGTTCCTCCAGGGGCAGGTAGCCCAGCAGTTGCAGCATGCGTTCGGCGCTCTGTTCGGGGGCGAAGAGGCGGTCGGTGAGCGAGCCGTCCGGGGCGCGGTCCAGCAGCACGTGCTTGGGCTTGGGGATCAGGCAGTGCTGGATGCCGCCGAAGCCGCCGAGGGTGTCCTGGTAGGCACCCGTGTTGAAGAAGCCGATGAACTGGCGGCGGTCCTCGCGGAAGCGCGGCAGGTAGATGGCGTTGATGTGCTGCTCGCTGTTGTAGTAGTCGTCGCTGTCGCAGGTCATGCCGCCGAGGAACACGCGCTCATACTCGTCGGCCCAGTTGTTCACCGGCAGCATGATGAAGCGTTTGCTGATGGCCCAGGTGTCGGGCAGGGTGGTCATGAAGCTGCCGTCGATCATGTTCCAGCGCTCCTTCTCGTTCTGCTTCTTCTGGTGCACGATGCTGAAGAAGGTGGCGCCGCTGTCGCTCACGGTGAAGCTGCCGAACTCGCTGTAGATGTGGGGCTCCTTCACCTTGTTCTCGGCGCAGATGTCCTTGATGCGGCCGGTGATCTCGCCGATCATGTAGTCGAGGTCGAAGCTGAAGTTGAGGCTGTTCTTGATGGGCAGGCCGCCGCCGATGTCGAGGGTGTCCAGGGTGGGGCAGAGCTTCTTGAGGTCGCAGTAGACGTTGACGCACTTGCTGAGCTCGTTCCAGTAGTAGGCCGTGTCGGTGATGCCGGTGTTGATGAAGAAGTGCATCAGCTTGAGGCGGAACTTCCGCTGCTTGCTGACGTTGCGCATGTAGAAGGGGATGATGTCCTTGTAGCCGATGCCCAGGCGGCTGGTGTAGAACTCGAACTTGGGGGCCTCCTCGGCGGCGATGCGGATGCCGATGTCGCAGGGGCCGGTGATCACCTCGTCCAGCTGGTAGATCTCGGCCATGTTGTCGATGATGGGCACCACGCGCAGGCCGGAGTTGGCCAGGCGGCCGATGTTCCGGATGTAGCGCTCGTCCTTGAAGCCGTTGCACAGGATGATGGCGTCCTTGGGCATGCGGCCGCGCTCCAGCAGGAGCTCGATCATCTCCAGGTCGTAGGCGCTGCTGGTCTCCAGCGTCACGCCCTTGTCCAGCACCTTGTCGATGATGTAGCTGAAGTGGTTGCTCTTGGTGCAGTAGAAGTAGGTGTACTCGCCCTGGTAGTCGTGCTCCTTGAAGGCCTTGGCGAAGCTGGCGCGGGCCAGGTCGATCTTCTCGCCGATCTTCGGCAGGTAGGTGATGCGCACCGGGGTGCCGTACTTCTCCAGCAGGGGCACCAGGTCCACGCCGTTCCAGGTGAGGCGGTCGCCGTCCAGACCGAACTCGTCCTTCGGGAAGTCGAAGGTCTGCTCGATGAGGTCGATGTAGCGGGTCTTCATGCGCGGATGGGCGGGTGGGGGTATGCGGAGCGGGCCGCGCGGATGGGGCGCGGAGGATGCGGGCCGGGTGCGGCCTGAACGGGCGGTCGTGCGTGCGCGAAGGCGGCTGGGGAGGGCCGGAGGGGCACGCGCGCGTTCATCAGCGGAAGGCGGTGGCGGGCGTCCCGTGCGGCACGAAGGCCGCGCCGCCCACGGCGATGAGCAGGGCCGACCAGGTCTGGTCGCTGAGTCCGGCGGCGCGCTTGGTCATGGACGGAGCGGTGCAAAAGTAGCGGGCACGGGGAAGCCCGGTGATCCGGTGGTGAAAAAACAGGATCACAACCACCGCTTCCGCCGGAACCACACCAGCATGCCGGCGGCGATCACGGCCATCAGGCCCATCACCAGGAAGTAGCCGTGCCGCCAGCGCAGTTCGGGCATGTGGTCGAAGTTCATGCCGTACACCCCCACGATGAAGGTGAGGGGGATGAAGATGGTGCTGATGATGGTGAGCAGCTTGATCACCTGGCCCATGCGCAGGTTCACCCCGGCGTGGTAGGTGTTCTCCAGGCTGGCCAGCATGTCGCGGAAGGTGGCGATGGTCTCGGCGATGTACACCGTGTGGTCCTGCAGGTCGTTGATGTAGCGTCGGGTGTTCTTGTCGATCAGCGGGCTCTGGAGGGTGTTGAGGCGGCCGGCCAGTTCGCGGGTGGGGGTCACGTAGCGCGTCACGGTGATCAGCAGCCCGCGCAGCTCCTGCAGGCTCAGCAGGTCCTCGTTGCCGGGGCGCACGGTCACCTTGCGCTCCAGGCGCTCGATGCGGCGGCCGAGCTCCTCCACCACCAGGAAGTAGTTGTCCACGATCACGTCCAGCAACGCGTAGAGGAGGTAATCCGCCCCGCTCTTGCGCACGCGCCCGAGCTTGTGGCGGATGCGTTCGCGGATGGGGTCGAGCACGTCGCCGGGGCGCTCCTGGAAGCTGATCACATGCCCGCGTCCGAGCACCAGGCTCACCTGCTCCACATCGATGGACCCGGTGTCCTCGTCCATGGCGAGCATCTTCACCACCACGAACAGGTCGTCCTGGTACTCCTCGAGCTTGGGCCGCTGGTCGGTGTTCAGCACGTCCTCCAGCAGCAGCGGATGCAGGCAGAAGCGCTCGCCGATGGCGCTCACCACCTGCCCGTCATGGAGGCTGTCCACGTCCACCCAGCACACCATGCCCGGAGGCGGGGGCAGTTGCAACGCCATCAGGTCGGGCGCCATGGTCTCCGTGTAGCTGTCGGCGTCGTACACGAAGGCGCGCAACGTGCCGCGTTCCACGGCATCGCTGGACACCTGCACCAGGGATCCCGGCGGCAGGCCCACCTTGCCGGCGCGGCTATGCACCCGCTTCATGCCCATGGCCCGGCGGTGCGCCGCCCTCGTATTTGTGCACCACCGTGCGGTGGGGGTACGGGATCTCCACGCCCTCGCGGTCGAACCGCTCCTTGATGGCGAGGTTGAGGTCGTAGTGCATCAGGCGCGCGGTGAGGGCGTCCTTGGCCCAGACATAGGCGCGCAGCAGCAGGCCCGATTCGCCCAGGGCGATGAGCCGCACGGGCACGATGGGATCGTTCTTCGCCTTCTCCTCGGGGGTGCGCCTGTCCAGGCGGTCCCGGTGGGCCAGGCACACCTCCTGCAGCACCTGCATCGCGAGCCGCGTGTCGGCGGCATAGCCCACGCTCACCTCCACGTACTGGCAGATGGCCTGGTCCACAACGGTGCTGTTCACCACGGTCTCGTCGCTGATCTTGGAGTTGGGGATGATCACACGGCGGTTCTCCCCGGTCACGATCACGGTGTGCCGCAGGGTGATGTCCTCCACCACACCGGTGTGGCCGGCCACCTGCAGCGAGTCGCCCACGCGGAAGGGTTTGAAGCTGACGATGAAGACCCCGCTGATGATGTTGCTGAAGGCGCCCTGCGCGGCCAGGCCGATGATGGCCACGAGGATGCCCGCGCCGGCGAAGAGCGTGACCGCCACATGGCGGAAGCTGGGGATGGTGTAGATGATGGCGGCGGCGGCCACCAGGCCCACGATGAAGCGCGTGGCGTTGCGCAGGAAGCGATAGCGCGTGCGGTCCTCGTTGCCCTGATCGCTCCGCAGATAGCCCCGCTTCAGCAGGATGCGGATGATCCGTTCCAGGATGAAGGCCAGGGCCACGATGAGGGCGACCTTCGCGAGCAGCAGCAGGTTGAAGCCGAGCTTGTCGAGCAGACGGTCGAGGGCGGGGTCCATGATGGCCGCACAAACATAGCGGCGCGGCGACCGTCAGTGGCCGGCCAGGTCCGCGCGCAGGTCGGAGCCTTCGGCGAGCTCCACCGGGTCGGTCCCGGACCGGAACAGGCGGGCGGGACGGCCCACCAACCGCATCCGCTCGTCGGTCACGTGCAGCAGGGAACCCTCGCGCAGGCCGATCACGCGCCGCTGGGGGTTCGCCACCAGGAACTCGGCCAAGCGCTGGTCGCGGGTCTCGCCGCCATGACCTTCCAGCCGGGCATCGGTGTAGTGCGGATTGATCTGGAACGGCACCAGATCAAGCGCGCGGAAGCTGGGCGGCTCGGTGATGGGCATGTCATTGGTGGTCATGATCGTGGGGCAGGCCACGTTGCTTCCTGCGCTCCAGCCCACATAGGGCATGCCCTCGCGCACCCGGCGGCGGATGGCGCGCAGCAGATCGTGCTTGTACAACAGCCGCAGCAGTTGGAAGGTGTTGCCCCCGCCTACGGCCACGGCGTCGGCCGCGTCCACCGCGGCCACGGGGTCGGTGGAGCGGTGCACGCTCTCCACGGTGTGGCCCAGTTCGGCGAAAGGCCCGGCCACCGCATCGGCATAGGCATCAAAGGTGAAGGTGACGGCGGCGTAGGGGATGAAGGCGATGCGCGCGGGTGCGGTCAGGAAACCGGACAGGTGGGGGCGGGGCCACTGCAGGAAGGGCTCGCCGGGCAGGGTGGAGTTGCTGAGCAGCAGGAGTCGCATGGGTCAGTCGGGCACCATGGTGCCGGTGATGGTGAGGAAGATCTCCGACGGTTCGCCGTCGGTGAGCACGCGGACACGCCGCATCATGGCCCCTTCCTGCGCCCGGCCGTTGAAGATGACGTCCAGGGCGGTGCTTCCGCCCGGGGCGATCAGGTCCGCGCTCGGCTTCGCCGTGGTGCATCCGCAGTCGGACTCCACCTCGATCAACCGCAGCGGTCGTGTTCCGCGGTTGTGCAGGTGGAAGCGCAGTTGCTGCTCCGCGCCGATGGGGATGCGGCCCAGGTCCACCAGCGTCCGGTCCACCTGCACGGTGACGCCCTCGGCGGGGACCTCGAGCAGTTGTTCGATCTCGATGCGCCGCTCCCGCGCGGCCTCCACGCTGTACACGGACCGCTGCACGTCGCCGAGGGCATCGCTCACTCCCGAGGCGGCCTTCTCCTCACCGAAGGGCGCCGGGGTGATGGTGAGCAGGCCGCCGTTCGGAGCGGTGCCATCCAGGAACGGGACGAAGAAGCCGCCGTCGATGCTGCGCAGATGGTTCACCACGCTCTGGATGCGGCGCAACGACAGGTTGGCGTTGTAGTCGCTCTTGGCCAGCGGGCTGGCGAAGCCGCGCACGACGAGCTCGATCCGCTGACCTTGTTCCATGGCTTCACGCAGCACCACGGCGGCGGCGTTCAGGTCGTCCAGTCCTTTGCGCACCTCCTCGATGAAGAAGCGTTCGAAGCCCGCCGTGGCAGTGGGGTTGCGGAGCTCGGCACGGTAGCGCGGCAGCAGCGCCTCGTAGTCGGCGAAGGTGGCCGGATAGCTGCGGTCCGTGGTCTTCCTCCAGCTGCGCGGGTCGGGCTCGTCGTTGTGGAAGTAGAGGCGCACGGGCAGCTTGCTGCGCAGGTCGGCCAGGCGTTGCCGGGTGCTGCGCACGGTGTCGGCCGGCGGCGGTGGTTCCTGCGCCACCAGCGGGGCGGGCAGGCGCACCCGGTAGATGTCGCTGCAGCAGGTCTCGCCCTTCTTCGCCAGGGAGCCCACGCGGTTGCTGGTGAGATAGCCCACGCCCGTGCGGCCGTCCATCACGGGGTAGAGGTCGTTCGCCGGGCTGTTCATCGGCACGCCCGCATGCACCGGGGCACCGAACACGTCGTCCTGTCGCGTGCTGGTGAAGATGTCGTACCCGCCGAGGCCGGGCAGGTGATCGGAACTGAAGGAGAGCGTGCCGCTGGCGGTGTCGAAATGCGGGCAGGTCTCGTTGCCCAGGGTGTTCACCGCCCCAGGCACCGGATAGAGGTCCTTCACCATGCCGCCCTCCAGACGGCCCCACCAGAGGTCCATGCCGCCCACACCGCCGGCGCGATCGCTCGTGAGGAAGAGGCGTTCCACGCCGTCCACCGAGGCCACCATGGGCTGGGTATGATGGCCATCGCCCAGGCCCTCCAGCGGTCGTACCTCGCCCGTGGCCAGGTCCTGCACCACGATGCCGCATTCGCCGTTCACGCAGCGCGTGAAGTGGAAGCGGCGGCCATCCAGGCTCCAGCTGCCGTTCGCGCGGTCCTCGCCCGGTACACTGTCCGGGTAGTGCCCGGGTCGCGACCAGGCCTCACCGGCCGGTGCGCTGCGGTAGATGGCCACGTGGTAGGCGTTGGTGTCCACCACGGTGTTGTCATCGGCCAGCTCGCCGCGCAGCGAGCTCAGGACCAGCGCCCCGGTGCTGTCCGGCCGGGCGGCGAACTCGCTCGCGAAGCTGTTCAGCGGCTCGGGCAGGTGCTCCACGATGATGGTGGGGGCGCTGCGCGCCAGGCTGTCGGCGAGGGCGCAGCCTCGGATGGCATTGGCCGCGCGCTCCGCCGTGCGCGATCCCTTGTCCTTCTCCTTCTGCAGCACCTTGCGCCAGGTGGCCAGGGCGGCCGCATGATCGCCGGCGCAGAGCTGCATCTCGCCCAGCCACCGCAGGGCATCGGGGTATTGGCGGCCCATGTCCTTCCGGTACACGCGGTCGTACAAGGCGGCGGCCTCGGGGTATTGGTCGCTCAGGCGGCAGGCCTCGGCCTGCTTCCACTGCAGCACCATGCGGCCGGGTTCGCGCTTCAGCGCTTCACCATAGAAGCGCGACGCGCCGTACTGGTCGCCGCGGGCGACGGCGGCATCGCCCCAGGCGATCCACTGGGCGAGCCCTTGGCCGAGCAGGGCCGTGGGCAGGAGCAGCAGGAGGAGCAGCGTGCGGCGCGTGGTCATAGCTGATGCGGACAGGCTTTGAACCGGGCCGGCACCGACGGTCGGCGGCGGAACACGCGGGTCACCGTCACCTCGAAACCGCCCCGGTTGCGGCTGGCGGGCACCAGGTCGCTGGTGTTGATGTCGTAGCTGAGCCCGGCGGTCCAGTCATCGTATTCCAGTCCGGCGTAGATCGTTCCGGCATCGGCCGCGCGATAGCTGCCACCGATGCGCAGGGCGCGCAGGGTGCCGAAGCGGTCCACCAGGATGTACCGCAGCATCGCGCCGAGCAGCAGCTCCCTGAAGGTCCCCTGCGCCATGTACTGCACCGTGGGCAGCAGGTCGAAGCTGGTGCTCACCGGCAGCTGCCCGGTGAGGTGGATGGTGGTGCGGAGGTCCAGCGGCTCCGGGGTGCTGCCCAGGAAGCCGATGCGCGGGCGTGTGAGGTTGAACAGGCCGATGCCCGCCTGGATCAGCTGGCGATGCGCGGGCCGGAACCGATAGGCCACCCCGGCATGCAGGTCGGGATGCACCAGCGAGGCGCGCTGGAAGTCCTCGTTCGTGGCCAGGCTGGGGTCGTGGTAGAACCCGTTGTACTGGGCGTCGAAGCTCAGCTGGTCGTCGTTCAGGCTCAGCGCGGTGAAGCCCAGCTGCATGCCGGCGGTGACGGCATGCCGCCCGCTGCCCGGGGCCAGCGTCCAGCTGGGGCCCACGCCCAGCTGGAAGGTGTTGAGCCGCGAGTCGCCCGCGTTGTCGTTGAAGAGCCAGAGCCCCACACCGAGGCCCCGCTTGCCGAAGGCATTGGCCGCATCGTAGCCCAGGCCGAAGGTGCGGTAGGGACGGGTGACGGCACGCCATTGCTGCCGGAAGATGGCGTGCACCCGATGGTCGCCGTCGAAGGCCCCGATCAGCCCCGGGCTTGTGGCCAGCGGCGTGTGGAAGAACTGCGTGAAGTGGATGTCCTGGGCGTGCGCACCGCCGGACCAGGCGAACAACAGGGCGGCGAGGACGGGAAGGCGGACGCGGCGCATCGGATCAGCGGATCACGGTGACGTTGCCCTTCTTGAAGAGTTCCTGCCCGTCGGCACAACGCACGCGCAGGTGGTACACGAAGACGGCCGGGTCCACCGCCTTGCCGTTGTAGGTCGCATCCCAGCCCACCGCCTGGTCCGTGGTCTCGAACACCTTCTCGCCCCAGCGGTCGAAGACCTTGAACTCCAGGTCGGTGATGAAGCGGCCGCGCACGAAGAGCACATCGTTGTTGCCGTCGCCGTTGGGCGTGAAGGCGTTGGGCACGAAGATGTCGGGTTCGTCGCAGTTCAGTTCGTACACGGTCACCAGCACCGAGTCCGACTTGGTGCAGATGCCGTCGCTCACCGTCACCACGAACCAGGTGCTGGTGGTCACCACGGCGGTGGGCGCTGCGATGGCGGGGTTGCTCACCGTGGTGGGCGTCCAGCTGTAGGTGACGCCCGATCCCGGCGTGGCGTTGAGCTGCACCTGTGTGCCGGCCACCACGATGGGTTGGTCGACGCTGGCGTTCACGTCGGCGGCGTTCACCGGGCTCACCTCCACGGTCACCGTGCCCGTCCACGAACAGCCGCTCGGCGCGGTCACCGTGACCCCGAAGACGGTGGTCTCCGATGGGGCCACGGTGGCGATGGAGGTGCCCTGGCCGGCCAGGACCTCCGCCGCGGGGCTCCAGGTGATGACGGACCCGGGGTCGGCCCCGATCAGCACCAACTGGGCCTGTTCGTCGGCACAGATCAGCTGGTCCGGGGACAGGGCGAGGTCGGCCAGCGATACGGTCACCGTCACGCTATCGGTCACCTGGCAGCCCCCCGCGTCGGCCCGTACATGGTAGGTGCCGCCGATCGCCGGTTGCACCAAGGCGGTGCTGTCGGCCGGGGTGTCGTTCAACATGTCGGTGAACTGGGCGTTGGTGCTCCATTGCCAGGTGGTGGCCGTGCCGTTGCTCGTGGCCGTGAGCAGGAAGGACCCGAGCGGGCCGCAGAACGTGGTGTCGGGCATGGCCTGCACCAGGGGCGCGGCATCCACCACCACCACGGTGAAGGAGGTCTGGTCCTCGGCGTTGCAGCTGTTGGGGTCGAAGGCCGTGAGCGTCACGATGTAGTTCCCCGGGCCGGGGTAGGTGTGCGTGGGTTCCGCCAGCGTGGAGCTGTCGCCGTCGCCGAACTCCCAGAGGTAGGAGACCCCGTTGCTGAAGTTGGCGAAGTCCACCGGCGTGTTCGCGCATACCGTGTCGGGCGCATTGCCGGCGGCCACCACCAAGGGGGCATCGAAGTCGAACTTGAAGACGCCGTTGTTGCAGTTCGGGCTGTTGTTCGTCGGGCTCCACGCCCCGGGGTCAGGCTCGATCGGGAAGTCCGAATTGCCACCGCAGCCGGCGCACACGCTCTGGTACACGCGTCCGCGGCGGTCGAAGCGGCTCGTTCCGCCGTCCACGTGTTCGCTGCTCGCGCTTCCACCGAAGTACGTGGCGTAGGTCAGCGCGCTCATGTCCACCTCGAACACGGCGAGGTAGAAGTCGTTGCCCGTGGTGGTGCCTTGGTAGGCGTCCGGGGTCACCGGTAGTCCCGTGGTGGTCATGGGCGGGCCGATGCCGATGTTGCTGCCCCAGCCGCTCACGTAGAGCTTGTCGCAGTAGTCCACCAGGAAGGCGGTGGGGCTGATGGAGGGCGTGCCGTTCGCCAGCCCGAAGCGGGAACCCAGCACCCAGCTCTGGAGGTCGGGGCTCAGCTTGGCGATGAACTGGCCACCGTTCGGCACGTTGTACGGGGCGTTGAGGATCAGCTGCCCGACAGGGGCCTGGGTCTGCCCGAAGAGGAACACGTTCTCCAGGTCGTCCAGGTCGGCGAAGTAGGCCTGGTCATAGGCGTTGGAACCATAGTAGGTGCAGGCCTGCACCGTCGATCCATCCGCGGACAAGCGGGCGGCGAAGGCATCCGCAAGGCCACCCTGATAGCTGCCTTGGTAGGCGTTCGTGGTCACCGGAAGGTCGGTGCTGTTCGTGCCCCCGCAGACCAAGAGGTCGCCGTTGGCGAAGAGTTCACCACCGAAGACGGCGTCCGCGCTCCCACCGCCCAGGAAGGTGCTCCACACCAGGGAGCCGAGGTCGGGCGTCAGCTTGGTCACCACGCCATCATGGGTGCCCGCACCGAAGCCGGTCTGTGCGGCGTTCGGGGTCACCGGATAATCGCTGGACTGCGTGCAGCTCATCACGATCACACGGCCCGCATCGTCCAGCAGGATCTCGCCGCGCATCTCATCGGCGTAGTTGAACTTCAGCGCCGGCGCGCTGTTGTGGCCGTCGTTCTGCGTCCCGCCGAGGAAGGTGGCGGCGAGCAGCTGGCTGCCGTCCGCGCTCAGTCTGGCGACCATCATGTCACTGCCGCTCGGGTAGCTCACCCCGATGCCTTGTGGGGTGTAAGTGGAGCCACCGGCGAAGATGGGCTGGAAGGCCCCGGTGCTCACCGGATGGTCCGGTGACCCCGTGGTGCCCAGGATGAAGACCTCGTCGTTGGCGTTCACGATCAGGCTGTGGGGCAGGTCGTCGCCCTGGCCGCCGAGCATGGTGCTCCAGACCAGGAAGGTGCCCGTGGTGTCGTACTTGGTGATGGCCATGTCCGTGCCCACGATGGTGCCTTGACCGTCACCGCCGTTCCAGGTGGTCTGGTAGGCGCCGGTGGTGGTGGGGTAGCCGCTCCCGAAGCTGGAGCTGCCGCTATAGAGGAAACCGAGGTCGTCGAAGGTGGCCGTGTAGCCGAAGTTGTCCGTGGTGGCGCCTGAGTAGGTGCTGAACTCCAGCGTGGGGTCGATGATCAGCTCGTGACGCGGGTCGTAGGGGCCGAGGGCATAGCCGATGCGGCCGTTCCTCAGGCGGTAGCCACAGCTTACGGGCACCTGCCGGTCGGCGATCACCTGGTAGGCCAGTGGAATGCGCTCCACCACGGGGCCGAGGGAGGTGCCGATCACCAGCTGGCCGTCCTGGACGCGCAGGTCTTCCGCCCCTTCATAGCGCAGCTGCAGGCCGGCCGGGTCGGCGCCGGGTGCCAGGTGCAGATCGTACTTCAAGCCATTGGAGGTGGTGGTGAGCCGCAGGGCGATCCCCGGGGCGATGGCGCTCCATTCCACGGTGGCGAAGGCGCGGGCGTTGCTTCCCCAGTGCGCAGGGTCGTTGCCCAGGAAGAAGTGGTGCAGCCCGGGCTGCTGGTCGCGGCCGGCCGTGCGCGGGCTGGGCGCCCCGTCCGTGAAGTGCAGACGGAGCACGTGGTGCGGGATCACGGGACGGCGGTCGCCCACCGGCGCTCCGCCCTCGTGGGCGTGGGCCGCGTGCACCTCGCGCGCGTCGAAGCGGTCGATGAGCAGGGCGTTCCGTTCGCACCACACCGTGGCCCCCGGCACATCCGCCTTGAAGCGGACGGCCTCCGGCCATTGCCCCTTGTTCTCCACGAAGCGGACGCGTTCCTGCGGAAGCGCCCGATGGGACGTGAGCGCGAGCACGCCGAGCGCCAGCGCCCTGGTCCAGGGAAAAGGTGAAGGCATCGAGCGAAAGTAGCGATAGCAGGACGTGTCCTGCCCGCTCGATGTTGCTCGGAGTCCTACTTGCTGATGCGGGCCTGGTCCTCCTGGGGGACGTTCAGGCGGAACTCCACGCGGCGGTTCTTGGCGCGTCCGGCCTCACTGACGTTGGAGGCGATGGGCCGGGCCTCGCCATGGCCGAGGGGCACGAGGCGATCGGCGGCGATGCCCTGCCGGGTGAAGTGCTCCACCAGGGCCTGGGCGCGCTTGTCGCTCAGCTCGCGGTTGTAGGCGTCCCGACCGCGGTCATCCGTGTGGGCCTCGATCACCAGGGTCACCCGCGGATGCTTGTTCAGCAGCGCGGTGATCTGGGCGAGCGACGGCTCGAAGCCGGTGTCGAAACTGGCCGAGTTGGTGGCGAAGTACACGGTGGAGGCCCGCACGACGGTGTTGTTCAGGTCCTCAGCGGCCACCAGGCCCAGCATGCTCAGGTCCACCACCTTGTCCACGTTCAAGGCCATCACCTCGGCCTCCAGGAACGTGAGCTGTTTCACCTTCTGGTACAGGTCGTACACCTCGGCCAGGGTCTTGGCCTCGCCTACGGAGTAGGTGTACACGCCACGGGCCGGGTCGAAGCGTTCGATCACCGGGTAGTGCTTGCGGATCTCGGCGAACATCGGGTCGTCCAACGAGCGGCGGTCCTTGCTGGCGAACAACTCCACGGAGAAGCGCACGTCCTCGCCCTCCTTCACGGCCAGTTGGAACTGGTCGAAGGGCAGGGCCTGATAGGCGAACTCATGCGTCACGCCCTTGGCGTCCTGATAGCTCGCCAGCACGGGGGCGTCCTCGGTGTCCACGAAGCGCTGGATCACGGCGATGGGCTTGGTGACGCAGCGGCTCATCAACCGTCCCGTGGCCCGCTCGGTCCCCAGGATGTCCAGCTGCACAAGCTGTTCCCCGGCCGCGCCGAAGCGATGCTGGGTCAGCGCGCCAGTGGCCTCCTTGCCGTCGGGGAAGCGCCAGCGCACGTCCTCGATCACCCATTCGGGGAGGTAGGTATGGGTGGCATCGAGCAGCACCGGCCTGTCGGTCCGCGCGGAATCGAGCGCGGTCACATACGGCTGGTGCACCTCGTCGATGATGAGCTGGTGCTTGGCGGCCGTGAAGAACACGGTGTTGGTGGTGGTGTCCACCAGGTCGCGCTGGACCAGGTAGATCCCCGGGCGTGCATAGCAGTGCTCGGCGACATCGCCGAGGATGCGCGTTCCGTCACCCATGTCCCAGGCATAGCGCAAGGGGAGCCCCTGTACGGCGGGGTCCACCGGTTCGCTGAACTGGTAGCAGAAGTTGTTGGTCTCCTGCGGGCGGCAGTCCGCGAAGCGCGGCACGGTGCGCATGAACAGGAAGATCTCGTCGGAGCCGTTCCGGTCGCTGCTGAACGCACCGGAGACGTCCGTGGCGAAGCTGGTGTAGCCCAGGTCATTGGCCGGTGAGTTCACCGGTTCGGGCAGGGCCACCGGATCGGACCAGCCCTGGCCTTGGGGCTCCGCGGCATAGATGTCCAGCCGTCCGAGGCCGCCTTCCCGATCGCTGCTGAAGTAGAGCCGACCGCTGTTCTGGAGGAAGGGGAAGACCTCGTTCTCCGGTCCATTGATCACAGGCCCCAGGTTGATGGGCAGGCTCCAGGACCCGTCCTCACGGGCGCACTCGTACAGGTCCATGCCACCTTGACCGCCCGGCAGGTCGGCCGCGAAGATCAACCGCTGCCCGTCCGCGCTGAGCGTGGGATGCATGATGCGGTGTTCGGCGTTGTTGGACGGGAACGGTTCAGGGGTCGTCCATCCGTCCCCTTCGGCCCGGGCGAAGAACAGACCGATGCCGCCGCTGGCGCGTTTGAGTTCCTTCAGGCTGGACGGCGTGTCGAGGTTGCGGGTGAAACAGATGGTGCGTCCATCAGCCGTGAACCCGGCCGGACCGTCGTTGAGGATCGTGTTTATCGCAGGGCCCATGGACGAGGTCTGCACCGTGCCGGTGGCCGCATAGGGCACGGAGAACAGATCGGCGAGCGGTTTCTCGCTCTCGGCCTGCTGGATGCGGACGGCCTGGTCGCCTTCGCGCAGGGTGCAGAACACCAGGGTGCTGTCCCGAAGGGCCGGTGCGTAGTCCTCCCCCTGCGGTCGGATCTGCGCCGGGCGCACCTCATAGGTCCATTGGGCGGCCACGGAGGTGGCGCACACCAAGGCGCAGAGGAGGGTGGATGTACGGGCCATCAGAAATAGCGCGGGTCTTTTACGCGGATCCTGTATCCGAGTTCGTATTGGAGCATTAATTCATGCGTGCCGCTGTGATACGGGGTGATGGCCGATAGCCCCAGGTCGTAGCTGTAGCCGATCCGCCACTGCTGCGTGGGCATCACTTCGAACATGCCGACCAAGGCGTCCTGCGTGCGGTACGACAGGCCTGCCGTGAAACGGTCCTTGAAGAACACGTTCATGTTCAGGTCGGCCTGCACGTTCGAGCTGGACTGGTACCGGATGAGGGTGCTGGGCTTCAGTTTGAAGTCGTCGGAGACCTTCCATACATACCCGCCGGTGATCATGGGCTGCAGTTGGCGCAGATCGGCCGAGGCCACCCAGCGACCGTTCGCCGCATCGAACCGCCGGCCCAGTAGGAACGGCACCGAGGCGCCCATGAAGAAGGTCTTCTTGTAGTAGAACACGCCGCCGCTGAAGGTGGGCCTGAACGAGCCCCGGGTGTCCGCGGCATAGACCGCGTCCTGCCGGTCCTGGAGGGCCACCTCCGTCCATCGCGCCTGGGCGAAGATGGCGCCCGCCCCCAGGCCGAACGAGAGGCGTCCCTTCCGGAACTTCACACGGTACGAGTAGTTGGTGGTCAGACCCGTCTCGCGGCTCACCCCGATCCGGTCGGAGTAGAGCACGGCCCCCAGACCCAGCTTCCGGCCTTTGAGGGGAGAGTGCACGCTGAGCACCTGGGTCACCGGCGCACCTTCCATGCCCACCCATTGATGCCGGTAAGTGAGGTTCGCTGCGAACGCGTCGCGGCTTCCCGCGTAGGCCGGGTTGATCAGCAGGCCGTTGAAGAGGTACTGGCTCGTGATGGGCGTATGCTGCGCGTGGGCGGCAAGGCTCAGGGCGAGGCTCAGCAGCAGGATGGAATGACGCATGCTCCTCACCGCTTGATGATCAGGTAGCCGTTGTACGTGCGTTCCTCATCCAGGTTCAGGACGAAGAAGTAGGTGTCGTCGATGAGCGGGATCCCGTTGCCACCGCGACCGTCCCAGCTGTTATCGTAGCCGCGTTGGGCGAACACGGGCCGACCCCAGCGGTCGAAGACCTTCAGTTCGTTGGCCGGGAAGGCCTCGATGCCGGTGACCTCGAACCTGTCGTTCACCCCATCACCATTGGGCGAGAAACCCTGCGGTACGAAGATGTCCAGCACGGTGACCTGCACGGTGTCGCTCGAAGTGGCGCATCCGGAGATCGAGGCGGTGAGGACGAAGGAGTTGGTGCCGAGGGCCAGGCCGAGCACATCGGTCGTCGTCTCATCTGGCGTGGACAGGTGGCCGTCGCCGGCGATGCGGGTCCAAAGCACTTGGGCACCGGGTTCGGTCTGTCCGAACAGGGTGGTGTTGGTCACGACGGCCAGTTCCTGGTCCTCACCCGCGTTCACGAACAGGGAGGTGCCGGGTTCGTGGAACACGACGGTCACCGAATCGATGGCGACACAGGGCGCCTGGCCCACGGTCCACAGGAAGGTGTAGGTGCCGGGCACAGGTACGGACACGTTCGTGTTCGCAGCGGTGGGGTCGTCGAACGTGCAGCCCGCCGGTGCGCTCCAGGTCCCGCCCGCCTGGAGGACCAGGGCCTCGAGCTGCGCCATCGTGCCGCATACGGTGGTATCGTCGCCCGCATCGGCCAGCGGTCCGGGTGTCACCAGCAGGAGTTGTTCCAGTTCGGCCGCACAGCTGCCGTTCAGCACGGTATAGGTCACCGCGAAGGAGCCGGGTCCCACGCCGGGGTTGAAGCCTGAGCCGGTGACCCCGGTCCCGCTCCAGGATCCACCGGAAGTGCCGGTGACAAGGGCGGCGAGGTCCACGGGGCCTTGCTGCACGCAGATGCTACCGGGCTGCGTCCACTGTGGGTCGGGCAAGGTGTCGATGGACAGGGTGTCCGCGCTCACCGCCGGGCAGGCGCCGCTGATGCTGTGCGTGATGAGGTAGATGCCTGGAGCGCTGTTGCCGATGTCGATGGACCCGGTGGACGGATCGAGGGCGAGACCAGCGGTGCTTTGGAAGGTCCCCGCAGTATCCGCCACCCAGGGGGTCACGGTCCCGCTGGTTTCGCAGTAGGCGGATGCAGCATAGGCGAAAGAGGCATCCAAGGCCAGGGGAACACCGATGCAGGAGCAATTCGGATCCCACGTGTCGTTGGTGGTGCAGACGTTGCCATCATCACAGGCGGTGCCGGGCAGGGCGGTGCCGTTGGGGACGCCGAGGCAGTCGAGCGTCACCGGTGTGCCGACGCAGGCGCAGTTGGCGTCCCAGGTGTCGTTGGTGGTGTTGGCGTTGCCGTCATCGCACGAGGTGCCCGGCAGGGCGGTACCGTTGGGCACGCCCAGGCAGTCGAGCGTCACGGGTGTGCTGACGCAGGCGCAGTTGGCGTCCCAGGTGTCGTTGGTGGTGTTGGCGTTGCCGTCATCACAGGCGGTGCCGGGCAGGGCGGTGCCGTTGGGGACGCCCAGGCAGTCGAGCGTCACAGGTGTGCCGACACAGGCGCAGTTGGCGTCCCAGGTGTCGTTGGTGGTGTTGGCGTTGCCGTCATCGCAAGTGGTGCCGGGCAGGGCGGTGCCGTTGGGGACGCCCAGGCAGTCGAGCGTCACCGGTGTGCCGAGGCAGGCGCAGTTGGCGTCCCAGGTGTCGTTGGTGGTGTTGGCGTCGCCATCATCGCAGGCGGAGCCCGGCAGGGCGCTTCCACCCGGCACGCCTAGGCAGTCGTTGGCCAGCTGGCCCACACAGTTGCAGTTGGCATCATAGGCGTCGTTGCTGCTGTTGGGGTTGCCATCGTCGCAGGCGGTGCCCGGAAGAGCAGAGCCGCCCGGCACGCCGAGGCAGTCGATCGACTCGCCGGCGCAGTTGCAGTTCGCATCCCAGGTGTCGTTGCCGGTAGCGGCGTTGCCGTCGTTGCAGGCGGTGCCCGGCAGGGCGCTTCCACCCGGCACACCGAGGCAGTCGTTGGCCAGCTGGCCCACACAGTTGCAGTTGGCATCATAGGCGTCGTTGCTGCTGTTGGGGTTACCATCATCGCAGGCCGTGCCCGGAAGCGCGGGGCCACCCGGCACGCCGAGGCAGTCGAAGAGTTGGCCGACACAGGCGCAGCTTAGGTCCCAGGTATCGTTGCCGGTTGCAGCATTGCCGTCGTCGCAGGCTATGCCTGGCAGGGAGCTGCCGCCCAGCACACCGAGGCAATCGAGCAGCTCACCGGCGCACACGCAGTTGGCGTGCCAGGTGTCGTAGATCGTGTTGGCGTTGCCGTCGTCGCAGGCGGTACCGGCGAGGGCGCTGCCACCCGGCACGCCGAGGCAGTCGATCAGCTGGCCGACGCAGGTGCAGTTCGCGTCCCAGAGGTCGTTGCCCGTGTTGGCATTGCCGTCATTGCAGGCCGTACCCGGCTGAGCGGTGCCACCCGGCACACCCAGACAGTCGTCCGGCAGGGTGCCGCTGCAGTTGCAGTTCGCATCCCACGTGTCATTGCTGCTGTTGGGGTTACCATCATCGCAGGCGGTGCCCGTCAGCGCGGAGCCACCCGGCACACCGAGGCAGTCGATCAGCTGACCGGCGCAGGTGCAGTTCGCATCCCAAGTATCGTTGCCGGTAGCGGCGTTGCCGTCATCGCAGGCGGTGCCGGGCAGGGCGGTGCCGTTGGGCACGCCCAGGCAGTCGAGCACGACCGGAGTACCGGCGCACACGCAATTGGCGTCGAACACATCGCCGGTGGTGTTGGCGTTGCCGTCGTCGCAGGTGGTGCCGGGCAGGGCGGTACCGTTGGGCACGCCCAGGCAGTCGAACACGACCGGAGTACCGGCGCACACGCAATTGGCGTCGAACACATCACCGGTGGTGTTGGCGTTGCCGTCGTCGCAGGTGGTGCCGGGCAGGGCGGTACCGTTGGGGACGCCCAGGCAGTCGAGCACGACCGGAGTACCGGCGCACACGCAATTGGCGTCGAACACATCACCGGTGGTGTTGGCGTCGCCGTCGTCGCAGGCGGTGCCGGGCAGGGCGGTACCGTTGGGCACACCGGCGCAGTCGGCGCAGGAACTGTTGGGTACGATGCCCGTGGTGCCACCGGCGCAGACGCCGCACGCATCGACAGCGGCCGTGCCGTTGGGCACACCGGCGCAGTCAGCGCAGGAGCTGTTGGGTACGATGCCCGTGCTTCCACCGGCGCACACACCGCACGCATCGACAGCCGCGGTGCCGTTGGGCACACCCGCGCAGTCGGCGCAGGAACTGTTGGGTACGATGCCCGTGGTGCCACCGGCGCA
>JAEUSW010000255.1 GCA_016788285.1 Flavobacteriales bacterium
GGCACACCGACCAACCAGGTGGTAGGCCTCACCTTGAACACAGATGCCAACGGCGGCCAGACGAGCTGGGAGATCATTCCCCAGGGAGGCGGCGCACCCCTGTGCAGCGGGTCCGGCTATCCGAACAACGCCACGGTTCCCTTGAACTGCCCGCTGGCCGACGGCTGTTATGAGCTGCGCGTGATGGACAGCTTCGGTGACGGCATGACCACCGGTGGTTATGTGCTGCGCGACGCCGGCAATAAGCGCATCATCGACAACGCCAATGACGGTGCCTTCGGCTCGGTGAGCCAGATCGCCAACAGCGGTGGCTTCTGCCTGCCGCTGGGCAACGACCGCATCCGTCCGAGCCGCTGCGACCTGGAGACCCTGCTGCCCACGGATTGGATCGCCGCTGACGAGAACCCCGCCGTGAACGCCCAGTTCGGTGTGGGCAACCAGGCCGACGACGGCTACCAGTTCTGGTTCTTCAACCCCGATGGTGGCTACAGCCGCCGGGTGCTGATGACCCACGCCACCAACAACTACCTCTTCCCCTGGGGCCCCGGCCGGTGCAGTTACCTGCGCCTCAGCAACCTCACCACCTCGCCCCTGCCCCACAACCAGTTGCTGAACGTGCGCGTGCGCAGCATGGTCAACGGTGTGTACTCCGCGTTCGGCCCGGCCTGCCGCCTGAAGATCGACCTGGTGAACCAGTGCCCGACCAGCCAGCTGGTGAACGACATCAACAGCAGCCTGCACTCGTGCGGCATCACGAACGTGGTGCTCGACGGCTCGCAATACCTGCACACCCAGTACGTGGCCAACGTGGTGACGTATCAGTGGGAGTTCGACGACATCAACAGTGCCTACCTGCGTCGGATCACCAGCGGCGGCAGCGCCTTGCGCCTCAGCGCCTGGGCCACCCTGCCCCTGCAGTACAACAGCACCTACAACGTGCGGGTGCGGGTGAGCTACGACGGCGGAGCGAACTACTGTCCCTGGGGCTCGGTGTGCACCATCACGACGGCCCCGGTGCCTCCGGGCCAGGGTCAGGGCCGCGGCGTCACCGCCGTGCTCGAAAGCCCGGTGACCGAGTTCCGCCTCTGGCCGAACCCCAACCGCGGCGATGTGGTGAACGTGCTGGCCGATGGGCTGCCCGCCGAGGCCACCACGGCCGACCTCTCGATCACCGACCTCTTCGGCAAGCAGGTGCACAACGGCCAGGTACCGGTGGCCGATGGCTCCGTACGCCAGGTGATCGACCTCAGCGGCCGGGCCGCATCCGGGGTCTACCTGGTGGTGTTGCGCGTGAACGAGGTCGAACGCATCCAGCGCCTGGTGATCGAATAGCGCGATACCGGACCAGCGCCGAAGCCCCGGCCATCCGCAACAGCGGTGCCGGGGCTTCCCGCGTTCGGGAATGGCCGTCGCGATGCTTCGACCCGAAAATCATTGAGACCAATGAATCGGGGGTATCGGGAAGGGCCCTACTCTTGCCTCGGTCCGTGGTGGGCCGCGACCCGACCACGACCTCCAAGCTCCAGAATCCATGTCCCGAACACCGATCCCACAGGCAGCGAACGCGATGCTCTGGTCATCGATGATGGTGATGGCGATCGCCATGGCCCACCCGGTCTTCTCACAGCAGCGTGCTGGCGCGT
>JAEUSW010000280.1 GCA_016788285.1 Flavobacteriales bacterium
GGCCCCCACGAGGTGGGCGTGCAGATCGGGCACCGCCAGGTCGGCGGGGTCGAAGCGCTTCATCATGGCGGAGCGCGAAGGTAAGGGTACCCCCGATCGGCTACCTTTGCCGCCCTTTTCGGAACCACGGACGTGGCGGAACTGGTAGACGCGCCAGACTTAGGATCTGGTACCGCAAGGTGTGGGGGTTCGAGTCCCCCCGTCCGTACAGTGTTCCGCCCTGGCCCTGGCGAAGGCGAACAGGTCCGCCGCAGTTCCGGCGACCATATCAGAACCCGATAGAACGAAGACCCCAACGTCCATTCCGATCGCACGATCGCTACGCTCATAAGCCCCATGAACATCGAACGCGAAGAGACCGGCACGCTCACCGCCACGCTGAAGGTGAAGCTCTCCCCCGAGGATTATACGCCCGGCGTGGAGAAGGCCCTGAAGGAACAGCGCAGGAACGCCACCTGGCCCGGCTTCCGGCCCGGGCAGGTGCCCATGACCATCGTGAAGAAGCGCGTGGGCAAGGCCGTGCTGGTGAACGAGGTGGAGCGCCTGATCGGCGAGCGCATCAACCAGTACATCCAGGAGAACAAGCTGCGCGTGCTCGGCCAGCCTCTGCCCCTCAACGAGACCATTGAGGGCAACAACTGGGACCAGCCCGGCGAGTTCCAGTTCATGTATGAGATGGGCCTGGCGCCCAGCTTCGATGTGGAACTGCAGGGCATGGCGGTCAACTACCCCCTGGTGGACGTGAACGAGGAGCTCGTTCAGCGCGAGGTGAGCGACATGCAGCGCCGGTTCGGCACCATGGCCGACGCGGAGACCGCCGAAGGCAAGGACATGCTGCTGGGCGACCTCATCGAGCTCGACGCCACCGGCGCCATCAAGCCCGGCGGCCTCATGAACCGCACCACCATCAGCCTGGAGTTCCTGAAGGACGAGGCCACGCGTGCGGCCCTCACCGGCAAGGCCGTGGGCGCCGAGGTGACCGTTGACCCCGGCAAGGTCGCCGAGAACCACGACGACCTGGCGCGCATGCTCAACACCGACCACGAGCGGGTGCACCACCTCGAGGGCGGGCTGCTGTTCCGCATCGCCGAGATCAAGCGGCTGCAGCCCGTGGCCGTGGACCAGGCCCTGTTCGACCGGGTGTACGGCGAAGGTGCCGTGGCCGATGAGGCCGCGTTCCGTGCGCGGGTGAAGGAGGGCCTGGAGGGCATGTTCCGCCGCGACAGCGACCGCATTTTCAAGCGCCTGGCCATGAAGGCCCTGAGCGAGAAGGCCGCCGTGCAGCTGCCGGACGGATTCCTCAAGCGCTGGATCCGCATGAACAGCGACAAGCCCATGACCGACACCGACCTGGAGGCGGGCTATCCCGGCTACGCCGAGGGCCTCAAGCGCCAGCTGGTGGAGGACCGCGTGATCGAGAAGTACGGCCTGGAGGCCAAGGGTGAGGAGCTCGATGCCTTCGCCAAGGGCTACATCGCCGACCAGTTCGCACAGTACGGCATGCCGGCCCCCGAGGGTGAGGACCTGCAGCGCATGGCCGGCCGCATGCTGGGCGACCGCGAGCAGATCAAGCGCATGCGCGATGCCATCGTCGACCAGAAGCTCACCGCCCACTTCAAGGCCATGCTCGCCCCCAAGGAGCAGCGGGTCTCCTTCGATGAGTTCGTAAACTTGGCCCGGACGGCCTGACGCACTTCGCGCCGGCGACCCGATCCACAACGCACCTCCGCATGTTCCCCCAAGACGAGTTCCGCAAGTACGCCGTGAAGCACCGCGGCATCAACAGCATGGTGCTGCATGATTACCAGGCGAGCATGACGCCCTACATCATCGAGGAGCGCCAGCTGAACGTGGCCCAGATGGACGTGTTCAGCCGCCTGATGATGGACCGCATCATCTTCCTGGGCACCGGCATCAACGACCAGGTGGCCAACATCATCCAGGCGCAGCTGCTGTTCCTGGAGAGCGTGGACGCCAAGAAGGACATCCAGATCTACCTGAACAGCCCGGGCGGCGGGGTGTACGCGGGGCTGGGCATCTATGACACGATGCAGTACATCAACCCCGATGTGGCGACGATCTGCACGGGCATGGCCGCCAGCATGGGCGCGGTGCTGTTGTGCGCCGGGGCCAAGGGGAAGCGCAGCGCGCTGAAGCATGCGCGGGTGATGATCCATCAGCCGATGGGCGGTGCCGAGGGTCAGGCATCGGACATGGAGATCACCGTGAACGAGATCAAGAAGCTCAAGAAGGAGCTCTACGAGATCATCAGCAACCACAGCGGCCAGCCGTTCGAGAAGGTGGAGAAGGACGGCGACCGGGACTATTGGATGATCGCCGAGGAGGCCAAGGCCTACGGCATGATCGACGAGCTGCTGGTGAAGCATACCAAGTAAGACCCTGAGCAGCAGGTACATGCGGCGGCCGGGTGCAACTTCATCCGGCCGCCGACGTATCTTGGCCGGGCTGCCCGCGGGCGTCCCCCCTTCACATGGAGAAGAAAGAGATCAAGTGCTCGTTCTGCGGGCGTGACAAGCAGGACACCAATGTGCTGATCGCCGGCATCACCGGGCACATCTGCGACAGTTGCATCACCCAGGCGCAGAACATCATCAGCGAGGAGCTCAGTCAGCGTTCGCGCACCGAGATCGAGGGCAGCCTCATCCTGCAGCGGCCCGCGGACATCAAGCGGATGCTGGACGAGTACGTCATCGGCCAGGACGAGGCCAAGAAGGTGCTGAGCGTGGCGGTCTACAACCACTACAAGCGCTTGCTCCAGAAGCCGGCCGCCGGGCATGACGATGTGGAGATCGAGAAGAGCAACATCATCCTGGTGGGGGAGACCGGCACGGGCAAGACCCTGCTGGCACGCACCATCGCCCGCATGCTCAACGTGCCCTTCTGCATCGCCGACGCCACGGTGCTCACCGAGGCCGGTTACGTGGGCGAGGACGTGGAGAGCATCCTCAGCCGCCTCCTGCAGGCGGCGGATTACGATGTGAGCAAGGCTGAGCGCGGCATTGTGTTCATCGACGAGATCGACAAGATCAGCCGCAAGAGCGACACCCCGAGCATCACCCGCGACGTGAGCGGTGAGGGCGTACAACAGGCCCTGTTGAAGCTGCTGGAGGGCAGCACCGTGAGCGTGCCGCCGCAGGGCGGCCGCAAGCACCCCGAGCAGAAGCTCATCCAGGTGGACACCCGGAACATCCTGTTCATCTGCGGGGGGGCCTTTGACGGCATCGCCAAGATCATCGCGCGCCGGGTGAAGAGCACGGCCGTGGGATACAGCGCCAGCCGTGACAGCGCCCGGGTGAACGACGAGCACCTGCTGCAGTACGTGAGCCCGCTCGACCTGCGCAGCTACGGGCTCATCCCCGAGCTCATCGGGCGCTTCCCGGTGCTCACCTACCTCGACCCGCTCGACAAGGAGAGCCTGCGGCGCATCCTCACCGAACCGAAGAACGCCCTCATCAAGCAGTACGTGAAGCTGTTCGAGATGGACAAGGTGAAGCTCAGCTTCGACAAGAAGGTGCTGGACTTCATCGTGGAAAAGGCGATCGAGTACAAGCTGGGCGCCCGCGGCCTGCGGAGCATCTGCGAGGCCATCATGACGGATGCGATGTACGAGATGCCCGGTTCCGGGGAACGCCCGGCCGATCTGCGCGTGACCCTGGGCTATGCCCGCGAGAAGTTCGACCGCTCGCGGATGAGCCAGCTGAAGGTCGCTTGAGGACGGGGTGGGCCGGGCGGGTTACCTTCGCCCGTCCCAACGAGAACCCCGACATGCAACGCATCCTCATCCTCCTCGCGTCGGCCCTGCCCGTCGCGCTCTCCGCTCAGCAACTGCCGCAGTCCAGCCCGCCCGGTGAGGTGGAGCAGGTCATCGGCCTCACCGAGGTCGAGATCGACTACTCCCGCCCCAGCGCACGTTCGCGCAAGGTCTTCGGGGACCTGGTGCCGTTCGGGGAGATCTGGCGCACCGGCGCGAACGCCTGCACGCGTGTCGAGCTGGATGGCCCGGTGAACGTGGGTGGCAAGGCGGTGGCCAAGGGCACGTACTGCCTCTTCACCATCCCCGGCGCCAACGAATGGACCTTCATCCTCAACACCGACACCAGCCTGTGGGGCACCGACGGCTACACGGCCGACAAGGATGTGCTGCGGGTGTCGGCCAAGCCGGTGACCACCACGGACCATGTGGAGACCTTCACCGTCGGGTTTGACGCGGTGCGGGATGACAAAGCGATGCTGGAACTGCGGTGGGAGAACACCCGTGTGGGCATCGAGCTTTCCGCGGACGCCACCGAGCAGGCCCTGGCCAACATCAAGGCCACCATGGCCAAGCCGGACCTGAAGGCCGGGAACTACAGCCGCAGCGCCCGGTACTGTGTGGACAAGGGCGTGATGCTGCCCGAGGCGCTGGTGTGGGCCGAAAAGGCCGTGTCGATGGACAAGAAGTACTGGACGTTGCATACCCTGGCGCTGTGCCAGGCCGCCAACGGTAAGTACAAGGAGGCGGTGACCACCGCCAACGAGAGCATGGCCATGGCCCAGCAGGAGAACGACCCGGGCTACGTGAAGATGAACAAAGCACGGATCGAGGAGTGGTCGAAGAAGTGACCCGCTCCGGTCCGCATGGAAAAGCCCCGCCCAGGCGGGGCTTTTCCATGCGGTGCCTCAGAGTCCCAGGCTGAGCAGCCCGCCATCGGCCACCAGGCAATGCCCGGTGATGAAGGAGGCCTTGGTCATGCAGAGGAACGCGATGGCCGCGGCCACCTCGGCAGGTTCACCGACGCGCTTCATCGGGGTGCGCTGAAGGATCCGTTCCAGGCGCTCGGGCTGTGAAAGGACCGGCTCGGTCAGGGGCGTGCGGATGTACCACGGGGCCACGGCGTTCACCCGGATGCCATCCGCGGCCCACTCCACCGCAAGGCTCCGGGTGAGCTGGAGCAGGGCGGCCTTGCTCAACGCGTATGCGGCGCCACTGCCCACGTCCACGAAGCCGGCCACACTGGCCGTGTTCACCACGGCCGGTGCCTTGCCTTTTCTCAGAAAGGGATGCAGCGACCGCATCAGTTCGGCGGGTCCGAGCAGGTTGGTGCCGATCACGACCTCCTGCTCCCCCGGACCCAGTTGGGACCACGGTTTGCGCACGTTGGTGCCGGCGTTGTTCACCAGGATGTCCAACGCATCCCAGCGTTGCTGCACCACCTGCACAATGCGCGCACGACCCTCCGAGGTGGTGATATCGGCGGCGATGCAGGCCGGGTCGCGCGGGGCGTTGCGGGCCACGAGGATCACGTCGGCGCCCAGGTCCCGCAGCTCCTCCACGGTGGCCGCGCCGATGCCGCGGGTACCACCGGTCACCAGGGCGCGCTTTCCGGTCAGGTCCCATCCGGTCATGGGTGCGAAGCTAGACCGCCCGGAATGAGAAAGCCCCCGGCCACGGCCGGGGGCTTTCTCGGATCGGTGCGCGTGGCTTACTGGCGGTTCACCAGACGGGTGGTGGTGCCGGTGGCGTTGCTGACGCGGATGGTGTACATGCCGCTGGCGCAAGCACCCAGGTCCACGGTGGTGCGGCCGGTGAAGCGGCCGGTCTGGATGGTCTGGCCCAGGGCGTTCATCACCTCGATCGTGTGGTTCTCGGAGGTTGCCGTGATCACCTGCACCTGACCATCGATGGTCGGGTTGGGGAACATCGAGAACTCCGGACCGCTCACCTCGCTGAAGCCGATGGTGGGATCGAAGATCATGCGGATGGCGAAGGCATTCCCGTTGGTGAACGAGCCGGGCTGGGTGCCCTGGATGTTGATGAGGCCGGCCACGGGCGGCTGCGGTACCGTGGCATCATCGACCACGGAGACGGTGTTCGTTCCGCCATTGCTGAACAGCTCCACGCCGACGTAATACGCGCCGGGGTTGAGGGTGACCGGGTTCGAGAAGGGGATCGTCACCTCTCCGGCGATGGTATCCGCAGCGGAAACGGTGTAGTCCAGGCTCGTGGCCACGGGGTTGAAGACATCGTCACTTCCGCCCAGGGCGTTCGGCAGGATGGCCAGCGAATCGCCGTGGACGCTCGCGACCATGAGGGCACCGGTGCGGCTGTTGCTACCGATGTCCACGTTCAGGGCGTACAGGGTCGTGGGGGCATTGATGCGGAAGTAGTTCAGGCAGAACACGTTGTCGGTGGCGTCCGTAAAGGAGGAGGTACCGATGAGCGAGGTCACGGCGGTGCCGCTGTGCACGCCCAGACCATCGAGCCCGTACTTCAGGTCATCCAGGGCGAAGGTCCGTTCCGCGGTGTCGTCGCTGGGGTCATCCTCGAGGGCATCCTCGCTGGAGCTGACCGTCAGGGTCATCGTGTAGGTGCCTTCGGCCAGACCGCCAGGCAGGGTGACGGCCTCATCCATGTTCACCGTGTCGCCGGGGTTCACCGTGCCGGCGTTGAACGTGGCGCTGAAGGCCGTGCCGCCTCCGGGGGCGGTCACCGTGGCCGTCATGACCAGGTTGGTCTGGGGGTTCAGGCCGATGTTGCGGAGCTGGCCGCCCAGGAAGAACGTGCTGCCCAGTTGGGGACGGGGAATGGTGCCGAACTCGACACCACCGCCCACGTGGGACACGTAGCCGAAGTCGACCACGCGGCCGTAATCGGGCACATTGCTCAGGGCCAGGTCATCGATGGCCCAGAAGTACTCCCAGCCGCCGAGCCACTGGAAGCGGATGTACACGGTGGCCTGGTTCGCCGCCACCGAGGTGATGTCCAGGGCGATGCCTTGCGGGTTGGCGCTCCAGCGCGAGCAGGGCGGCTGGGCCGAGCCGGTCTCCAGGCAGGGGAAGGGGATGAAATCCGTCCACGTGTTGAGGTCCGTGCTCACCTGGACCTTCACGTTGGTGTTCGCGTTGTAGTCGAACACGCCGATGAGGCTCTCGAAGGTGAGCAGCACCGTGGGTTGACCGCTGCAGTCAATGGCGGTGGTCGTGAGCTCCGTCAGGTGGTCCGCACCCGGCGACGCGGTCAGGCCACGGTCCGAATTGGCCCACAGGTAACCGTTGGAGGCATCCGAGGCACCGAAGATCGAGGACGGCTGGTAGCCCAGCGCGGCCACACCCACGGCGTTCGGGTCATTGCTCCACACGAAGTACACGCTATCGGTGCCGAGCGGGGTCAGGTTGTCCTCGTTCGTCCAACCGGCGGGCACGGATCCTCCGGAGAAGTCCTCGGTCCAGAACGGCGCCGCGCGGAGCGCTTCAAAGCTCGGGGGCAGATGGCTGGGGGCCGGGGCCGTGTAGGAACCTGCGGGGTGCTGCTTGGTGTAGCCCTTGAAGTCGTGCGTGTTGCCGCCGGCCGATTGGGCCATCACAGCAACGGAGCCGACCATCAGGGGAAGGGAGAGGAAAGTCTTCTTCATCTGAGGTAGGTTAGGGGATTAGCGTCCGTTGAGGCCGAAAGGTAACACCGTCCGCGGAAGATCGAACGATCCGTCCCGCGCCCACTGCGACCAGGAGATCGACCAACCTTGGGTGCCTGTCGAGGTTCGAACGAGTTCGTCGATCGGATCGCCGGATACGTCGATCAAAAGTCCTCCGGACCCATGTGCCTCGGGGTTCCGATCGCCATCTGGATCACCATCGCCCCCACCACCACGATCGCCGGTGCGATCAGGTTGTACCACAGAAAGGCGATCTGGATCTCGGAGAAGTGGATGTACAGGATGATGGCCTGCGCCACCAGCGCCGCGATGAACACCGCCGTGCCACCCACGCGCTTCAGGAAGAAGGCCACCAGGAAAATGCCCAGGATGGTTCCGTAGAACAGCGAGCCGATGATGTTCACCGCCTGGATGAGGTTCTCGAAGAGCGAGAAGAGCGCCGCGAAGGCCAGCGCCAGCAGCCCGAAGCCCACCGTGGCCCATTTGGTGGCGCGCACCTGCTCACCGTCCGTGCGCTCCTTCTTCATCACGTCCACCACGCTGGTGGTGGCCAGCGCGCTCAGCTCCGCGCTGGTGCTGCTCATGCCCGCGCTGAAGATCATGGCCAGCAACAGCCCGATGATCCCGATGGGCATGTGGTCCATGATGAAGGTGATGAAGATGTAGTCCTTGTCGTTGGCCTCGGCGTCGGGCAGGGCAGCCTTCACCTCGGCGCGGTAGGCCTCGCGGAGACGGGTGTCCTCGGCCAGTGCGGTGGTCAGTTGCTGGTTGTCGGTGGGCTGTCCGGCGCGGTGGGCGATCACCCAGGCGTTGGCGGCGGTGGCGATCGCTGCGGCGTTCGTGGCGTGTTGTTCCAGCACCTCGTGAGGTCGACCCGGTGGGTCGACGCTACGAGTGCTGCCAACGAGGTCGGCGCGTTGATCCGCTACTTCGTGCCTTTCCATTTCCACGACGTTCGCGCTGTTCCAATGCACCGGCGCCGCATGGAACAGGTAGAAGACGAACACCAGCACGCCCGTGAGCAGGATGAAGAACTGCATGGGGATCTTCAGCAGCGCGTTCATCCACAGCCCGCGCTGCGCCTGCTGCACGTTCCGACCGCTCAGGTAGCGCTGCACCTGGCTTTGGTCGGTACCGAAATAGGCCAGTTGCAGAAAGAAGCCGCCGATGAGCCCGCTCCACAGCGTGTACTTATTGCTGGGGTCGAAGCTGGTGTCGATCACCTGCGATTTGCCGAGTGCGCTGGCCAGGTGCAGGCTCTCCACGAAGCCGATGTGTTGGCGCAGATACCACACCACCAGTCCGAAGGCCACGAAGAGCCCGCCGAACATCACGGCCATCTGCTGCTTGTGCGTCACGCCCACGGCCTTGGCGCCGCCCGTGGTGGTGTAGATGATCACGAGCGTACCGATGAACACGCAGGTCCAGGATAGTGGCCAGTGCAGCACCTTGCTGAGGATGATGCTGGGCGCGTAAATGGTGATGCCGGCCGCCAGTCCGCGTTGGATGAGGAAGAGGCCCGCCGTGAGCAGCCGCGTGCGCGCATCGAAGCGCTTGCCGATGAACTCATAGGCCGTGTACACCTTCCATTTGTAGTAGAGCGGGATGAACACGCGGTTGATCACCAGCATGGCCAGCGGCAGCCCGAAGTAGAACTGCACGAAGCCCAGGCCGTCGAGGTAGCCCTGTCCCGGCGTGCTGAGGAAGGTGATCGCGCTGGCCTGCGTGGCCATCACGCTGAGCCCCACCGCCCACCAGCGTTCATCGCCGCCGCCGCGCAGGTATTCCGCGCTGGTGTTGCCGGCCCGCGTTCTCCACACACCATAGCCCACGATGAAGCCAAGGGTGCCGAGGAGAATGGTCCAATCAAGGGCGTGCATCCAGGTCCTGGGCTAGGTCGTTGATCCATGCACCTGTAGCGTCGACCCACCGGGTCGACCATGCATGCCGTTGGCCGGTGTCTGGTGGGTCGACCCATGGCGTCGACGGTACGGGTGCCTACCTGGAACGTGGGTGCCAGCCTGCATGGCCTAGCGCGCGGTGCGCGGAGAGATCAAGTTCGCAAAAAGCCGATACGCGCCCGGCACCCCCGCCGGCAATTGCCGGAAGAAGCTGATCCCCGTATAGATGAAGCGTCCCTGGCCATGATCGCAGGTGATCAGGCCGCCGTTCAGCGGTTGTTCGCCCGGATCGTTCCACGCGATGAGCGGTGTGTATTTATCGCCGAGCTCGCCGGCGAAGTAGAGGCCGCGTTCCTGCACCCAGCCCTCGAAGTCCTTCGCGGTGATGGCGTTCGGGGTGGTGAGCAGCGGATGCTTCGGGTCGAGGAAGGTGGGCGGCGCTTCCTCCACGGTCACGCGGTCGCGGGTGATCTTGAAGGGGTGGGGGCCGAGCGTGGCGGGATCGATCTGGAAGTCCTCCACACCGGAGACGGAGAAGCGCGGCGTGGTGTTGTACTGCACGATGAGCGTGCCACC
>JAEUSW010000294.1 GCA_016788285.1 Flavobacteriales bacterium
GAAGGCGCTGCCCACCAAAGGGTATCACCGCCTTCGCGATGGGCATGCCAGCATGCACATCAAGGTGCTCGGCCTGCTGCCGGTGATCGACGCCCAAGGACCTGAGATGGACACCGCCGAGCTGGTGACCTGGTTCAACGATCTGTGCCTGTTCGCCCCCGCCCGCCTCGCCGATCCCACCATCACCTGGCAACCGGTGGACGACCGAAGTGCGACCGCCACGGTCGCACACCACGGCATCCGCATCTCGGCCACCTTGCTGTTCGACGACCAGGACCGGCTGGTGGACTTCGTCAGCGACGACCGCTACTACCTGGGCCCGGATGGGCGCTCCGAGCGGCGGAGGTTCAGCACGCCGGTCAGCGGAGCCTTCACCGCCGGAGGCCTGACCTTTCCCGCCGACGGTGAAGCGTTGTTCGTGCTGGATGATGGGCCGTTCACGTACATCCGCCTGCACACCGAGGCGGTGGCCTACGATGTCGTGGAGTAGGCCGAGGCTCAGTGTTCCACCGCCAATCGGGTCATCCGGATCCTTCCGCCGCTCATCGCGCGCACCAGATAAACGCCCGGTGACCAGTCCGCGACATCAAGGTCCGTTTGTTGTTCGACCGTGGCGAGCTCCGCCACTGATCGTCCATCGGTCCCAAGGATGTTCACCTGCCAGGACGCTCCGTTCGGAAGCTTCAAGGTGGTCCGGTCCGCGGCGGGGTTCGGTCCGATGATGAGGTCCTCGACCGTGTCGTCCATCGGTCCCATGGAAGTGTACCCGGCCCCGTCGGTCTTGGCGAGGAAGATGTCCGTCGGGGATCCACCGCCCAGGGTGTCCGTTGTGTAACCGATCACGACAACACCACCGTCATCCGTGCGGTCGAGACCGTTGGCCTGGCAGATCAGCCCGCGTTCGATCGTGCGCTCCCAGATCAGGGTGCCGACCGCATCGGTGCGGAAGAGGTACAGGGCCACTTGTCCGGGTTGTTGCGCTGCCGTGCGACCGGCTCCGATGAACCCACCATCGTCCATCGCCTGCACCCCATGGGCCATCTCATCCCACGCCGTCACCCATTCCTGGCGCCACAGTTCATTTCCCTGGGCGTCGGCGCGCAGTAGCACCAGGTCGCGGTCTGGGTAGCCGTTGCCCCCCGCCAGGATGTATCCGCCGTCGAGCGTCACGGCAAGCCCATGGGTCTCATCGGCGCCGGGGATCGCATACCGCCGTGTCCACAGCGTGTCGCCCTGGGCGTTGCAGCGCACCAGAACCGGGTCCCCGTTCACGTCACCGACCTGGAAGCTGTTCACCACCATGGCGTACCCCCCGTCGCTTGTGGCCACCAGGTCCCAGGCCACCTCACTGGCGGCCAGATCGAGCGTGCGGGCCCATTGCAACGAGCCCGCCGCGTCCACATGCAGAAGCAGGGCGTCCTCCGCCACCCCCGTGCCCTCGGTGAAGCCGCACACCGTGAAGCCGCCGTCTCCGGTCTCCAGTACACTGTAGCCGATGTCGCGGCCCAGCGCACCGGGATAGTGCCCGGTCCACAGCAGGTCGCCCTGTGCATCGGTGCGGATCAACGTCAGGCTGTCCGTACCGAAGCCCCCGAACATGCCGCACAACACGTAGCCGCCGTCCGCCGTCTGCCGTCCGCCGTAGCCCATGTCGAGGTTGACACCACCGTAGGTGCGGCTCCAGAGCTCATTGCCGGATGCGTCCGTGCGCATCAGCAGCATGTCCGCGCTGCCCGCTGTGTTGTTCCAGGTCACCCCGAACAGGGCGTATCCACCATCGGATGTCTGTTGCACCTGGAAGCCGATATCGGTATCCGGCCCGCCATGGGTGCGCTCAAAGGTGATCTGGGCCACAAGCGCGGTCGGCAGAATGGAGAGGGCGAGCAGGAGGCACTGGTTTGGCATGCCCCGAAGATCGGCCGTTCCGAAGTACCGACCAATGTCGTGGCCGGGAGTTTCACGAGCGGCATCCTCCGCTCCCTCCGCTTGCGCACGCCCCGCTCCCTTCCAGGCTTCGCGCTGGTGGTGGTGGTGCACTGGGCGGGCGTCACCGGGTGGCGGAAGCGCCTCATGGACCGGTTCACGGTGAAGGTTGCCCCTGAAAGGATGCAAGCGTGGATGACCCGGTGCCTTTGCCACCGAGAGGCACGCCCATGAACTTCAACCCCGTGATCGGGCGTGGTCGTCCGGACGGACGGCGAGGTGGGGAGCCTGGCGGTGGACGCGTGGCCAGCGGTCTAGTAGGACCGTGAACCTTCCCCTTGTGGCGCATGGCCGCCAAGGCTCCCGTGCACCTCGATCCGTCCGGAGCCGGTGATGCGTTGCTCCATGGGGCC
>JAEUSW010000343.1 GCA_016788285.1 Flavobacteriales bacterium
TTCGCCGGTGGCGTGTACATGGTCCACCTCAACGTGGACGGTGCCGTGCACCAGCAGCGCATCAGCGTGGTGAAGTAGTCCCGCTGAACGACCTTCTGCGAAAGCCCCCCGCTCCGGCGGGGGGCTTTTCGCGTTCCGGGGGGGCACGGATGGTCACATCCCGAACGCGTTGCCCAGAGATTGACCAAGTTTTCAACAATTCGACCAACAATCTCGTGAGCTTGCCTAGCTTCCACCTCGCAACGCGGAACCCCTGCGGTCTGGCGCCAACATCGGCACCGGGCCGCTCGATCCGCGGATGATCGTGGTCGTGTTCCGCCCCCCAAATCCCATTCCCATGCGTACAACTCTGCTCCGCTGGCCTGCGCTGCTTGCGCTCCTCCTGCTCCTCGGTCTCTTGCCGGCACCTGCCCAGACGGTTACCACCAATGGAAACCCCAACTACGTCACCTCGAACAACGGGGTGGCGGGGAATGGTGTGATCACTTTCGTGGTGGCCAACAACTCCGGTAGCGATATCCTGGTCACCGACCTGGAGGCGTTCTGGCAGGTGGAGTCGAACGGCGCGAACACCACGCTCTGGGCCTCCACCGTGAGCCTGTCCGGTCCTTACTTCCCCTTCAATCTGCCGGACTGGACCGTGGTGGGCACGGGCACCAACCTGTCCGTGCCTGCGGATGGGTACTACCCGACGATCTCGGGCATGACCTACTTGATCCCGAACGCGTCCACCGTGCGCTTCCTGCTCGAATCGAACGACGCGATCGAGTACCGGGGCACGGGGACCGCGCCGGGTGCGGTGACGCCGAACACCTTCACCACGGCGGGCGTAAGCCTGCACAACGGCGACTTCCAGATCGCCGGCCAATATGTGGGATACGGCGGCGTGTTCTCCAACGCCGGCAACAACCCGCGCTATTTCATGGGCGGCATCACCTTCCAGCCGGCCGCGGCCTGCACGGGCCAGCCGACAGCGGGTACGATCAGCGGTCCCTCGTTCGTGTGCAGCGGGGGCTCGGCCACGCTGAACGTGAACGGCAGCACCCTCGGCACGGGCATCACGCGTGAGTGGTACAGCAGCAGTGTTTCCGGCGGACCGTACAGCACCTTCGTGGGCAGCGGCACCTCGGTGAACACCGGTGCGGTGACGGCCAACACCTACTATGTCTGCGTGGTGACCTGCACGGGCGCTCCGCTGCCCAATTCGGACCAGACACCCGAGTTCCTGCTGCCCGTGACGAACGCCGGTCCCGGTGGGACCTTCACCATCGACAACACCTTGCCGACCGCAGGCCTGAACTTCAACAACTTCACCGATGCGATCAACTACCTGAACGGACTGTCCATTTGCGGCGCGTTCACGGGAGCCTATACCTTCAACGTCACGGCCGGACAGACCTTCACGGAGGATCCTCCCCTGCTGACGGCCTCCGGTGCGGCGGGCCTCCCCATCACGTTCCAGCGTACTGGCGTGGGCGCCAACCCGGTGATCGCCGCCACGGGCGGTGCGGGCACCACGGACCACGCCTTCGGCATCCGCGGGGGCAATTACATCACGGTGGACGGGATCGACATCAACGGCGGGGCGGCCGTTGAATACGGCTACTACATCGCGAACGCCAGCGCCACGGTGTCAGCGAACAACAACACGATCAAGAACTGTACGATCAACCTGGACCGCACGAACACGAACAGCCGGGGCATCATGTGCACGAGCAGCACCACCGGCGGCGGCTTCACGCCCACGGCAGCCAGCGGAAGCAACAGCAACAACAGCTTCCTGAACTTCACCATCGAGGACGTTTACTCGGGCATCTTCGTCACTTCGGGATCGACCTCCTGGCCCGGCACGGGCAATATCGTGGGCACGGAGGCTGGGGGCAGCTCCACCATCGGTGCGGACTTCATCGGAACACCCACGGGCGACATCGGCGGCGGCACCACCCTGGCCTTCGGGGTGCAGTTCAACAGCCAGAGCAACGGCCAGATCTTCGACGTGACGGTGCGCAACATCGCCAGCTCGGGCGGGATCAACCGCGGCATCTACTGGGTGGGCTGCGGCGGGAACTCGGTGGTGCACGGCAACCGGGTGTATGGCGTGCGGAATACGAGTTCCACGAGCACGAGCGGCCAGCGCGGGATCGATGTGGCGACCCTGACGACGGGCACGCACAACCTGCGGGTGTACAACAACTTCGTGAGCAACATCACCGGTGCATACACCGGCGCGGCCACCACCACGCGGATCCCCACGGGCATCTTCGTAGCGAACGGGGCGGCGGGAATGACCTACGAGATCGATCACAACAACGTCTCCCTCGACAACATCGGGGCGGCGACCTATTCCACCGTATGCCTGGACTTCACCAGCGCCACCAGTGTGAACCGTGCCCGTGGCAACACGCTGGCCAACTACACCGGCAACCAGACCGGTACGGCGGTGCACTTCGCGATCCGCACGGCGGGCACAACCACCTTCGGCGCGGCCGGTTCGGAGAGCAACTACAACAACCTGTACATCGCGAACGCGGGCAACGGGCACATCGGCCAGACCAGCGCCACCAACCGCACCCTGCTTCTGGATTGGACCGGTGCGCTGACGGGCAACCCCGGCACGGACGCGAACTCGATCGGCGCCGACCCGCTGTACCTGGACAACAACAGCGACCTGCACGTCACCGGCCCGGACAACGACGGTGCCGGTCCGCCGGCCGGTCTGGCCTGGATCACCATCGACTTCGATGGAGATGCCCGTGGAACGCCACCGGACATCGGTGCGGACGAATACGCGCCGGCCACCTGTTTCCCGCCCACGGATGTGGCGGTGAACGTGCTGAGCCCCACCAGCGCGGATGTCACTTGGACCTCCACCGGTGCGCTGAACTATGATTATGAGGTGCGCACCTCCGGTGCCGCAGGTTCAGGCCCTGCAGGGCTGGAGTTCAGCGGCACCATCGGTGGCAGCCCGATCAACCTCCTTGGCCTGAACGATCAGACCACCTACACGGTGTACGTTCTGTCCAACTGCCCCGGTCCCATCGCCAGCAACTGGTCGACGGGGGTGAACTTCACCACGCCCTGCCTGCCGGTGAGCACCTTGCCGTGGACGGACAGCTTCGAAGCCGCGACGGTGAACAACGGCGAGCCGTTGATCTGCTACACCAAGCAGATCATCTCCGCCGCCACGGCCACCTCTCCATGGCGCACCTACACGGCCGCGATCCGCAACGGCATCGGGGCTCGGACGGGCACGGACTTCATGGTGCACAGTTGGAACGCGAACAGCTGGCTCTTCAGCCCGGGGCTGCAGCTCACGGGTGGCCAGACCTACGAGTTCTCGTTCTGGTACGTGCACACGGACGCTGTCGCCGGTCACACCCTGACCGCCGCGGTGGGCACAGCGGCGAACGCCGCGTCAATGACGCCGCTCGGCAGCATCGTGGACGTGGTGAACACGACGTACCAGAAAGCGGCCTACCTCTTCACTCCGGTCACCTCCGGCGTGTACTATTTCGGCCTGCAGGACGTGTCCACGACCACCGCGCCGTGGCACATCTGCGTGGATGACTGGCGGGTGGGCGATCCACCGAGCTGCCCTGCGCCGGCCTCTTTCGCCAACACGGGCGTCACGGCCACCGACGCCAACTTCACCTGGGTCTGCGCCGGGTGCACCGGTCCCTACTGGATCGAGTACGGTGTTCCCGGCTGGACGCCGGGCACCAATGGCAGCCCCGGCGTGGGCGGCACCATGGCCGGACCGTTCGCGGGCACTTCGGGCACCGTGACGGGCCTCACGCCCGGCACGAGCTACAGCGCGGTGGTACGGCAGGACTGCGCCGGCACCTGGAGCTTGAACAGCAACACGGTGAACTTCACGACCACGGCGCTGGTGAACACCTTCCCCAGCTGCCAGGACTTCGAGCTGGCGGTGAACTGTCTGCCCACGACCTGCACCTCGGTACTGGCCTGCACGAGCACCTCGCTGACCCCGGTGGGCTGGGAGAACTCCACCACCGACGGAACCGGCAACTGGAGCGTGGATGAAGGAGGCACCTCCTCCACGGGCACGGGTCCGGGCACGGGCGCCGGGACCGGACAACCGGACTACGTCCCCGGCACCACCACGGGCAACTACGTGTACATGGAATCGGGCTCCTGCGCGGGCAACACGATCATCGCCAACTCGCCGGTCTACGACATCAGCAGCTTCGTGAACCCGAACGTTCGCGTGCAGATGGCCTACAATATGTTCGGCGCCACCATGGGCACCATGGCGATCGACATCGAGGACCCCGCCGGATCGAACAGCTGGACCGAATTGTGGAGCCTGAGCGGGAATCAGGGCCAGGGCTGGTTCCTGACCCCGACCCTGGACCATGCCTACACGGGCACCCAGGTGCGCTACCGCGTGCGCGGCATCGCGGGCAGCAGCATCACCAGCGACATGGCCTTCGACTACTTCTGCGTGAGCGAGGGCCCGGCCTGCACGGCGCCCACGGCCACCACGGCCATCGTGGAGAACTGCCTGGCCGGCACCTTCACCGTGGAAGTGACCGTGACCAGCACGGGCAGCGGTGCCACCGTGGACCTGGTGAGCGACCTGGATGGTGTGGAGCACGCCGCGGTGACGGCGAGCCCCACCCCCTATGTGATGGGCCCCTACACCGTGGGCCAGACCGCAGTGATCACCCTGGAGCATGAGAGCAACGTGGATTGCAACGTGGGCCTGGGCAGCTTCGCCAGCCTGTGCCCGCCTGTGGTGAACACGTTCCCCTACTGCGAGGACTTCGAAGGAGCGACGCTCTGCCAACCCACGACCTGCACCACCGTGCTGGCCTGCACGGGCACTGCGCTGGAGGCCGTGGGCTGGGACAACAGCGAGGCCGACGGCACGGGCAACTGGAGCGTGGATGAAGGCGGCACCGCCTCCACCGCCACGGGACCGGGCAACGGCTCGGGCAGTGGTCAACCGGACTATGTGCCCGGCACGAGCACGGGCAACTATGTGTACATGGAATCGGGCTCCTGCGCGGGCAACACCATCGATGTGCTGTCCCCGGTATTCGACGTGACGGGCATGGTGAACGGGAGCATCCGCGCCCGGATGGCCTACAGCATGTACGGCGCCACCATGGGCACCATGAGCGTGCAGATCGAGGACCCGGCGCTGAGCAACAACTGGACGACCCTGTGGACATTGAGCGGTGACCAGGGCCAGGGCTGGTTCCTGACGCCGAACATGGACCACGTGTTCACCGGCCCGGCGGTGCGCTACCGCGTGCGCGGTGTGTCCGGCACGAGCTTCACCAGCGACATGGCCTTCGACTACTTCTGTGTACGGCCCACCCCGCTGTGCACGGACCCGGTGGCCACGGTGACGGGAGCCATCCCGGACTGCTCGACCAACAGCCTGACCGTGGGCGTGGATGTGACGAGCATCGGTTCGGCCACGAGCGTGGCGGTGGAAGCGTCCATCAACAACGGCCCGTACACCCCGGTGTGCTCGCTGAACGCCCCGGGCCTGTGCAACATCGTGGCCGGATCGGCCGATGTGGTGGCGGTGCGCGTGCGCAACGAACAGGATGGTGACTGCGTGATCGACCTGGGCGAGTACGATGCCGGGCCCCTGAACTGCATCACCTGCGGCGCAGCACCCACCAACGAGACCTACTGCTACGTGGCGAACGACAACCAGAGCTGGCTGTACTCCAGCCAGGGTAGCGGAACCCTCCGGTTGTTCTTCACCCGCGGCACGATCGAGACCAGCAACTTCGATGACCTGATCATCTACGATGGTCCGGACAACACCTACCCGGTGCTCTTCGCCAACCCGGCCAATACCGGCAACCTCGGTCCTGCGGGCAGCGGCATCCTCACCACCGACCCGGACTTCTTCGCGGTGGATGTGTCCGCCACGGGGAACTTCATCTACATGACGTTCACCAGCGACGGCAGCGTCCAATGCGCCACCAGTGCCGTGTACGATCCCTGGGAGTGGAAGGTGGTCTGCTTCGACTGCACCTTCCCCACGGCGACGGCCACGGTGAACGACAACTGCGGTGCGGGCACCTTCACCATCACGGTGGACGTGACGGACGCCACGAGCACGGGTGCGGTGGACATCGTCACCGACTACGCGGGTGATACGGAGCCGAGCGGCGTGGGCGTGGGCCAGTACGTGCTGGGCCCCTACCCCAACGGCACCATCGTGGACGTGACCGTCCAGCACCCCACCGAGGCCTTCTGCACGATCACCCTGCCCGACCTCACCAGCTGCTGCAACGCCACCTGCGCGGGTGCGCAGGCCGCCGTGGTGGGCACCAACAGCCACGGCCCCATCAACTGCGGCACCGCCACCAACGCCCTGGTGAACGGCACGCTGCCCACGGGGGCCCGCTGGTGGAGCTACACCCTGCCGGCCGACGGCAAGGTGCGTGTGAGCTCGTGCAACCCGCCCAACACCACCAACGACGACACCTTCGTGACGATCCATGAGGGCACGTGCGGATCGCTGGTCCCCTATGGCGGTGACGATGACGGCTGCACGGCCTTCAACTTCGCCTCGGACGTGACCTTCGCCGGAGCCGCTGGACAGACGTTCTACATCGAGTGGGACAACCGCTGGAACGACAATGGCCACGACTGGAACCTCGAGTTCACCGCCTGCACACCTCCGGCGAACGACCTGTGCAGCAGCGAGAACCCTGCGGCCAGCCCCCTGAGCATCGGCAGCCCGCTGGTGTTCACCGGCACCCGCGACTGCGCCACCAAGGACGGCACACTGAGCAACATCCGCTTCTGGGACGGCGTGGACGAGGACGTGAGCGGCTGGGTGTGGGAGAGCTTCCTGCTCACCGAGTGCGCCAACGTGCAGATCAACTACTGCGGCTCGCCGGTCTCGGGCATCGTCTCCTTGAACATGTACGGCGACTGCGGCAGCCTCTTCGTGAACTCGCAGAGCTTCGACTTCACCACGTGTGCGCCGAACGCCACGATCAACTTCGCGAACCTGGCACCCGGCGCCTACTACTACCCGGTGCTCTGGGATGCCCGCCGTGCGAGCGGTGCGTACACGCTGAACGTGATCGCCACGGCCCCGACGATCCCCTGTGTGGCGAACATCGTCTGCTCCGGTGCCATCCCCCTGAGCTGCCCGGGCTCGGTGACCGGCAACACGGACAACAAGCTGCCCACGCTGCCGGCCAACGCCTGCCCCTTCACCAACAGCGGGGTGAGCGGAGGTTCGCTGTGGTACACCTATACGGCCGCCTCCGATGAGAACATCATCCTCAGCACCTGCGGTGCGGGCACCGCGTTCGATACGCGCCTCAGCGTGTTCACCGGACCGGACTGCAACACCCTGAGCTGCTACACGATGAGCGACGACTTCGGCGGGGCCTGCACCAACCGCAGCCAGCTCGAGTTCTTCGCCCAGGGCGGCCAGACGTACTACATCGCCGTGCACAGCCCCTCGCCCTTCGCCGACGGCGCCTTCGAGCTGCAGATCGGTTGCGGCGCGGTGTGCCCGCGCCCGGCCAACGATGATTGCGCCGGTGCCCAGAGCATCATCAGCTATCCGCAGGACGGCAGCGGCATCTCCACCACCGGCGACAACAGCTGCGCGCAGAACGACGCGTACACGACCTGCACCCCGGTGCTGAACAACCAGGGCGTGTGGTACACCTTCAACTCCGGGCCGAACACGATCCATCGGATGACGCTGCTGGGCAATGCCCAGAGCGGTGGCCTGACGGCCAGCCAGTTGAACTATGCCTTGTTCAGCGGCAGCTGCGGCAACCTGGGCGCGGCCGGGCAGGAGATCTGCGTGCAGGACGGTGACGG
>JAEUSW010000060.1 GCA_016788285.1 Flavobacteriales bacterium
CGGGTGTCGTGGTTGATCCCGTGGGGTGCGGTGGCGATCGCAGCAGGAAGGCGGTAGCGGCGCGCGGTCCGGATCAACGCTGCACCACGAGGCGGGTGGTCCTCACCGCGGCACCCTGACCGGCCCGCAGCAGATACAGGCCGTCCGGCACGGCCCGCAGCTCGATCACCTGCGGCAACGGTGCGCTCCAGCGGTGCACCAGGGCCCCTTGCGCGTCCAGCAGCAGGAGCTCCTCCAGGCCCGCAAGCCCGTCCACCTGCACGCGATCGGCGGCCGGGTTGGGGAACACCCGGAGCCCGGCGGCCACATCGGGCGTCCCGCCCACCTCGGTGCTGATCGCGCAGGGGTCCGTCACGGTCCAGGTGATGGTATCCGCGACGATCTAGGCGGTGATGTCCTCCACGATCGGGCTGAGCGGGATGCGGACGAACGCGGAGTCGAGGCCGAGCACGATGTCATCGGTGAACACCGGCATCGTGGAGCTGCCACACGGGAAGGAGTTGGCCGGATCCCAGCGGGCGATCAGGCCTGCGCTCTTTCCGAGGGCCGTGTTGGTGCGCGAGCCGGTGAGCACCAGGTCCCCATCGTTCATGGCCAGGGCCTTGATGACGCGCGCCAGCGCACTGTCCGCGACGACACGCACAGCGGATGCAGGCACCCCGGCACTGTCCAGGGTGAACAGCGCGGTGCCGAGCGTTCCGTTCAGCTGCGTGGTGGCGATGAGGGAGCCGTCCGGCAGCCGGTCCAGGGAGCACTCCCCGTGCGGTGCGCTGATCGGCGGCCCCGCCCAGAGCCGCGTGTTGGGCCCGATGGTCCCGTCCGCACCGATCCGCAGGAGCACGGGTGCCCCGGACAGCACACCGGTCTGCACCAGTTGCTGGGCCAGCACGAGCCATCCACCATCGGCCCGTTGGACCGCCTGCACCGGGATCAGCTGACGCGCTGCAAGGGATCGGCCCCACTGCATCACACCCGAGCTGTCCAGCTTCACCACATGCATGCCCGATGTATCGACGGAGGCATAGTGGCTGCCGAACATCAGGGTACCGCCATCGGCGGTCGGCTTCGTGAACCGCAGCGCGCCCTCCATGCCCGGGATCCGATCGCTCCACGCATCGAGCGGGCCGCCGTCGGCATCCGTATGAACGACCCAGGGAAGCTGCTCCCCACCTGTTCTGCATCTGCCGACCAGCATCATCGAACCATCGGGCCGAAGACGCACGTCGGAGAACGCCTCGGTCATGGTCATGGAATAGTGTGTCGCAGCCATCAGTTGACCGCCCGCATCCAAGCGGATGAGCACCCCCTTCGAATCGAAATAGCCGACCAAGGCCAGGCCTCCCCCGGGTAGAAGCGTGGCCCCCTGCAGCATCAACCATCCACCCGGATTGGGGAATCGGAGATCATTGGAAACCAGGATCTGCCCCCCTGCATCGAGCTTGCGCACATGAAGGCGCGAGGTCCAGGGCGAGGTACGGATGTCCTGACTGGTCCAGGCCGCCCACAGGTCGCCGTTCGGCAAGGCCCTGACCAGCGGCGGGTCCGCGGAGACGGTATCGTTCGGCAGATGGTGCTGAACGAACTCCTGGCCGCGTGCGCCATGGAGCCCGATCAGGACAAGCAGGGTGATGAGGAGGCGATGACCCATGATCCCAAGGTATGCTGTACCGGAAGACGGCGATGGGGCGCAAGGTTGCCGATGGTCGGTCCTGACCTGGGGCCATCCGCACCGGGGAACGCGTGGTCGTGGCGGATGCCCGATCTTGGGCCAAGGGATGATCGATCGAGGGCTACGGCCAACCCTTTCGCGCCCGCCTCGTCTTCCCGGCAACATGACCCGCATGCGCACAGCCTTCCTGCTTCCGATGGTGATCGTTTGGTCGGTGGCCCAGGCCCAGTTGAGCTGCTCCTTCCTCATCACGCCGGAGAACTGCACGGAGGCCAATGGCAGCATCACCGCCCTGGTGGGGGGAGGCACCGCGCCGTACAGCTACGTCTGGTCGCCCGCTCCGCCGAACGGTCAGGGCACCGCGAGCATCAGCGGGCTCTCCGCGGGCGGCTACGACGTCACGGTGACGGATGACCTGGGCCTGCAGCAGACCTTCAGCGCGAACGTACCGAACGACCCCACGATCGGACCTGCCGGGCCGGGCACCTTGGCGGGCGCGGAGCCGTATGTGGGGTTCGGCGTGCCCTGCACCGGCCAGTGCAACGGGGCCATGGCGTTCCCGGCCACCATGTTCAGCGGCACACCGCCGTACAGCTTCGATTGGGGTCCACCCCAGGCGTACACCACCCAGGGTGATCCCATCTTCGTGGGTCTATGCGCCGGCCAGAACTACCCGTACACCGTGAGCGACGCCTTCGGATGCTCGAGCTTCGGCTACGCCGGACCGTTGCCCGAACTGGACACGGCGTGGTACTGGAGCGTCGACCAGATCACGCCGGCGAGCTGCGGCAACGCGGACGGCATCCTGCACCTGACACAGACCGGAGCCTGGCCGGCCGAAGTGGTGGTCTCGCAAGGCGGCCAGGTGGTGTTGAGCACCACCACCAACGGCTCGATCGCGAGCGCCATCGGGGGGTTGGCCGCCGGGGCCTATGAGGTCCTCTTCGACTACAATGCCAGCGGCTGCACCAGCTCCCTGACCTTCACCATGCCCGAGGTGGGGCCGGGGTGCGGGAGCGTGACCGGCGTCCTGTTCGCGGACGCGGACACGGACTGCGTGCAGGACGGTGGCGAGCCGGGCATCCCCTACCGCACGCTGCAGGTGGACCCGGGCGCCCAGCTGGCGATCACCGGCACCGACGGGCGGTTCGCCGCGGACCTAATCGACGGGGCCTACACACTCACCGTGCTCGACCCCGCGGTGGAGCCGACCTGTCCGCAGGCGGAGCCGATCCCGTTCACCGTGAGCGGTGGATCGACCACGCTCGACATCGGCGCCTCGGCCGGCGCACCGATGGACCTTGCCGTGTCGGCGGTGAACAATGCGGCACGCCCCGGTTTCGGGCACACCGCCTGGGCCCGGGTCACCGAGCTGGGAGGCAGTGGCAGCGGCACCATCACCGTCACGGCCCAGCTGCTGTACCCGCTCACCTTCGTCAGCGCGACCCCCGCGCCCACCAGTGTGCTGCCGAACCAGGTCAGCTGGGTGCTGCCGGCGCTGACCCCGTTCGCCACCCTGCAGGTGCAGGTCACCGCCACGGTGGATGTGCAGGCGCCCCTCGGGGCCTCGGCCGATATCGTGTTCACCGCCGTGAACGACGGTCCGGAAACGAACCTGGCGAACAACAGCTGGACCTCCGCACGCACCATCACCGGGGCCTTCGACCCCAACGACAAAACGGCCTTCACCAGCACCGGCCAGAGCGCCAGCGAGTACATCCTATCCCAGGACGAGTGGATCGACTACGTGATCCGCTTCCAGAACACCGGCACGGACACGGCCTTCACCGTGGTGATCACCGACACGCTGGCTTCCTCGTTGGACATGGCCACGTTCGAGCAGGGAGCGGCCAGCCATCCGTTCACCGTGAGCTTCAAGCCCGACCGCGTGGTGGAATGGCGCTTCGCGAACATCCTGCTGCCGGACAGCAACGTGAACGAGCCTGGAAGCCACGGCGCGGTGGGGTTCCGGATCCGTCCGCACCAACCGGTGGTGGCCGGCACGGTGCTGGCCAACGCGGCGGACATCTACTTCGACTTCAATGCGCCGGTCCGCACGAACACCAGCACCCTGGTGGCCACGGTCGGCACCGGGGTCCCTGTGGAGGAGGAGGCTTCACTGCTGCTCTTCCCCAACCCTGCGAGGGACCGGATCACCATCCGATCCTTTGCGCCCCTGGAGCATCTGCAGGTGATGGCACTGGATGGGCGGGTCGTCCTGCAGCGCCGCCTCGCCGGGGATCGGGCCGAGGTGGACCTTCGTGGTCTGGCGCCCGGTGCCTACCGGATGATGGTCACAGGGAGCGATGGTCGGAGGCGGTCGCGGCCCATCATCGTGGAGCGGTGACCCATCTTCGCGGGCGATGCCCGCGCTTCATCCGCTCCTCCGCGATGGCCTGGCGGTGCTGCTCGCCACCGTCGGTGTGCTCAGCGTCGCGCTGATGAACGGATATCCGTTGGTCTATGCCGACACGGGCACCTACCTGGCCAGCGCGTTCGAGGGCCTGGTGCCGGTGGACCGCCCGTTCTGGTACGGGGCCTTCATCCGGGGCCTGAGCCTCAACGGCGCCTCGCTCTGGCCCGTGGTGGTGGCGCAGGCGCTGCTGTGCGCGATCGCCGTGTGGCGCATCGCCCGGGTGCTGCTGCCCGCGCGGACCGCGGCCATCGCCACGGTGACGACATGC
>JAEUSW010000082.1 GCA_016788285.1 Flavobacteriales bacterium
CTGCGGCCCCACCTGGATGAAATAGAGGTCGGCGTCCACGTTGTTGCGGATGCCGCAGAAGCCGTCCAGGTCGGGGAAGGCGGGCGCCGTGTTGCGTGGCTTCACCCGGCAGGCCAGCGTCATGCCCGGGGCGCCGGCCACCAAGGCGGACGCGTTGGCCAGCTGGGCCTGGTCATCAGCGCCATCCAGGTCGAGGGCGTTGGTCACGAACAGTTGCGCCGGCACGAGCAGGGGCAGGCCCAGTGCGATGGCGGATAAGCAGCGGGTTCGCATGAGGCTTGGGATCGGGTGGCGGTAAGTTAAACGGCCTTGGGCTATCGGACCGCCCCTTATTTTCGCGCCCCGCTGCCGGACCCCACGAACCATCCCGCCGCGGCAATGTTCCTCGAACATGAAGACCCTCGTCCTGATCAGCCAGGTGCCCGACACCACGGCCCGCATCGCCTTCTCGGCGGACCAAACCCAGTACGACGGCAACGGCGTCACCTTCATCGTGAACCCCTACGATGAGTGGTACGCCCTGGTGCGCGCCCTGGAGCTGAAGGAGGCGGCCGGTGCCGGCACCGTCACCACCATCACGGTGGGCCCTGCCGACACCGAGGCCACCATCCGCAAGGCCCTGGCCATCGGCGCCGATGAGGCGGTGCGTGTGGACGCCCGGCCGCAGGACGCCTTCCAGGTGGCCGCCGAAGTGGCCGCCTACGCCAAGGACAAGGGCTTCACCCTGATCCTGGCCGGCAAGGAGACCATCGATCACAACGGCGGCCAGGTGGGCGCCATGCTCGCCGAACTGCTGGACCTGCCCTATGTGCCCCTGGCCAGCAAACTGGACGTCAGTGGCACCACAGCCATCGTGGAACGCGATGTGCCCGGCGGCGTGGAAGTGCTGGAGGTGACCCTGCCCTGTGTGCTGGGGGCCGCCAAGGGCATGGCCGAGCAGCGCATCCCCAATATGCGCGGCATCATGGCCGCCCGCACCAAACCGTTGCAGGTGGTGCCTGCCTCCGGGCAGGGGCCCTTGGCCGCCACGGTCCGCTTCGAGCTGCCGCCGGCCAAGGGCGCGGTGAAGCTCATCCCCGCCGACCAGGCCGGCACGCTGATCGCGCTGCTGCACACCGAGGCCAAGGTGATCTGATCGAACGAGGACGCAGCGAGCACCCGAAGAAATGAACTGGAAGCCGGCCCCTGTGGCAGGCCCTCAAACCGAAGATCCCAGATGAGCACGATCGTCTTCATCGACACCCGCGGTGAGAAGCTCCCGAAGTCCGCACAGGAGGCCGTGACCTACGCCAGCCAGCTGGCCGGCGGCCCGGTGACCGCCGTGACCTTCGGCGACGCGCAGGGGCTGGAGGCCCTGGGGGCCAATGGCGCCGCCAAGGTGGTGGTGGCCCGCGCCGTGAAGGCCGTGGACGGCCAGCAGCTCACCAAGCTGGTGTGCGCCGTGGCCGAGGCGTCCAACGCCACCACCATCGTGTGCGTGGCCGATGCCACCGGCAAGGCCGTGGCTCCGCGCGTCGCGGCGCGGATGAAGGCCGGCCACGTGGCCGGCGCCACCGGCCTGCCCGAGGGCGGCCGCTTCCGCCGCAACGTGTTCAGCGGCAAGGCCCGCGCCTTCGTGGAGGTGAGCAGCCCCGTGCGGGTGGTGAGCCTCAGCCCCAACAGCGTGCCCATCACCACGGGCGGCGCCCCCGCATCGGTGGAGGAGTTCGCCGGTGACCTGGGCCCGGCGCGCGTGACCGTGAAGGAGCTGCGCAAGGCCGGGGCCGGCATCCCGCTGCCGGAGGCCGAGCGCGTGGTGAGCGGCGGCCGCGGCATGAAGGGCCCGGAGAACTGGGGGCCCATCGAGGAGCTGGCCCGCGAACTGGGCGCCGCCACGGCCTGCAGCCGTCCGGTGGCCGACGACCACTGGCGCCCGCACCACGAGCATGTGGGGCAGACCGGCGTGGCCATCCGGCCCGACCTGTACATCGCCATCGGCATCAGCGGAGCCATCCAGCACCTGGCGGGGGTGAACCAGAGCAAGGTGATCTGCGTGATCAACAAGGACCCCGAGGCGCCCTTCTTCAAGGCCGCGGACTACGGGATCGTGGGCGACGCCTTCGAGGTGCTGCCCCAACTGATCGCGGCGGCGAAGAAGCTGAACGCCGAGCGGTAACGCACCGGACATCCGGCACGGCGTGCAACTCGCGGCCGCTGCCTATCTTCACGGCCCCGCACGGAGAGGATGGACAAGGTCGAGCTGAAGTTCCTGCGCATCACGTACAGCCACACGCACGCCGGTGCCTACGCGCTCATCCTGGCGGAGGCGCACGGCGAACGG
>JAEUSW010000131.1 GCA_016788285.1 Flavobacteriales bacterium
GTACTTTTGACCGCCTCGTCTGCATCAAAAATAATACCACCCGGCGGCCCTCATGGCGGACATCCTGACAAAGCGTGCGGACGACCACGCGCAATGGTACAACGACCTGGTGCTGAAGGCCGACATGGCCGAGCACAGCGATGTGCGGGGCTGCATGGTGATCAAGCCGCACGGCTATGCCATCTGGGAGAAGATGCAGCGGGCCCTCGACGGCATGTTCAAGGAGACCGGGCACGTCAACGCCTATTTCCCGCTCTTCATCCCCAAGAGCTACCTGGCCAAGGAGGCCAGCCACGTGGAGGGCTTCGCCAAGGAGTGCGCCGTGGTCACCCATTACCGGCTGAAGAGCGATCCCGTCTACGGGGTGGTGGTGGACCCCGAGGCGAAGCTGGAGGAGGAGCTCATCGTGCGCCCCACCAGCGAGACCATCATCTGGAACACCTACCGCGGCTGGATCAAGAGCTACCGGGACCTGCCGCTGTTGATCAACCAATGGGCCAACGTGGTGCGTTGGGAGATGCGGACGCGCCTGTTCCTGCGCACGGCCGAGTTCCTCTGGCAGGAGGGACACACCGCCCATGCCACCAGGCAGGAGGCCATCGAGGAGACCGAGCGCATGCTGGAGGTCTATCGTCGCTTCGCCGAGGAGTGGCTGGCCATGCCCGTGATCAAGGGCATCAAGACGCCGGGTGAGCGCTTCGCCGGGGCGGAGGAGACCTATTGCATCGAGGCCATGATGCAGGACGGCAAGGCCCTGCAGGCCGGGACCTCGCACTTCCTCGGACAGAACTTCGCCAAGGCCTTCGACGTGCTGTTCACCAACAAGGAGAACCGCCAGGAGCACGTATGGGCCACCAGCTGGGGCGTGAGCACCCGGTTGATGGGCGCGTTGATCATGACCCACAGCGACGACAACGGGCTTGTCCTGCCGCCCAAGCTCGCACCGGTCCAGGTGGTCATCGTGCCGATCGCGAAGAACGCCGAGCAACTGGGCGCCATCAGCGCGTTCGTGGCCCCCATGATCGCGGCGATGCGCGCCAAGGGCATTGCCGTGAAGTTGGACGACGATGACACCAAGAAGCCCGGTTGGAAGTTCGCCGAGCATGAGCTGAAGGGCGTTCCGGTGCGCATCGCCGTGGGCCCGCGTGACATGGAGAACGGGACGGTGGAGGTGGCCCGTAGGGACACCCTGGAAAAGCAGGTGATGCAGGCCACGGACATCGCCGAGAAGGTGGAGCATCTGCTGGAGGCCATCCAGGACAACCTCTACCAGAAGGCCCTGGCCATGCGCGAGCGGTACACCCGGGCGGTGAACACCTATGACGAGTTCAAGGTGGCCATCGAGGAGGGCGGGTTCATCCTCGCCCATTGGGACGGCACGGCCGAGACCGAGGAGCGGGTGAAGGAGGAGACCAAGGCCACCATCCGCTGCATCCCTCTTGACGGTGACACCACCCCGGGGACCTGCATGGTCACCGGACGCCCCAGCGCACGCCGGGTCATTTTTGCCCGCGCCTACTGATGAGCCCAAGGAGAACCACCCCGCCCCCCGCGCCGGCGCCCCCCGGCCCGCGCGAGATGATCCTGCGCATGCTGCACCACAAGAGCGGCATGAAACAGGATGTCTACCACCGCATCCTGGTCCTCTTCCGGGACCTGAAGGAGGTGCTCCAGGAGGTGGCCGATGACCTCGAGCATGAGATGCTCCAGCGGGACAAGCGCGTGAGCGTGCAGTACCGGGACAAGGGGGAGATGACCTGCGAGCTCAAGGTGGCCGGCGA
>JAEUSW010000137.1 GCA_016788285.1 Flavobacteriales bacterium
GGTGCCCGAGAAGGCCAAGGCCGGCTACGCGCTGGGCTATGCCGATCCGGAGTACATCAGCATCCTGCCCACCTTCCAGATGCCCTTCCTGGCCAAGGACCGCAAGTACCGCACCTTCCAGATCAGCGGCGACAGCATGCCGCCGGTGGGCGATGGGTCCTGGGTCACCGGCGAGTACGTGCAGAACTGGCAGACCATCCGCGATGGCCAGCCCTACATCGTGGTCACCAAGGACGACGGCATCGTCTTCAAGGTGGTGTACAACCAGCTGAAGGAGAAGGGCACCCTGCTGCTCTGCAGCACCAATCCGCTCTACGCACCCTTCGAGGTGCAGGTCACCAACGTGCTGGAAGTGTGGAAGTTCGTGCACTTCATCAGCGCCGAGCTGCCCGAGCCCAACATGAGCCGCGACGACCTGGCCCGCAGCGTGGTGGAACTGCGCAAGGAGGTGGGCCAGCTGCGCCTGGCCATGGAGCAGCAGGGGCGGTTGGCCTTCTGATCCACCGGCCGTTCGGCCGGTCCTCGGGCACTTCCGGCCATGGTGCTACATTGCGCCATGCCCCGCACCCTGCGCTCCCTGCTGTCAGCCCTGGCGGCCGTTCTCCTGCTCACCGGCTGCCTCACCATCGAGGAGAACTACACCTTCAAGAAGGACGGCAGCGGCACCATGGAGTACGTGGTGGACATGAGCGCTCTCGGTGAGATGCTGAAAAGCCTCGAGGCCATGGGCGAGGGCAAGGGCAAGGGCGATGATGGCGGGCCCGGCGACCTGGACATGAAGGACCAGGCCGCCACCCTCAAGTCCCTGCCGGGCATCAGCAAGGTGAAGGTGAACAAGAAGGAGAAGTACGTCCAGCGCCTCACCTTCCGCTTCAAGGACATCACCGCACTGAACGGCGCGCTCAACGTGCTGATGCCGGACAGCACCGGGATCACGCACGATTTCTTCCGTTGGGACGGCAGCACCCTGGTGCGCACCAACAACCGGCACGCTCTGGAGATGGGCGATGACATGGGGGCGGACGCCCCGGGCGACAGCACCGACCCCACGGCTTTTCTGCAGAGCATGCACTACAAGTACAGCTTCACCTTCGCCGAGGCCATCCGCGACCGTCAGGTGGCCGAAGGGGTGAGCCAGGAGAGCCCCGAGCCCCGGCAGTTGAAGCTCGACACGGACTGGAGCGTGATCATGAAGGATCCCACGGCCCTCGACCTCCGCATCACCCTGGACAAGTGAACCCGTTGCAGGAACACCTGCTGGAGCGCGCCATCCGGCTGGCCGCCAAGGTCCACAAAGGCCAGGTGGACCGGTTCGAGAAGCCCTATATCCTGCATGTGATGCGGGTGATGATGCGCGGCCATGACCTGGAGGAGCAGGTGCTCGGAGCCCTGCACGATGTCCTGGAGCGCAGCAGTGTCACCGTCACCGAGCTCCAGGAGAAGGGGTTCCCGGAGCGCATCCTCAAGGCGCTGGTGCACATCAGCCGGCGCACGGACGAGGACTACGAGGCCTACATCGAGCGGGTGATGCAGGATCCCCTGGCCATCCGGGTGAAGCTGCACGACCTGGCCGACAAGATGGACCTGTTGCACGTGAACACCTTGAGCCACGCCGACCTGAAGCGCTACAACAAGCAGCTGGCCGCCTACCACCGCCTGAAGAAACTGGTGGAGCAGGCCCGCGCCAACATGGTCATCCACTAGCCCGCGTCGATCGCACCTCCCCTCGCACCCCGCACCTCCAACGCCATGAAGACCGTTCACGCCCTACCGCTGCTTCTGCTGCCGATCCTCACCGCCTTCCACGACGGTGGCCCGAGGGTGCGCGCCCGCTCCGCCGCGCCCATCGCGGCCGCGCCGGACAGCTTCATCTGGCAGACCGACCAGTTCGCCGATGTGCGCATCCTGCGCTACCAGGTGCCGGGTTGGGAGCAGCTCAGCCTGCAGCAGAAGCAACTGGCCTACTACCTCAACATGGCCGGCCTGGCCGGGCGCGACATCCTGTGGGACCAGAACCACAGGCACAACCTGCAGGTGCGCCGCGCGCTGGAGCGCATCCTGCGCGAGCACAAGGGCGATCGCACGGGAGCGGAGTGGACCGACTTCCTCACCTACGCCAAGCAGGTCTTCTTCAGCAACGGCATCCACCACCACTACAGCAACGACAAGCACGAGCCCGCGTTCAGCCGGGGCTACTTCGAGGCACTGCTCAAGGGCTGCGGCGCCACCCTGCCGGCGGAGGTGCTCACCACCATGTTCGATCCCGCGGTGGCGGCCAAGAAGGTGAGCCTCGAGGCCGGCAAGGACCTGGTGCAGGCCAGCGCGGTGAACTTCTACGGACCGGGCGTCACGCAGGCCGAGGTGGAGGCCTTCTACGCGGCGCGCGAGAAGCAGGACGACCCCGCGATGCCCCTGGCCCACGGGCTCAACAGCCGCATCGTGCGCGGGGCCGACGGCCGATTGCAGGAACAGGTGTACAAGGTGGGCGGCCTGTACGGACCGGCCCTGGAGGAAAGCGTCAAGTGGCTGGAGAAGGCCGCCGCGGTGGCGGAGAACCCTCAGCAGCGCAAGGCCATCGATGTGCTGATCCAGTACTACCGCACGGGCGACCTGCGCACCTGGGACGATTTCAACATCGCCTGGGTGAGGGACACCACCAACAGCGTGGACTTCATCCTCGGTTTCGTGGAGGTGTACAATGATCCGCTGGGCAAGCGCGGCAGCTACGAGAGCATCGTGGAGGTGAACGATCCGGAGGCCACCCGCAACATGCTGGCCATCCAGCGCAATGCGCAGTGGTTCGAGGACAACAGCCCCCTGATGCCCGAGCACAAGAAGAGGAACGTGGTGGGCATCACCTACCGGTTCATCAACACGGCCGGCGAGTCCGGCGATGCGGCGCCCAGCACACCGGTCGGGGTCAACCTGCCCAACGCCAACTGGATCCGCGCGGCCCATGGCAGCAAGAGCGTGAGCCTCGGCAACATCAGCGAGGCGTACGAGAAGAGCGCGGGCAGCAGCACGCTGGAGGTCTTCTGCCACGATGCGGAGGAGATCGCACGGGCCAAGGCGCACGGCGCGCTGGCGGGCAAGCTGCATACAGCCCTCCACGAGGTGGTGGGCCACGCCAGCGGCCAGCTGGAGCCCGGCGTGGGCGAAACGGACCAGACGCTCAAGAGCTACGCCAGCACCCTGGAGGAGGGCCGTGCCGATCTCGTCGCGCTCTATTTCATCATGGACCCCAAGCTCGTGGAGCTGGGGGTGATGCCCAGCCTCGAAGTGGGCATGGCCGAGTATGACGGCTACCTGCGCAACGGGCTGCTGGTCCAGTTGCGGCGCATCAAGCCGGGCAAGGACATCGAGGAGGCCCACATGCGCAACCGGATGTGGGTGAGCGCCTGGGTGGTGGAGAAGGGCCTGAAGGAGGGCGTGGTGGCCAAGGTGGTGCGCGACGGAGCCACCTACTACGACATCCGCGACTACCAGAAGCTCCGCACCCTCTTCGGCGAACTGCTGCGTGAAGTGCAGCGCATCAAGAGCCAGGGCGACCACGAGGCGGGCAAGGCGCTGGTGGAGACCTACGGGGTGAAGGTGGACCCGGCCGTGCATGCCGAGGTGCTGAAGCGCGCCGAACGCATCCGCACCGCGCCCTATGCGGGGTTCATCCAGCCGCAGATGGTGCCGGTCCTGGACGCCTCCGGGGGCATCACCGATGTGAAGCTGGAGTTCCCGGACGACTTCGTGAAGCAGATGCTCCACTTCGGGGAGAAGCACAGCTTCCTGCCCGATGTGAATTGAGCGCACCCGGTCTTCGTCGGCCGGAACACCGGATCGGTCGAATAGCAGGAAGGGTCTGTCGAGTATCCGGGGTGGGGGCGAAACTCCGCGTCCGGGGCAGGCGTAACAAGGCCTGTCCAAGTAGTTCAACGGTCAATCTGAAGAGTCACGAACCCCCTGCCTAGGGCTCAGCCCGGTGGGGGGTTTCGTGCGTCCGGCCGGCCCGGTTGCACAGGAGGTTGGCGGCCCAGGTGGCCATCAGCAGGTCGGGCTTGGTCCGCGGCTCGTACCCGTGCGCCTTCACGAACCCCACGGCGGCGCTGTGCAGCCGATGGCTGCCGGTGGCGGGGTCGGGGTTGAGGTCCAGGTCGATGCCGTGGATGGGCAGGCGGCCTTCGTGGTTCAGCCAACGCGCCACGGCCAGGCTGCGTTCCACCTCGCCCCACAGCCGCGTCCACATGTCGGTGATGCGCGTGGCCCGCTCGCGGCGATAGATCACGTGGGCGCCGTTGCCGCGGTAGCGCAGCACCACCGTGGTGGTGTAGATGGTCCGGTCGCCCAGGTTCTGGCTGTCGCTGCCGATGCGGAGCAGGGCGTCCGGCGCGCCGGCCAGCAGGCCGCCCAGGTGGGCGATGGGCTCCACCGCACCGCCATCCGCCATTCGCCTGAAGCCGGTCATGCTGCGCGCGATGTCCCCGAAGGTACCGCGGGCACACACCGGTACGACCGTCCGTCGGATCGATCGCGACCGCTATATTTGCACCCCCTGACGCAGAAAAGCCCACACCCACCGGAGTGGCGGAATTGGTAGACGCGCACGTTTCAGGGGCGTGTGACCGTAAGGTTGTAAGGGTTCGAGTCCCTTCTCCGGTACTGCAGATCGGCCCGCC
>JAEUSW010000140.1 GCA_016788285.1 Flavobacteriales bacterium
GCGACGGCATCGCGGACCTGCTGATCACCACCCGAACGATCCACATCGCCGATCCACAGCAACCCGGCTACCTGGGCAAGCACCTGGTGGGCGTGCGCACGCTCAGTGGCAACGCCATCCTGATGTGGAACACACCCAGCAACCAGCGCTGGTACACATTGGAGGAGAGCACACGGCTGGACACCGGCCTGCTGGCGGCACGCATCCACTTCAAGCAACTGAGCTGGACCGATGAGGACCACCTCACGGAGTTCTGGCTGCTGGAGCGTCCGTTCGGTCCGGCGATCACGAAGGACCAGGACGGTTGGTACGGTACGGGCGATCATCATGACGGGCACGCCCTGGTGCTGCGCAGCGCGAACCACCGCGGCACGAGCGTCGCGGCCTTCGCGTTCGAACTGCCGTATCCCTATGGCCGGGTGGTGCTGAGGACGAAGCATGTGGTGCGTGTGCCGAACGGCTATGGCGAGGAAGGTGATCCGCTTCCGCCGAAGCCTGTGGTCCGAGATCCGCTCTTCGACTTCGGGCATGAGCCCGCGGCACCGCAGGTGAAGGTGCCGCCGGGCATTCCGCCGGATGAACGCGTGGACCTGAACGGCGATGATGTGGATGACCTGGTGATCACCGGCCAGGTGGACCTCACCATCGACCAAGAGCACAATGGTCACTACGTGCGTGGCCTCTCGCCCTTGCCCGGCACGCAGATCCTCATGACCCGCGAGCGATGGGGGGTGCTCGGCTTCTTCCGCTTGCGCGACGGGGAGGTGCTGACGCCGGAGCGATTGGCGGTCGGACTGAGCTCGAACGTGTACGTATGGGCCGATGCGGGAACGGAGCCCGTGCTCATCCATGTTCTTCGCCATCCGGCGGGGTTGCCGGGCACACCGCAGGGGTGGTCACTCGTGGACGGAGCGATCGATGGTGCATTGGTTTACCGGACCAAGGCGCACGAGCACCATCTCCTTGGCGCTCTCGAGATCATCGCGGATACACCCGGAGGCGAGGTCGGCGTAAGGCCACGGACCTGGGTGGAGGAGGGACAGGTGCTCGGCGACCCGTGAACATCGCCATGGACGCACGAACGCCGGGGCCGTGGCGACCGGGCCAGGCTCAGGGCAACTGGGCGTTCTTCACCGCGGTGGGGACGACACCGCCGAGCGTTTGCAGCACACGGTCCCGGTCGTTGTCCGTTCCGGCGTACTTCACGGTGCCGTCCAGGTTCACGTCCTCGGCAAAGTAGCCCTGCACCGTATTGGTCGGCACCAGACCGCCGATCCGCACCAGGATGGCATCGCGGTCGTTGCCGGCCCCCGCGTACTTCACCTGGCCGTTGAAGGTGGCATCGCCGCACCACAGCGTCATCACCGGGCCCACCGACCGCCGCGCGTTCGTGCCGTACGTGGACGTGCCGGCCTGCGTGAGGTCCACGGTGGTGGAGGTCCCGTTCAGCGCGACCGGGACGGCGGTCATGCAGCCCAGGTGGTTGCGATGGCGCACGGCCAGGAAGTAGTCACCGGCCGGTGCTGCGATCCCCACCGGGCTCACCCCGTCCACGTCCACCACATCGCCATCCCGCTGCAGCAAGGCGGTGCGCGAGGCCAGCACCTGCGTGTTGTCCGCATCGTCGCGCAGTTCCACCAGCACATGGTCCACGATGGCGTTCGGTCCGGTGACGGAGAGGACGGAAGCGTTCGTGGAGGGCGATGGAGGCCCCGTGTGCACGTAGCCCATCGCCGGGTAAGGATCCGCCAGAGGGAGCAGCCCGGCCGCGCGCGCGCCGTCGCTCATCAGGCCGGTGCCGCTCACGTATGGTCCATCGAGCAGCACCCGCGGTGCCACGAGCACGCCCGGGACCGGTTGCGCCAGACGGGCCGTGCCACCGCCGGTGACGTACACCGCGTGGTCGTTGCCCAACGCAAAGCCGTTCGAATAACTGCTCGGTGTGGTGACGTACCATCCCGTGGTGCCATCGCTGTTCACCTTGCAGATGCCCATGGCGAACAGGGTGCCCGCGCAGAGGTAGGCGTTGTCGTAGGGGTCCATCATCATCTGGGCATGGAGCAGGAACCCGTTGTTGGGTCCATCGGCATCGTTGTTCACCCACAGCTGGGCACCGGCCGGGTCGACCTTCAGGAAGGCGGCGCCCACCCCACCACCGGCCGGATAGCCGCTCAGCACCGGAGCCTGATCCGCCCCCACTTCCACCCGGTAGGCGGTGATGGGATACGTGTTCTGCCAGATGAGCGCTCCTGAGGGCGAGACCTTGCGCAGGACAGCGCTGCTCTGGTCCTGCGGCATGGTATGGACCAGATAACTGTTCCCGGCCGCGTCACCGGCCACATCGCCGATGGTGGTGCTGCTGGCGAAGTAGTTCCAGATCGTGGTCCCGCTCGTGCGGTCCAGTTTGGTGTAGCCATCGGTGGTCGAACCACGATGTGCGATCACCAGGGCACTGTCCGGTGTGAACTTGATGTTCTGCGGGCCGCCGATCCCCACATCGAACCAGGTCCAGACCGTGCCCCCCGATGGAGAGAACTTCCTTACCGTGGTGACAAGCCCGGTGCCGCTCTGGCCAAGTCCGAGCACATAGGTGAAGCCCGCCTTGTCGACGACGCACTTGCGCGTGTAGGACCCATCGAAGAAGCTCCCGTACACCTGGCGCCACAGCATCTGCCCGGTCGGGCTGAACTTCATGAGCAGGCTGTTCGCGGGCACCGGGTTCTGAAAGGAACCGCCGTACACCGTTCCGCTCACCAACGCGTTCCCCTGCGGGTCCGTGGCCACCCAGGTCGCGCGATCGTGCAGGGTGGTGCTCGTCTGATCGAAGAAGGTGCTCCAGGCCAGTGCTCCCGTGGACGCGCGCTTCGTCAGGATGATGTCCGTGCCGGCCCCCTGGGTGGAGAACACCGTGTAGAGGTTGTTCTGCTGGTCCAAGGCGATCGCATACCCCGTCTCGCTGATGTTCCAGTCCACACTGACCTGGGCGGGAAGACTTACCGCGATCCCGCTGACGGCGCAAAGGAGAAGGGTCCTGGTGTTCATGGTGATACGCTGATCGATGGGCCAAAGCTGCGCCCCGGATCAACGCGCTCGCGTGACGTTCGTCACTTCCGGCGACGGGCAGGGACCGAACACCACCGGACCGGTCAAAGCGGGCGACGGAGCGGGCACGCAACGCCGGCGTCCCTTCACGCCACCGATCTTCGGCCCATGAACGACCCGGAACTGGCGCGCGCCCTTCGCTCCTTGGGCCGCACCCTACAGATGCTGGAGACCGAATTGCGGCACGGGTGTTTGGACGAGGGACTGCTCGCCGACATCGAATCCCACATGGAACGTGGGATCGCCGGCGACGGCCGGTGCATCGTCCTGGTGACCGGTGTGGACAACCTGCGCGAGAACACCCTGACGCCGCGGCCGGAGCGCATCGCGGACACCATCCGCGCCTGCGAGAAGCTGAAGGATGCCATCGAAGGCGTCACCGCCATGCTGGGGTGACAGGGAGCGGCGCTGCCACGGGTCTTTGACCGTCGCGGAAAGGACCTGTTCTTGGACCGCTTCACCACCTTTGCCCGCAGCCACCTCGCACGTCCGAGGTGATCGAGCATCCCTGACGCACACCACGCCCCATGTCCTGGAAGGTCGCTCTCCTGGTCGCCCTGCTGAACGGCATCGTCACCGCCATGGTCACCGTGCCCGTGTCCGACCATGTGACCAAGCGGATGGGCGTAAGCGACTTCGAGGGCAAACGGGGCTTCGCCATCGCGTTCATCTTCATCCCGGCGGGCTTTGTCGGCGGGTTCCTGGCCGGACTGTTGGGCACCCGACTGGCCGGCGCGGTGGATTGGTCCGGCTTCTGGAAGGCCGCGGCGCTGGCGGTCCTTGTGGCCCAGGGCGGTCTGTTCTCCATCGCCGGCCTCGGCCTGCTGTCCGTTCCGCGGCCTCCCCAGCTCCATGGCGAGGCCCTTGCGCTGGAGGTGGAGGTCCGTTTACCGCTCTCCCTGGTGGGCCCGCGCACCCGCGAACCGGACCAGGTCCGGATGAGCCTGTACGCCGGCGACCAGGACAACCACTACGCGCGCATCGACCGTGACCGCTTCCGCGAGGCGGAGGGCCATCTGCTGGTGACCGCCGTGGCCGACCTGAACTCGCGATCGGCCCGTCGCATCCTCAGCCTGGGCATCGAGGACCACACCTGGCTGGCGTTCGACCTTGACGACCTGGCACCATCACCCACGGACAAGGACCTCGAATGGAGCGCGCCTGCACCGATGCGGCAGGCCCGGACCTCCGGCGAGCGCACCCAGCGAACGGCGGTGATGCTGCGGTATCGCGTGGTGCGGACCGGAGCCGCTGATTAGCCTCATCCCTCCTCCGCGGCACCGTACGGCTCCTTTCGCCCGGTGCTCCGCGGCCCGACCGGTACATTGGTGGCATGCGCGGAACGCTGCTGATGACCGTCCTCCTGCACGGTATGTCGGCCGTGTCCCAATCCTGCCTGCGTGTGGTGGACAAGGCGACGGGCGCGCCGATCCAAAGTGCCGTCGCCTCCTGCAGCGACGGCACCCCGGCCGGCCTGGCCGACCCCGGCGGCCTGCTCTGCCTTCGATCGGTCTGCGACACCCTCGTGATCCACGCCGAGACCTACCGGTCCGTCCGCATCGCGCGGAGCGCCGCCCTGGCTTCCGGTGCGGTTCGCTTGTCGGTCGAAGCGGAGGAACTGCCGCCGGCGCGGATCGTGCCGTGGCCCGGGCCGGACCACCGCCACGCCATGGCCGCTTTGGATGCGGTGGACAGCACACGCCTCCTGGGCTTCGAGCGTTCATCGCTGCGAAGCTCCGCCCTGCTCACCCCGGGCGTGCAGTGGGACCAACGCGGCCATGGCGGAAGCCAGCGCCTCAGCATCCGCGGAAGCCTCCTTCGCTCCCCGTTCGGTGTGCGTGGCGTCAAAGTGTACTGGGGACCGTTCCCGCTGACCCTCGCCGATGGCTCCTCCCCCCTGGAGCTGCTGGACCCGCTGCTCATCGGGACCTTGAGCGTGGTGCGCAACGTCGGTGACCCGGCCTACGGCAGTGCGCCGAGCGGTCTGCTGCTGACCACCGCGCCGGGATCCCCTGCCCATGGCCTGGCCTCCATGGTCGAAGGCCTTGGGGGACCCTACGGGTTCTTCCGGACGGCGGCCCTTCTACGGGTGGCCGTGGGCACGCATGGCTTGGTCGCGGGCGCCGTGCGGCAGCGAAGCGATGGGTACAGGCGGCATGAATGGAGCGCACGCGACCAAGTGTTCATCGTTGGGCGGTTCCACCATGCCACGGGCCTCACCCGTGTGCACATCACCTGGCAGCACGCCTCCTGGGCGCTCCCCGGAAGCCTGGATAGCGCCACGGCGGCGCTCTCCCCGCGCGAGGCCCGCCCGTATTCCGCCGCCCTCAATGCCCATGTGGACAAACAACAGGTGATAGCCGGGGTCGCGCATGAGCGATCGCTCGGGCACCGGATGAGGCTGCACACCGCCGCCCATGGCCAGGTCATCGACAAGCTGAATCCCTATGGCACCGCTCCAACGTTCTGCGGCCACAAGGACGAAGGCATCCAGGCCCTGGGCGCCCGCTTCGGCCTCGCCGGTGATGCCGGAGGCCATCGGCAGCGTTGCACATGGGAGATCGGAGCGGAGGTGCTGCTCGAACGGGATGACTGGAAGGAGACCACCTTCGTGGACGCGCGGAAGGGGGACCTCAAGGTCGACGCGCTCACCGAGGGGATCAACGTGAACGCGTTCGCCACCACGACCACCCGCCTCTGGCGCAAGGCCAGCCTGGGTGCTTCGGTGGGTGCGGAACACACACGGCTGGACCACGACGACCGGCTTCTTTCCCGCAGGGAGGGCTACCGCAGCGGCATGCGCCTGCTTCCCTGCATCGGCGTGGAGCAGGGCATCGGCGATGCCTGGCGGTTCCATCTGCGCTACACCGAGGCCGTGAGCCGGCCGACCATCTGGGAGCTGTTGGGGACCACCGGCCGGTTCAACGATGGGTTGCGCGGCGAACAAGTGTCCGAGTGGCAGGGCGGGGTGGCCCTCACGCCGGAGCGTGCCGCCGTCCACGGCTCGGCGCAAGTGTACTCGCGGCGGGTGGACGGGCTCATTCAGGAGGCCCCCATCGGCACCAGCGACGACCGTGGGTTCATCAACGCCGGACGGGCCCTCATCCAGGGCGCCGAGATGCAGGTGATCGCACGCACGCCGTCGGCCCGATCATGGCGGCTGCACCTCCTCACCAGCCTCGCGCTCCAGCGTGCGCGCATCGACCTCGACACCGCACGGGTGCATCACCTGCCCGGCAGCGAACCGTGGCGCCTCGTGGCCGTCCTACAGGCAAGCCATCGTTCAGGGACGGCGCTGGAGGTCGGCGTCCGCCGGCATGGACCCGTCCGGGCCGCCTTCACCGGTCCTTCCGTGGTGCCCGGCGCCACGCTGGTCCACCTGCGTCTGTCGGCCCAGGTCCGCATCGGCGGCCAGCGGGCGGAGCTCTTCGTTCATGTGGAGAACCTGTTGAACGTGCCGAGCACTTCCTGGGTCCAGGTGAACGACCCCGGGGGCCGCTACTTCAACCCCGCACCCGGGCGAGGCCTCTTCGCGGGAGCCCGGCTCTTCCTTGTGAGAACATGAAGAACGCCGGCCCTCGCCCTCCCGCTCCTCCGACCCGCGCATGGCCCGCTCCGGCCTGACGGACGTCCACCGGGCCCGTCATGCCGATCAGAGGTTCTCCGGCAGCACCTTCACACGCAATGCCGCGTACCGCTCCGGGAACCAGCGCCGCAGGATGGCGACGAAGTAGTTGTACGGCTTGTGCTGGAAGAAGCCCGGGGCTTTGCGGTACAGCGCCTTGTTCAAGAAGACCCCGTTCGCATCGCGCGGGTTGGCCCGCATGATCGAATCGTTCGACAGGATGGTGCTGTCCCGCAGGATCAGTGGATAAGGGAACGGGTCCAGCAACACCCGTTCGGGCATCACCGCGTAGTTCATCTCGCTGCGGTAAGGCGGCAGCCGCACCTCGCCCACCGGCTTCGCGATGCGTTTCTCCACCGAGGCCGAGGTGTACTGCGCCAGATCGCTGAGGGTCCCCCGGAACATGCGGAACAGCGCGCTCCGCGCCACGCTCCGCACATCGTAGCCCTCCTCGCCGGCCACCATCCCGTTGAGCGTGCCCGACGAGAAGATGCGGTGGTCGTGGTAGGCCAGCGGCATCCCGGGGACCGGGTCCTCCGGGTTGATGATGCTGAAGCTCGTGCCTGTGCTGCAGTAGGCCTCTCCATACCACTTCGCGAACGCGGCATTGCCCACCATGGGGTTGGCGAACGCGTAGGTACGGAAGCGCAGGCGGGCGGACACCCGGCTGCTGGGCAGGTGCTCGAGGTGCGCCCGGAGCAGGTGGGCCAATGCGCCACCCTGGCTGTGGCCGGTGATCACGATGTCATGCACCCCCTGTTGGTCCAGCAGCCGAAGCTGGTCCACCACATCATCGGCGAGGAAGGACACGCCCAGGGTGTAGCCGGCATGCACCGCCGCCGCGGTATCGTCCGTGAAGTGGTAGTCGAAGGGCCGCCCGTCCACGACCACCGTGCCTTTCGCGGGAAGCATCGCCGCATGGATGTTCTCCATCCAGCTCAACGGGTCGGCAGTGGACCCACGGACCTCGATGATCCCCATCGCCCCCTTTCGGAACACCTGGAACAGGTTGTCCATGCCGCGGGGCGTGGACGTATGCACCAGCTCGTACCCCTCGGGCATGATCGCCGCGTCCGAACCATAAAGGTCGCGGAAGGTGTGCGTGGCGCACAAGGCGCTCAGGTCCCGGGCCAGGGCCGGATCGAAGTCGGCCGGCTGTGCGCTGCCGACCCCGTGGCAGAGGCACAGGACGCTGGCGACGATCATGCGGATGGACATATGCGTGATGCTCGAACGCACCAAGGAATGAAAACCGTGTGCCGCGCTCCTGCGAATTCCGGACCGATCGTCAACCGTCGATCGTGCACGAGGCCTGGAACGCAAGCGCCCCCGACCAGGCGTGGCCGGGGGCGCATGGGGCCGGGGGACCGTCGGTCACTGACGCACGACGCGCAGCACCGCACCGATCTCGAGGCGGAGCTCATACAGGCCCGGTGCCAGCCCGCCGAGATCGACCAGCGCCGGACGGCCGGTGGCCAGGCCCTGCATCAGCAGGCGGCCGCTGGCATCCGTCACCGTGTACCGCTCGCCCTCCGCGCCATCCAGCCAGAGCTGTCCGGACGTGGGGTTGGGCCAAGCGCGCAGATGGGCACCACGCTCCGCCGCGACCGCGGTGAAGATGTACGTGTAGGGCTGTGAGGTGCTCGTGCATCCGTTCGCATCGACGATGGTCACGGTATAGGCGCCGCTCGCCGTGGGCACGTACCAGGCGTCCGTGGCGCCGGGGATGACCTGTCCGTCCACCGACCACTGGAAGGTGCCGCTGCCGGAGGCGAAGAGCGTGTCCACCACCTGGGTGATCACCGGCTCGGCCGGTGGGGCGTTCACCACGACGGTCAGCGTATCGGCCGAGCTGCCGGTGCAACCGGAGCCGTCGGTGACCGAGACGGTGTAGCTTCCACCGGTGGTCACGTTGAGCTGTTCGGTGTCGGCGTTGGGGATCACCTGGCCGTCGACGCTCCACGTGTAGGTGACACCCGGGATCAGGTCCGCCACCAGGATCACCGAGCCGCCATCACAGAACACCGTGGTGTCCGAGGCCAGGATGCCCGGCGCCACGGGAAGAGTGGCCACGTCCACGACGATCGTGTCCGCCGAGGTGCTGCTGCAGCCCAGGAGGCTCGTGACCGTGACGGTGTAGCTGCCGGACGCTGTCGCCGTGAGCACTTCCGTATCGGCATTGGGGATCACCACGCCATCGACGCTCCAAGTGTAGGTGACGCCCATCATCAGGTCGGCCGACAGGGTCACTGAGCCGCCGTCGCAGAAGGTGGTGGAGCCGTTGGCCACCACGGCCGGGGCCAGCGGGAGCTCATCCACGGTCACGGGCACCGGGTCCGAATCGTCCACGCCGCACGCGCTGGACACGATCACCGTGTAGTTGCCCGGCGCATCGGCCACCAGGGTCGCGGACGTGGCGCCCGGGATGTCGGAACCGTCCAACTGCCATTGGTAGTCCAGACCACCTCCGGAGGTCCCGTCGAGGGTGACGCTTCCGCCCGCGCAGAAGGTCGTGGGGCCATTGGCGGTGACGACGGCCACCGGGGGCGTGTTGTCGATCGTGATGTCGAAGCCGTTGTCCGCTCCCGTGAAGGCCGGACTGGTGGACACGATCCGGATCCGATACCCGGTGCCGGGCGGTGTGTTCGCCGGGATCGTCACCGGGATGGTGCCCGCCGAGGTGGCCGTTACCTGCCCGATGTCCACGGCATTGGTGAAGTCACCCGTGGCATCGCTCAGCTGCACGATGAAGTCGTTCGCGTCGATGAGCAGGCCACCGCTGTTGAACACACCGGTCTCACTGTAGGTGATGTCCAGCGTGGAGCCGGGGCAGATGCTGGCAGCAAGCGGTTGTTCCACCGTGATGCTGCGCGGCACGTCGTAGAAATAGATGGCGGAAACCACCTCGAAGCCGAAGATCTCGGTGGTGTTCACCTGCAGCACCGGTACACGCAGACCCGGCGTGAGCCACTTGTACTCCCGGATCAGCGGACGCTCAATGGCGAACCCGAGGCCCAGGGTATCCACGTTGATCGTGTCGCGCCCGGCCAGCGTGGTCTTCACGCGCAACGCATCAAAGCTGCCGGCCGGCGTGTTGATGGTGCCCCAGCCGTCCACCTCATTGGTGCGCGTCTGCTGGTAACCATAGTAGGCCAGGGTCGGCAGGCTCACGTTCCACGCCGAGTTGGACACGCTCGCATCGCCATAGTCCAACGGCAGCTCGTAGATCACATCCTGCTGGCTGAAGGTGATGGGCACCGGGATGCCCGCGAGCTCCGCACCGAACCCGACCTTCTTGTACTGGGTCGTGCTCCGGTAGAGGAACGTGTACGGGTCAGCGATGGGCAGCAGCTGGTAGAACGGGATGTCCACCCCGGCCGTGGCGTGGTTGGCCCGGTTCGGATTGAAGAAGATGTCCGCATAGACCAGCGCATAGACGATGTTGGTGGAGGCCACCGTCTGGTAGGTCGTGGTGTCCTCGTTCACCGCCTGCAGGTTGGTGTAGTTCCAGGTGAACCCCGCACCGGTCTGGGCGTAGTTGATGAAGAGGTTCAAATTAGCCTGGGTCAACCGCAGTTCGTCGCCGGCGGCGGGCATCTCGCTCAGCCCGATGGAGACCTGAGCGTGGACCGGGGCCGAGAGCAGGAAGGCGGGGACAAGTAGCGTAAGGAACTTCTCCATGCGGGTGGATTTGGTGTTCATCGACAAAACTAGACCGTTCATCGAACGTCGTCAACTTCTTTCGACCACCGCTGGAGGGTCAGGCCTCATTGGCCCTCGTCCCGGAAGAACTCCAGGGTGCTGAGGTCCACGAGGTGCACATCGCGGTAGTAGTGATGCAGGATGTCCATGAAGGGGATCCCGCGCCGGGCCATTTCCATCGCCCCCTCCTGGCAGAGCCCCACGCCATGGCCGAAGCCGCGCCCGTCCAGCACCACCTGGTCACCGGCGGTGCGCACGGTGAAGTAGGTGCTGCGCAGCTTCCAATCCTCGCGCACCTGTTTCAGGGGCACGAGCGGCCTGGTGGTGTTGAGGTAAAGTCCCCGGCACTGCGGTTCGTGCGCGAGCACCTCGGCCCGCACGGCCGCATCGGCCACCCGGAGGCCATGCTTGCGTTCCATGTAGCCCAGCCATTCGGCCTTGGGGATGGAAAGGGTCCAGGTGGCGTGGGGCTGCGCGATGCAGAAACTGTCGGTGATGGCCTGAAGGTAGGGTTCGGACCTGCTCCAGATGTCCTCGGCGTTGAGCGTCTCCCCTCCGCAGTTGCTATGGAAGGTGGCATGGATGAGGCGGATCCCCGCATCCACCACCACCATGCCGCGGGTGACCTGCGCGGCCTCGGTGATCGGTCCATGGGTGGCTCTCCCCTTGTATACCTGGCAATGCACCTGATCACAGAGCTCGAAGCCCTCCGGCGCATGCTTCCGCGCGTTGGCCAGCGCGTAGGTCCTGCAGCCCACCGCCTGCAGTTTGTAGTACTCCGGTGCCTGCTGGGCTCCCGCCTCGCTCTCCACCACGCCGGCCACGTACTCCTCCAGCTTCACCTCGTTCACGAAGCGGAGCTCGGCGCCGGCGCGGCGGATGTCGATGGACCCGCTGTACACGCGTTCGGCCAGCTTGGGCACCACCGCGCGCAGCCGAACCCCGCCCCCGGAGGCCGCGCGAAGCGTGATCCGTTCGCGGGCCGTCCATGTCGCGCTCAGTGAGCGGCCCACGATGCGTCCATCCTCCAAGGCCACGCGCAGCCCGTCGTTGGGTGCGAGCTCCCCCACCTGCCGGCCATCGGCCAGCACGGCCATGGCCCCCCGGGTGCCCATCAGGGTGGCGCTGGTGACGCCTTTTCCATGGAGCACCGCCACCTGCACTTCCTGGAACTGGGCAGCGACCCAGCCGGCCGCGACCAGTGCGCACGCAGTCAGGTGAAGGCGCATGGCGGCGAAAGTACCCGCGCCCGACAGGGCGGTCAGGAGCGCTGCTCCAGAATTTTCCACAAGCGCGACGCCGCTTTCGCACTGGCCCCAGGACCGCCCAGGCGTTCGCGCAGCCGGGCCAGGTCGTCCAGCATCGCGGCCCGGTAGGGCGCATCGTGCAGAAGCCTCCGTACCTCGGCGTTCAGGGCGTTCGGCGTCAGATCCTGCTGGATCATCTCCCGCACCACCTCGCGCCCCATGATCAGGTTCACCAGGGAGATGAACCGGACGTTCACCAAGCGCCGGGCGAGCCACACGTTCACGGCACTGCCCCCATAGCACACCACCTCCGGCACCCCGAAGAGGGCCGTCTCCAGCGTGGCCGTGCCGCTGGTGACCAAGGCCGCCCGGGCCTGGCGCAACAGGGCATAGGTGCGTTCGCGCACCACCAGCGCGGAGCTGTTCCGGAGGAACGGCGCGTACACCGCATCATCCAGCGCGGGCGCAGCGGCCACCACGCATTGATGGTCGGTGAAGCCGGCGGTGGCCTCCAGCATCACCGGCAGCATGCGCTCCACCTCCTGGCGGCGGCTGCCCGGGAGCAGGGCGACCACCGGTCGCCCGTCCGCACCCGGCAACGGCGTCGGCGGATGGGCGTTCTCCTCGGCGATGGCGTCCAGCAGCGGGTGCCCGACGAAGGTGACGGACATGCCCCGCTCGGCGTACCACTCCTGCTCGAAGGGCAGGATGACGCAGAGCTCGGTGACGTCGCGGCGGATGCGCTTCACCCGGCCGGCCTTCCAGGCCCACACCTGCGGGCTGATGTAATAGAACACGGGGATGCCGAGCGCTCGGGCATACGTGGCGATGCGCAGGTTGAAGCCGGGATAGTCCACCAGCACGATGGCATCGGGGCGCCAGGCGGCGATGTCCGCCTTGCAGGCCGCGATGTTGCCCAGGATGGTCCGCAGGTTCAGGAGCACTTCGGCGAAGCCCATGAAGGCCAGCTCCCGGATGTGCTTCACCACCTCCACCCCGGCCGCCGCCATGCGATCACCGCCCCAGCCGCGGAGCTCCACCTCCGGGTGCTCGCGACGAAGCGCCTTCACCAGGTTGGCCGCATGCAGGTCGCCGCTGGCCTCGCCGGCGATGAGGTACACGCGCCGGCTCATATCCAGAGGGCCACGATCACCGCACCGTGGATGAACAACGCCATCAGCACCCCGCGCATGGCCTCCACACGGCCCTGCCGGTCGAACCAGAAGAACAGCGGCACGTCGGCCAGCAGGGACAGGCTCAGCACTGGGGCCTGGTAGCGGCGGGTGCCCAGGAACAGGTCCTGCACGAACCAGCCCAGGTCGTTGTGGGGCCGGATCAGGTTGACGTAGATCAGGGCGTACACGAGGAACCCGGCCGCGGGCGCCAGCAACCCGCTCACCAGGCCGACCGTGCGGTCATTCCAGGCCATGGTCCCAGGTGTTCAGGTCGGCGATGGCGTGGTGCGCCGTCATGTCGAACTGGGTGGGCACGATGCTGACATAGCCGTTGTTCACGGCCCAGACGTCGGTGTCCTGTCCGTGGTCCTCGCTCTTGAACTCCCCCTTCAACCAGTAGTACTCGCGCTTGCCGGGATCGAGCCGTGTTTCGAACTCGTCCTCCCAATTGGCGCGGGCCTGCCGGCACACCCGCATGCCCTTGAGGGCCTCGCCGCGGGTGCGGGGCACGTTCACATTGAGGCAAGCCCCCTGGGAAAGCCCATGGCGCAGGACGTTGGACACCACGCTCCGCACCACCGGCCGCACCGGTGCGAAGTCGGCCTCCATGCTGTGGTCCATCAGGCTGAATCCGATGCTCGGGATGCCTTCCATGGCGCCCTCCACCGCCGCGCTCATCGTGCCGCTGTACAGCACGTTGATGCTGATGTTCGCCCCGTGATTGATGCCGCTGACCAGCAGATCGGGCTTGCGCCCTTCCAGCAGCTTGTAGATGGCCAGCTTCACACAGTCCACCGGTGTACCGCTGCAGCTCCAGGCGTCCAGGTCGTCCAGGTAGGCCACCTTGTTCAGGCGCAGGAAGCTGTGGATGGTGATGGCGTGCCCCATGGCGCTCTGGGGCTTGTCCGGGGCCACCACCATCACGCGGCCGAACGCGCGCACCTCCTCCACAAGGGCGCGGATGCCCGGGGCGAAGATGCCATCGTCGTTGGTGACCAGGATCAGGGGTCGGTGCTCCATCGGCCGCGAAACTACCCATCCATGCGCTCGCGACCGCCGCGATGACCCGGGATCACCAGCCCTTCGCCCGCAGCGAATCGGCCACCAGTGCACTGAAGTGCGCGGCCCCCTTGGCGTTCAAGTGGGTGCGGTTCATGAACAGCGTGGGGTCGCCCGTCCAGCTGAGGTCCACCGGCACCACGATCTCGGTCGCCCGGTCCAACCGCGGTTCCAGGGCGCGCAGGATCCAGAGGCTGTCCGAACCATGGAAGGGGGTCTCCACGAACGCCACGCGCGCATGGGGCCAATAGCGGCGGCGATGCGCGCGCAAGGCCTCGAGATAACCGTCCAGGCCGCTCAGCGCATCGGCCGGCAGGGTGACCTGGCGGGCACGCACGGGATCGAGCACCTCCGTGGAGGCCACGAAGCCCGCATGGACGTTCGTCACCGTGTCCAGGGTCGCGATCTTCAGCACGTACTCCGGGAATCCCGCGTACCGCGCCCAGGGAAGAAGGTCCAGCGGACGGAACCCGGTCTTGTGCCGCACGATGTCCAGCACGGCGGGGTCGCGGATGTCATCCAGGAACTGCTCGTACTGGATGATGGTATCGCGGGCCAGCGGCCTCCACGACGCGGCGTCGACGTTCACCACCACCAGCGCTGGCTCGGGCGCGTGCTCCAGGTAGTAGCGCAGCTTGCCCAACTGGTCCAGCAGCGGATACCCGATCATGCCCAGGTTGTAGCACGGGCGCCCCAGCCGCGCGGCGATCACCCGGGCATCGTAGTGGTACCGGGCACGCGAGTTGCCGATCACCACCACCTCCGCCGCCGCCTTGCCGGCGCGGATCACGTGGAGGTCCGCGTAGCGCTCGAACTGACGGCCGGCGGCCCGCCAGGTCAGCGTCAGGTCCAGCACCACCGCCACCAGGGCGCAGAGCACGGCCGCCATCAGGGTCTTCCACAGGAACGGGCGCATGGTCAGAACTGGAAGTAGATGAACTGCACGTCGTTCCGCCGGCTGAAGAGCACCACGGCCAGCACCAGGGTGAAGTACACGGCGTACCGGACCCACCGCTTCTGAAGCTGACCGAAGGGATCGCGCACGTGATGCCGGTTCACCAGGTCCAGCAGGACCATGACCCCCACGAACGGAAGTCCGTCCAGCCGGTCGGGCACGCTGATGACATCCTGGGTGAACATGCCCTTCAGGTAGCCGAAGGCCTCACCGATGTTCCGGGCGCGGAAGAAGACCCAGGCGAGGGTGACGCCGGCGAAGGTCAGGAGCGTGGACAGCAGAACGCGCGCCTGTCCGGCCGGTCGCACCGGCCCATCCCCCTTGCCGATCAGCGGGACGTACAGAAGCCCGTGGATCGCCCCCCAGGCCAGGAAGGTCCAGTTGGCGCCATGCCAGAACCCGCTGGCGATGAAGGTGACCAGGGTGTTGAACACGCGTCGCGGGCGGCTCACCCGGTTCCCCCCCAGCGGGATGTACAGGAAATCGCGGAACCAGGTGCTGAGGCTGATGTGCCAGCGTTTCCAGAAGTCGCCGATGTCGCGGGCCAGATACGGCGTGCGGAAGTTGGTCATCAGTTCGATGCCGAAGAGCTTCGCCGAACCGATGGCAATGTCACTGTAGCCGCTGAAGTCGCCGTAGATCTGGAAGGCGAAATAGATCGCCCCCAACGCAAGGTCGGGCCCGGACTCCCAGGGATAGAGCCGGAACACCTGGTCCACCATGGGCGCCAGGCTGTCGGCGATGACCACCTTCTTGAAAAGGCCCTGCACGATGAGCCGCAGGCCGCTCACGCCGTTGGCATAGGTGAACCGCCGGGGCGCGGTCATCTGGGGCAGCAGGTCCACCGCGCGCATGATGGGCCCGGCCACCATGTGCGGGAAGAAGCTGACGAACGCGAGGTAGGCGATGGGATCGCGCACCGGTCGCATCTCACGCCGGTAGATCTCGATCGTATAGCTGATGCTCTGGAAGGTGTAAAAGCTCACCCCCACCGGTAGGATCACGTTCAGGGTGCCGATGTTGGCCTGCAGGCCGAGCGCGTGCAGGGCATCCACCGCCGAGGCAATGAAGAAGTTGCTGTACTTGAAGTAGGCCAGGATGCCCAGGTTGAACACCAGGCTCAGCACCAAGGCCCGCCTGCGGACCCCCGCATCGTCGCTCCGGTCGATCCACAGGCCCAGCCAGTAGTCGCTGAACGAGCTGATGAACAACAGGGCGAGGAAGCGCGGGTCCCACCAGCCGTAGAACACGTAGCTGGCCACGATCAGCAGCATGTTCTGCGCACGCAGGCTCCGGAGCACGCCCCAGTAGAGCGCGAACACCGTGGGCAGGAACCACAGGTAGTGGACCGAGTTGAACAGCATGGACCGGCGGCGCGCAAAACTACCCGGCGTGCCCGCTCGATCGCCATCTTCGCATCCCATGGGCCCTTGCACCCATGGACACCCGCCCACATGAAACAGCCCATCTTCCCGCCCAACGCCGCCAGACCGCTCGCCCCCTACACGCCAGCCATCCAGGCCGGCCCCACGCTTTACCTCAGCGGCCAGATCGCGCTGGACGAACAGGGCGACCTGCACACCGGCGACATCGCCACGGAAACGCGGAAGGTGATGGAGAACGTCGGCAACCTGCTGCGTGCCGCGGGTATGGGCTACGAGCACCTGGTGAAGGTCACCATCTTCATGGCCGACATGTCCCTGTACGGTGCCGTGAACGAGGTGTACGGCACCTACTTCACCGATACGCCGCCCGCCCGCGAGGCCGTGGCCGTAAAGGGCCTTCCGCGCGGGGTGAACGTGGAGATCAGCGGGGTGGCCTGGAAGGGGTGAGCGGAGGTCGGGCCCGACCCGGCCCGGACGCTCACCGGTCCGTGCGCCATTGCAGCGCCTCCATCACCGCCTCGTGCAGGATGTTGGCGTGGTCCAGGTCGGTGATGCGGTGGAAGGCCACGCGGGACACATGCGCCTCGCGCGCGAGGACCGCGAGCCGGCGGGCCGGACCCACCATCTCCTTCCCTTCCTTGCCCACGGTGATGTGCACCGAGGCCACGCCGATGTCGGGCGCGCTGAGGGCGTCCGCCGGGATGTCGAGGGTCGATCCATCGTCCCACCACAGGCTGGGGCTCACGATGATGTAGTGCTGGAAGAGGTAGGGCATGCGCAACAACAGCTCTGCCGCAAAGAGCCCGCCGAGGCTCTGGCCGATGAGGGTGCGCTCCCGAGTGGTGCGGTAGTTGGCGTCCACGAAGGGAAGCACCTCCTTCGCGATGAACCGCATGAACGCGGCGCTCCCGCCCGAAGTGGGCAGTTCGGCCTTGTCCCTGGCGTTCCGCGTGGGTGACGTGAGGTCGCGCTTGCGGTCCACGTTGGCGATGCCCACTACGATGCTCGGCCTCACCCAGCCCACCCATGGGAACGAGGCGAACTGCACGGCACCGGCCACGTGGATGAGGTCCTCGTCCGCGCCACCGTCGAGCACCACGATCACCGGGTAACGCGCGGTGCTGTCCGGGTGGTAGCCCTGCGGCAGGGCGATGTTGAGCACGCGGTCCTCGCCGAGCGCGTTGCTGTGGACGGTCTCCACAACGCCGATGGTGAAGGGCGCAGGCAGTGCCGCCCGCTCCACCTGACCCTTGACGGTCGGGCCCAGGAGCACGCAGGCGACGGGGAGCAAGGCGCGCATCAGGGAGCGGTGGTGATCGGCCCCGGCCACCGTTGCAAGCCGCCGTCGAGGTCCACCACACGACGAAAGCCCATGCGCTTCATGCGACGCGCCGCGAGCGGACTGCGGTGGCAGGTGTGGCAATAGAGCAGCACGAGCGTGGAGCGGTCGAGGTCACGCACCAGCCGGCCATAGCGGAACGAGAGATAGCTCCTGTTGATGGCGCCCGGCAGGTGACCTTTCGCATGCTCACCGGGGGTGCGCACGTCGACGAGCACCCGGGCCGTGCTGTCCGCGAGCAGCCGCGCATAGGAGGCGGCGTCGACCCTGGTGTAGGTGAAGCTCCCGGTGCTTCGGACCGTGAAACAGCCCGCGAGCGTAGTACTCAGGAGGACAAAGATCGGCACCCCGGCACGCACGGCCGATCAGCTGAAGCGCTTCAACTGGCTGCCGTATAGGGCCACGAACCCCACGGCCAGCAAGGGGCCGAAGAGGCCGAGGTACTTCCAGGGCAGCACCACATGCGGCACGAAGATGCCCACCACCTGGGCCACCGCGTACAGGTAGAAGCCCTGGCGGCGGCCGCGCCACATGTTGACCGCACCGATGAAGCGGGCGATGGTACGCAGCAGGAGAAGGCCCATCAGCAAGGCGCCGCCATGGTAGAACAGTGGCACGAGCTCCTCGAAGGCCGCGATGCCCTCCTCGCCCATCATCTCGCTCATGCCGGCCATCTGCTCGTTCATCTGCGCCATGAACTCGTCCTCGGGCACGGACCGCAGACCCAGGGTGAAGAGCAGGCCCAGCCCGTAGATCAGCAGGAAGAGCCCGCAGTTGATGAAGCTCAGGATGCCGAGGCCCGTGAGCAGGTCAGGACGCTGGGTGGAGCCGGAATCGTCCGGCAGGAAGGTGGTGGCCATGGAGGCGAATGTAGGACCGGCGGGCGTGCCACCGTCACCGTCGCCGATCGGCCATGGCCCCTACCTTCGCCCCCTCAACCCGCACCCTTCATCATGAGCTATGATGTGATCGTCCTCGGCAGTGGCCCCGGAGGCTACGTGGCCGCCATCCGTGCCAGCCAACTGGGCCTGAAGACCGCCGTCGTGGAACGCGAGGCCCTCGGCGGCATCTGCCTCAACTGGGGCTGCATCCCCACCAAGGCCCTGCTGAAGAGCGCCCAGGTGTTCGAGTACATCAACCACGCCAAGGACTACGGCATCACCGTGAACGGTGGCTCGCCCGACATGAAGGCCATCGTGGCGCGGAGCAGGGACGTCGCGAAAGGAATGAGCAACGGCGTGCAGTTCCTGATGAAGAAGAACAAGATCGACGTGATCATGGGCACCGGCAAGCTGATGCCGGGCAAGAAGCTCGAGGTCACCGGCGCCGACGGCAAGAAGCAGGTGCTCGAGGGCAAGCACATCCTCATCGCCACCGGCGCGCGCAGCCGTGTGCTGCCCAACCTGCCCCAGGACGGCAAGAAGATCATCGGCTACCGCGAGGCCATGGTGCTCGCCGAGCAGCCCAAGAGCATGGTGGTGGTGGGCAGCGGCGCCATCGGCAGCGAGTTCGCCTACTTCTACAACGCCATCGGCACCAAGGTGACCCTGGTGGAGTTCATGCCCAACGTGGTGCCCGTGGAGGACGAGGAGGTGAGCAAGCAGCTCGAGAAGAGCTTCAAGAAGCAGGGCATCGAGGTGATGACCGGCGCCGAGGTGACCAAGGTGGACACCGCCGGCAAGGGCTGCAAGGTGACCGTGAAGAGCGCCAAGGGCGAACAGGTCATCGAGTGCGACATCGTGCTCAGCGCCGTGGGCATCGCCCCCAACATCGAGGGCATCGGGCTGGAGGAGGTGGGCATCGCCACCGACAAGGGCCGCATCACGGTGAACGAATACTACCAGACCAACATCCCCGGCTACTACGCCATCGGCGACGTGACCCCCGGCCAGGCCCTGGCGCACGTGGCCAGCGCGGAAGGCATCATCTGCGTGGAGAAGATCGCCGGGCACCACCCCGAGGCGCTCGACTACGGCAACATCCCCGGCTGCACCTACTGCAGCCCTGAGGTGGCCAGCGTGGGCATGACCGAGAAGCAGTGCAAGGACAAGGGCCTCGCCATCAAGGTGGGCAAGTTCCCCTTCACCGCCAGCGGCAAGGCCAGCGCCGGCGGCAACAAGGACGGCTTCGTGAAGCTCATCTTCGACGCCAAGTACGGCGAGCTGCTGGGCGCGCACATGATCGGCGCCAACGTCACCGAGATGATCGCCGAGTGCGTGAGCATCCGCAAGCTCGAGACCACCGGCCACGAGATCATCAAGACGGTGCACCCGCACCCCACCATGAGCGAGGCCATCATGGAGGCGGCCGCCGCAGCGTACGGCGAGGTGATCCATCTGTGAATGGGAAACGTGAGAGCTGAGGGCTGAACGGGCGATCCTTTCGGCTTTCAGCTTTCGGCGTTCAACCTTCAGCGTACTCCGATGTGCGGCATCGCCGGATCCTACCAACTGGGCGGCGGGCCGGCCCGGGTGGATGAACGCATCCGCGCCGCACTGGCGTGCATCGCCCATCGGGGACCGGACGACGAAGGCGTGCATCGCGGAGGGCGTGCCGTGCTCGGCCATCGTCGCCTCAGCATCATCGATACCTCGGCCGCCGGTCACCAGCCCTTCACCGACCTCGACGGGCGCTACACCATGGTCTTCAATGGCGAGGTGTTCAACTTCGCCGAGCTCCGCGCGAGGCTGGAGGCCCAGGGTCACCGCTTCAAGAGCCGCACCGACACCGAGGTTGTCCTGCGCCTGTTCGCCCTGAACGGCCCCTCCTTCCTGCACGACCTCAATGGCTTCTTCGCCCTGGCCATCCACGATGCCCAGGAGGACACGCTTTTCCTGGCCCGCGACCGGTTCGGGGTGAAGCCCCTGCTGTGGTGCCTGCACGAGGACAGGATGATGTTCGCGAGCGAGCTGGGCGCCCTGCTGGCCCTGGGGGCTCCACGCCGGCTGGACCGCGTGTCGCTCCGCACCTATTTCACGCACTACTACATCCCTGCACCCCACACCATCCTGGAAGGCGTGCACAAGCTGCGGCCCGGCCACATGCTGCTGGTGGATGCGCAGGGCGCCCGTGCGGAACGGTGGTATGATGCGGAGGCCGAAGCGGCGAGGACCACCGTGCCGTCGGACCCCGTGAAGCGGGTGCGCGAGCTGATGGACGATGCCGTGCGGATCCGACTGGTGAGCGACGTGCCGGTGGGCACCTTCCTCAGCGGTGGCCTGGACAGCAGCATCGTGAGCGCACTGGCCCGGCGGCACAAACCCGACCTGCGCACGTTCAGCATCGGCTACTCGGAGGCGTACTACGACGAGACCCCCTTCGCCGAGGCCGTGGCGCGCCATCTGGGCACCGACCACACCACCTTCACCCTGGGGCACGACGACCTGGCCGCCAGCTACGACGGCCTGCTGGCCGCGCTGGACGAGCCCTTCGCGGACCAGAGCGCGCTTCCCAGCTACGTCCTGAACGCCCGTACGCGGCAGCAGGTGACCGTGGCCTTGAGCGGCGATGGCGCCGACGAGGTCTTCGGCGGCTACCGGAAGCACCAGGCCGAACTGCGGGTGCGCACCCCCGGAGCCCTGGAGCGCCTGGCCCTGCTGGGCGCACCCGCGTGGAGGGCCCTGCCCCGTTCGCGCAACCACCCGCTGGCCGACAAGGTGCGGCAGCTGGACCGCTTCGCCAGGAGCGCGGCGCTGAGCCCGCAGGAACGGTACCTGCTCCTGGCCTCATGGGACGAGGAGCTCGATGCCGCCGCCCTCCTGGACCCCGCATCCGACGAAGGGACCTTCGCGCAGCGTCGGGCCGCGATCACCGCCCCCCTGGCCGCGCACCGCGACCTCAACGGCCTGCTCTGGGCCGATGTGCACACCGTGCTGCCCGACGACATGCTGCGCAAGGTGGACCTGACCAGCATGGCGCACGCCCTGGAGGTGCGCACCCCGTTCCTGGACCGCCGTGTGGTGGAGCTGGCCTTCGCCCTTCCGCCCCAGGCCAAGTTCCACAAGGGTTCCGGGAAGCATCTGCTGCGCGAGGCCTTCGGGGAGCTGCTGCCCCGGGGCACCTTGACCCGGGCCAAGCGCGGGTTCGAGGTGCCGCTGACCCCCCTGCTGAAGGGCCCCCTGGCGGATCGCGTGACCGTATGCACGGATACCGAGCTGCTGCGTGCCGCCGGCCTCGCGCCGGGTGCCGTCCGGCAGGTGCTCAACAGGTTCCACGGCCCTTCGCCCGGAAGTTCGCAGGCAACCGTGCATGCCATCATCGTCTATCTGACGTGGTGGCGGCGGTACATGGCCTGAGCCCTTCCCGCGCCCCCCGTTACCTTTGACGCCGGCCCATGCCCCGTATCCTCCGGATCATCAACCGCTTCAACCTCGGGGGGCCCACGCACAACGCCGCCTACCTGACCCGCTATCTGCCCGGGGACTATGAGACCCTGCTCGTGGGGGGCAGCCAGGAGGCCACCGAGGAGGGCAGCCATCACATCTTGCGTTCCCTCGGGGTGGAGGCCATGATCCTGCCCGAGCTGCAGCGCGAAGTGGCCCCGTGGCGCGACCGGGGCGCCTACCGCCGCATCAAACAGCTCATCCGTGAGTTCAAGCCGGACATCGTGCACACCCATGCCGCGAAGGCCGGTGCGGTGGGCCGTATGGCGGCCGCGGACCTGGGCGTGAAGGCCATCGTGCACACCTTCCACGGCCACGTCTTCCACAGCTACTTCGGCCCGGTGCGCACCGCGCTCTACAAGAACATCGAACGGTTCCTCGCCCGCCGCTCCAGCCGGATCATCGCCATCAGCGAGAAGCAGAAGCACGAGCTGGTGGACGAGCACCGCATCTGCCCGGGGGACAAGGTGAGCGTGATCCCCTTGGGATTCGACCTGAGCCGGTTCCGGGAGGACCGCGCGCGCAAGCGGGCCTTCTTCCGAAGCGTCTACGGCGTGGCCGATGACGAGATCGCCATCGCCATCGTCGGCCGGCTCGTTCCGATCAAGAACCACGACCTCTTCCTGGAGGCCATGGCCGCGGTCGCCCGACGCACCCAACGGCGTGTGCGCGCGTTCATCGTGGGCGACGGAGAGGAGCGCGACCGCCTCGAAGGGCGGGTGAACGAGCTCGGGCTGAGCCACGCCGTGGGCCCCTACTTCAACGGACATGGCTTCGGCCACGGCGCCGGATCCGGTGCGGTGGTGCCCCCGGCCACCATCACCTTCACCTCCTGGATCAAGGAGGTGGACATCGTCTACGCCGGCGTCGACCTTGTGGTCCTCACGTCGCTGAACGAGGGCACCCCGGTGAGCCTGATCGAGGCGCAGGCCTCGGACCGGCCGGTGGTGACCACCCGTGTGGGCGGCGTGGAGAACGTGGTCCTGCCCGACCGGTCGGCGTTGCTGAGCCCCTCGGGCGACCTCGCCACGATGTCCGAGGCCATCCTGCGCGTGGTGGAGGACGATGCGCTCCGCGGCCGAATGGGCGAGCAGGGATGGGACTTCGTGCGCCAGCGCTACCATTACACGCGCCTGGTGGACGATACCGCCCGTCTGTACGATGCCCTGCTGAACTGACCGTGGGGCGAGAACGCTACTTTTGCGCGATGCGAACGGCACGTCTTGCGCCTTTGGTGGTGTTGGCGATGGTGGTGTTGATGGGCGGCGGTTGCACCATCAACCGGGACATCATGTTCAAGACACCGCTCGGCTACCAGTTCGACTCCGTCCCCGACACGGTGGACCTGGCCTTCAAGATCCAGCCGAACGATTACCTGCAGTTCCGGCTCTTCGCCAACGACGGGTTCAAGATGATCGACATGGTGTCCATCGGCACCGGCGCGGACAACGCGCGGAACATGCAGCGCCTGCAGTTCAACTACCTGGTGGAGCCCGATGGCAACGTGAAACTGCCCCTGCTCGGCCGCGTCACCCTCTCCGGCAAGACCCTGCGGGAGGCGGAGACCTGGCTGGAACAGCGCTACATGGAGTTCTACAACCGGCCCTTCGTCCAGTTGAGCGTGACCAACCGGCGCGTGGTCGTCTTCCCGGGCGGGGGCGGCGATGCCGTGGTGGTGCCGCTGGAGAACGCGAACACCACCCTGCTGGAGGTGCTGGCGAGCGCACGCGGCGTGGCGAAACGCGGCAACGCCCACAAGGTGAAGGTCTTCCGGCGCGATCCCGCCGGAGGCCGGCAGGTCTTCCAGTTCGACCTCACGGACATCGAGGGCCTGAAACATGCGGACATGGTCATGTTCTCCGACGACGTGGTCTACGTCGAACCGAACCCGGAGCTCGTGCGCGAGGTGCTCGCCGACATCACCCCGATCATCACCCTGCTCACCAGCGTGGTGCTGGTGATCGGCATCATCCGGGGCTTCCAATAGCGGCAGCATGCTGAACGAGGACGTCAGCCAGCGGAACATCACCCTCGACAGCTATCGGGAGCGGATCACGAACTTCAGCAACGAGTTCGACCTCGGGCTGTTCCTCTACATCATCAAACGGTCGTCCGTCTGGATCATGCTCTGCATCATCCTGTCGGGCGCAGCGGCCTATCTCTACCTGCGCTACACCGCCCCCACCTTCAAGAGCGGCGCCATCCTGCAGATCCGCGAGAGCAACAACGCCCAGCTGGTGCTGGAGATGAACCAGTTCGTGGAGGACAAGAACCTGCTCGCCGACGTGGAGCTCCTCCGTTCGAAGTTCTTCATCGACAAGGTGCTGCGCAAGCTTCCGCTCGAGGTCAGCTACTTCTACAAGGGCCAGATCCTCACCAATGAGCTGTACACCGGCACCTTCTTCCGCATCGAGGATGTGGAGGTGCTCGATCCACGGGTGCGCGACCTGCCCATCTTCATCGACCTGAAGACCGAGGGCAAGGCCTCCTTGTCCTATGCCGTGGCGGGCCAGCCGCTCACCCTCACCTTCGACCTCAGCGAACGCATCACCACCCCTCACTTCCGGTGCAGCGTGTGGCTTGATGACGTGGCGATGATGGAGCGCATGGAGGCCGACGGCTCCACCTTCTTCCGCATCAACAGCCCATCGAGCCTGGTGGCCCAGTACTCCAGGCAGATCGATGCCCGCATCCTGGACAACGACGCCCGGACGGTGGCCATCGACTGCCGCGATGCCAACCCCGTGCTCGCACGCGACCTGGCCGAGGCCATGGCCGAGACCTACATCGGCTACGATGTGGAGCGCATGCGCGAGAGCGCCGAGAGCATCCTCCGGTTCATCGAATCGCAGAAGGACACCGTGTTCGACAAGTTGCGCGAATCGGAGTACAGGATGCAGGCCTTCAAGATGGAGAACAAGGTGTCCGACATGAGCGAACTGACACCGATCTACCTGAACCGCGTGCGTGAGTACGAGGACCGCATCGTCGAGGTGCAGGTGGAGATGGACCTGCTGGCCGCCATCGAGCAGTCCACCGACAAGGCCCTCGGCGACATCGACGTGTACAACCTGATGCCCCTGCTCGTGGGCACCACCTACGAACGCTCGCTCACCACCATGATCGAATCGCTCCAGAAACTGCTCCTCGAACGCGAGGAGCTCTTCCTGGAGGCCACGCCCAGCAACCAGGCCGTGCGCGACGTGGAGCACCGCATCCAGGTGCAGAAGGGCCTCGTGGTGAACAGCATCCGGAGCCTGCGCTCGAGGCTCACCGACAAGGTGAAGGAATACGAGGACATCATCCTCCAGCACGAGGCCCGCTTCCTCACCCTTCCGGAGAAGGAGCTCGAGTTCGCACGCATCGACCGCCTGTTCCAGATCAACGAGAAGTACTACACCCTCCTGCTGGAGAAGGACATCGAGTACCGGATCAGCAGGGCGGGCTTCGTGCCGGACAACAAGATCCTCGAGCGACCGGTGATCCCCGCGATGCCGATGGCGCCCAACCGCAACCTGGTCCTGTTCTCCTACCTGCTCACCGGGCTGGTGATCAGCTTCCTGATCGTGCTCGTGCGCTATGTGCTCCATGACAACATCACCTCGCTGAACGACATCGCCAAGACCTCCAGCGCGTCCATCGGCATCCTGGGCATGATCCCCAAGTACAAGAAGGAGATCCCCATCAGCCAGCTGCTCGTGGACAAGAACCCCAAGAGCCTCATCGCCGAGAGCTTCCGCACCGTGCGCACGAACATGCAGTTCGTGGACAACACCCCGGGGCCCAAGCTCATCGCCATCACCAGCACCATCAGCGGAGAGGGCAAGACCTTCGTGGCCATCAACCTCGCCGGCATCATCGCCTTCAGCGGCAAACGCGTCATCGTGCTCGACCTCGACATGCGGAAACCCAAGATCCACCTGGGTTTCGGTGTGGACAACATCCGCGGCATGAGCACCCTGCTCATCAACAAGGACACGCTGGAGAACTGCATCCAGCAGAGCGCCCTCCAGAACCTGTACTTCATCACCGCAGGCCCGATCCCGCCGAACCCGTCGGAGCTCGTGATCAGTGAGCGCATGAACCTCATCATCGAGGAGCTCAAGAGATCGTACGACGTCATCCTCATCGACAACCCGCCCGTGGGCCTGGTCACCGACGGCATCGCCATGATCCAGCGAGCCGACTATCCCATCTATATCTTCCGTTCGGACTACAGCAAGAAGGCCTTCATCCACAACGTGGACCGCCTGATCAACGAGAACCGCATCTCCCGCATCACCACCATCCTGAACGGCGTGGACATCGACCGCAACAAGTACGGCTACAACTACGGCTATGGCTACGGCTACGGCTATGGTTACGGCCACGGCTACGGCACGGGCTACGGGTATTACGAGGACCGCGGTGACCGGAAGGGCGGCAAGGGCGGACGCCGCAAGGGCTTCATGGGCAAACTCACCGGCCGGGCCTGATGCGGATCGAGACGACCCCCCTTGAAGGTCTGCTGGTGCTGCGGCCGACCGTGCACCGCGACGACCGGGGCCACTTCCTGGAGAGCTTCAACGAGCGGACCTTCGCCGCGGCCACAGGCCTGGACGTGCGCTTCGTGCAGGACAACGAGTCGGTATCGCGCCGCAACGTGGTGCGCGGACTGCACCTGCAGGCGGGCGCCTCGGCCCAGGCCAAGCTCGTGCGCGTGGCGCGCGGCGCCGTGCTTGATGTGTGCGTGGACCTGCGTGCCGGCAGCCCCACGCAGGGCCGCCACTTCAGCATCCGGCTCGACGACAACGTTCCGGTGATGCTGTTCATCCCGGAAGGATTCGCGCACGGCCTGGCGGTGCTGGAGGACAACACCCTCTTCCAGTACAAGTGCTCCCGGTATTGGGACCCGGCGGCCGAACGCACCCTTCTCTGGAACGACCCCGCCCTCGGGATCGACTGGGGGGTGACCGGCCCCATCGTGAACGCGAAGGACCAGGCGGGCCTTCCGCTGAAGGACCTGCTGCCCACGCTTGCCTAGCCCGGCCATGTACACCCCGGCCCAGCTCTTCCTCATCTACTCCGGCCTCTTCTTCGCCGCGGTCCTCTTCTCGCTCCTGATCAACTCCCTGTTCATGCGGTTCGCCCGCACGCTGGGCTCGCGCGAGCACAACACGGACCTGGTCCGCTGGAGCGCCACGCATAAACCGGCCTTCGGCGGCATCGCCTTCTTCATCGTCTTCCTGGGCGCCTTCTCGGTGAACGGCGTCTTCTTCCCCGCCCTGGCCCCGCTGTGGCAACCCGGCCTCCTGGGCCTCATCGCCGCCACCTCGCTCGGCTTTCTGCTCGGCCTCGCCGACGATGCCTACAACACGCGGCCGGTCCTCAAGTTCCTGGCCCAGGTGGGCTGCGGCGCCCTGCTCGTCGCCTCGGGCAACGGCATCCGGTTCTTCCACGCGCCCTGGGCCGACATGCTCCTCACGATCGTGTGGGTCGTCGGCATCATGAACTCCATCAACATGCTGGACAACATGGACGCCATCACCACCGTGGTCTCCATCTTCATCCTGCTGAACGGGCTCGTGGTGCACCTGATGCTCGGGCCGGTGGAGGGCGTCCACATGGTGCTGCTGGTGGGCACCATCGCCGCGCTGGCCGGCTTCCTGTTCTACAACTGGAACCCCAGCCGGATGTTCATGGGCGACACCGGCAGCCAGTTCCTGGGCGTCTACCTCGCCTACGTGGGCATCCGTTGCTTCTGGAACGCCCCCTCCCCCGTCACCGGTGCGGACGAGCACTGGAGGCAGGCGATCATGACCCTTGTGGTGTTCCTGCTGCCCATCGTGGACACGACCACCGTGACGATCAACCGCATCGGGCGTGGGCGAAGCCCGTTCGTCGGCGGCCGGGACCACACCACCCACCACCTGAGCTATCTGGGCCTCAGCGATGCGCAGGTGGCCCTCACCTTCGGGGCGCTGGGAGCCCTCAGCGTGTTCCTTAACTTTGCGGTCCTGCGCTTCGTGGGCGTGTGGCGGAACCTTCACACGGCGATCTTCGTTCTGTACGCCGTCGCGGTCTTCCTGCTGCTCTACCTGCCCACACGGCGACCACGACCCACCCCCCCCACCGGCCATGGCCACTGAACCCCGCACACCGCTCGTCCATGCCCTGCGCATCGCCGGTGCGGGCACGCTTCTCCTGGCCGGTGTGCTGGTCGCCAACCTGTTCACCTACGCGGTGATCGAGGAGCACAACGACCTTGACCACCAGCGGCACTTCAACGACAGCTACAAGATCTTCTCCCTTACCCTGCCGAACGCCGTGGAGCTGTGCGGCGAACGCGTGCCCCTGGAGAAGCTCGACGTGCGCGAACGGCTGGACCGCGAGCTCCTGGTGAACACCTACTGGCAGAGCAATTCCATCCTGGCCCACAAACGGGCCGCGCGCTGGTTCCCCCTCATCGAGCAGGTGCTGCGTGAAGAGGGCGTGCCCGAGGACCTCAAGTACATCTCCCTCATCGAGAGCGGCTTCACCAACGCGGTGAGCCCCATGGGCGCAGCCGGGTTCTGGCAGTTCATGAAGGACACCGCCCCGCGGTACGGCCTGGAGGTGAACACCGAGGTGGACGAGCGCTACAACGTGGTGAAGAGCACCCGCGCCGCGGCCCGCTACCTCAAGGAGGCGTATGCGCGATACGGCTCCTGGGCGATGGCCATGGCCTCGTACAACCTGGGCATCGGCGGCCTCGACAAACAGATCGGCCGGCAGAACGCCAAGGACTACTATGACCTTCTGCTCCCGGAGGAGACCTCGCGCTATGTGTTCCGCGCCCTGGCGATGAAGGAGATCATGGCCGACCCGGGCCGCTACGGCTTCCACATCCGCTCCAAGGACCTGTACGCGCCCTACAAGGTGCGCACCCACGTGGTGGACGGGCCCGTGAACGACCTGGCCGCCTTCGCGGCCGAACAGGGCACCTCCTACAAGGTGCTGAAGCTGTTGAACCCCTGGCTGCGCGAGACCCGCCTGTCCAACCCCGCAGGCCGGCGCTACGAGCTGCTGCTGCCTGCCGCCGATTTCGATGCCGCGGAAGGTGCCCAGGACGAGTGAGGCGGCCGAACCCGTCAGCGCCCCCGCACCACCGACCGGCGATGCCGCCATCGAGGTGCTGGGCGCCCGTGTCCACAACCTGAAGAACATCGACGTGGTCATCCCCCGCGACCAGCTCGTGGTGATCACGGGCCTGAGCGGAAGCGGCAAGAGCAGCCTGGCCTTCGACACCCTTCACGCCGAAGGGCAACGCCGCTACATCGAGACGTTCAATGCCTACGCCCGCCAGTTCCTGGGCGGCATCGAGCGCCCCGATGTGGACCTCATCACCGGGCTGAGCCCGGTGATCGCCATCGAGCAGAAGACCATCAGCCGCAACCCGCGCAGCACCGTGGGCACGGTGACGGAGATCTACGACCTCTTGCGCCTGCTCTATGCCCGGGCGGCGGATGCCTACTCCTACGTGACGGGCGAGCGCATGGTCCGCTACACCGATGCCCGCATCGTGGACCTGCTGATGGAGGAGCACGCCGGCGGCGAACTGCTCGTCCTCGCCCCGGTGGTGCGCGGTCGGAAGGGTCACTACAAGGAGCTCTTCGAGCAGTTCCTGCGCCAGGGTTTCCTGCGCGCCCGCGTGGACGGCAAGGTGATCGACCTCACCACACGCCCCCGTCTGGACCGCTACAAGGTGCACGACATCGAGGTGGTGATCGACCGGCTGAAGGTGCCGGCCGCCGGGCAGACCGGCGCCGGCCGGAAACGCCTGGCCGATGCCTGTGACCTGGCCCTGAAGCTCGGGAAGGGCAACCTGATGGCACTGCCTCCGGACGGCACGCGGCCCCGCTACCTCAGCCGGCACCTGATGTGCCCCACCAGCGGCATCGCCTACGAGGAGCCCGAGCCGAACCTCTTCAGCTTCAACAGCCCTTACGGCGCGTGCCCTCGGTGCAGTGGTCTCGGCCAGGTGACCGACGTGGCCATCGGCAAGATCATCCCGGACCGCGGCAAGAGCATCCGTCGCGGCGCAGTCCTGCCGCTGGGCAGCTACAAGAGCTCCTGGGTCTTCCGCCAGGTCGAGGCCGTGCTCGCGGGCTTCGGGCACGATCTGGACACACCCGTGGAGGAGATGGGCGACGATGTGGTGGCCGCGCTCCTCAACGGCCTGGACGAACCGCTCCGGGTGAGCAGCCAGGTGGGATTGAGCGACCGCACCGTACAGTTCGAGGGCATCATCCCCTTCATCCTGGAGCAGGCGAAGGACGGCGGGGCCCAGGCCCAGAAGTGGGCCGAGCAGTTCACCCACATGGTGACCTGCCCCGAGTGCATGGGCACCCGGCTGAAGCGCACCGCCCTGCACTTCCGCCTCGACGGGCTCAACATCCACGAGCTCGCCTCCCTGCCCCTGGACCGCCTTCATGCGCACACCGAGGGGCTGCTGGAGCGCCTCCAGGGACGCCAGGCCCTGATCGCCCGCGATGTGGTGAAGGAGATCACCGCGCGGACCCGCTTCCTCCTCGATGTGGGCCTGGAGTACCTCACCCTCGACCGCAGCGCCCGCACCCTGAGCGGCGGTGAGGCCCAGCGCATCCGTCTGGCCACCCAGATCGGAAGCCAGCTCACCGGGGTCCTGTACATCCTGGACGAGCCCAGCATCGGGCTGCACCAGCGCGACGACCACCGGCTGATCGCCAGCCTCCGTCACCTGCGCGACGGCGGCAACAGCGTCATCGTGGTGGAGCACGACAAGGAGATGATGCTGCAGGCCGACCACCTGATCGACATCGGGCCCGGGGCCGGCGAGCATGGTGGCCGCATCGTGGCCCAGGGCACGCCCACGCAGGTCCGCACGGCCGACAGCCTCACCGGGCGCTATCTGCGCGACGAGCTGGCCATAGAGGTACCCCGCCAGCGCCGCGCCGGCAACGGCCACCGGCTGTCCGTGCTCGGTGCCTCGGGCCACAACCTGAAGGACGTGGACCTCGTGCTCCCGCTCGGCAGCTTCATCTGCGTCACGGGCGTCAGCGGCAGCGGCAAGAGCACGCTCATCGGCGACACGCTGTACCCCATCCTGGCGCGCCACTTCCACCGGGCCGACACACGGCCGCTGCCCTACCGCAAGGTGGACGGGCTGGCGCACCTGGACAAGGTGATCGAAGTGGACCAGAGCCCGATCGGCCGCACCCCCCGGAGCAATCCCGCCACCTACACCGGGCTGTTCGACGCCATCCGCCAGCTGTACACCCAGCTTCCCGGCGCGAAGGTGCGCGGCTACAAGGCGGGCCGCTTCTCGTTCAACACCGCCGGCGGCCGCTGCGAGACCTGCAAGGGCGCCGGTGTGCGCACCATCGCCATGAACTTCCTGCCGGACGTGGACGTGCCCTGCGAAACCTGCCGCGGCAAACGGTACGACCGCGAGACGCTCGAAGTGCGCTTCAAGGGCCGGAGCATCGCCGACGTGCTGGACATGAGCGTGGAGGAAGCGCTGGAGCACTTCGCCGACCTGCCCCAGCTGGCCATGAAGCTGCGCACCCTCATGGACGTGGGCCTCGGCTACGTGACCCTCGGCCAGAGCAGCACCACCCTCAGCGGCGGTGAGGCGCAGCGCATCAAGCTCGCGAGCGAACTGGGGCGTCGCGGCACGGGCAGCACGCTGTACATCCTGGACGAGCCCACCACCGGCCTTCACTTCGAGGACGTGCGGCAGCTGATCGCCGTGCTCGACCGGTTGGTCGACCAGGGGAACACCGTGCTCGTGGTGGAGCACAACATGGACATCATCAAGGTGGCCGACCATGTGATCGACATGGGCCCCGAGGGCGGCGATGGCGGTGGACGCATCGTGGCCCGAGGCACGCCCGAGGAGGTCGTGCGCATGGGGCGAGGCCATACCGCCCGATACCTCAGCAACGAACTCCGATGAAACGCACACCCAAGCCGGCCGCACCGGCACAGCACGCACAGGACGAGAGCGAACGCCGCATCCGGAAGGCCTTCAAGCGGAAGGGCTGGAGCGAGGTGAAGGCCAACGACAGCTGGGCCATCTTCAAGATCATGAGCGAGTTCGTGGAAGGCTTCGAGGCCATGCAGCGGATCCGGCCCTGCGTGAGCATCTTCGGCAGCGCCCGCACCGCACCGGAGCGCGCCGAGTACAAGCTCGCCGAGGAGATCGCCTACCTGCTCACCGGATACGGCTATGGCGTGATCACCGGCGGAGGACCGGGCATCATGGAGGCGGCCAACAAGGGCGCGCAACGCGGCGGGGGCACCAGTGTGGGCCTCAACATCGAGCTCCCCTTCGAACAGGCCCCGAACCCCTACATCGACAAGGAGAAGAGCCTCCACTTCGACTACTTCTTCGTGCGAAAGGTGATGTTCACCAAGTACTCGCAGGGCTTCATCGTGCTGCCGGGCGGCTTCGGCACCCTCGACGAGCTCTTCGAGGCCCTCACCCTGATCCAGACGCAGAAGATCGGCCGCTTTCCGATCATCCTCGTGGGGCGCACCTACTGGAAGGGCCTGCTCGACTGGGTGAAGCAGACCATGGGCGAGCGGAACGCCTACATCAATCCCAACGACCTCGACCTGATCACCCTCGCGGACACGGCCCAGGAGGCGGTGGACGCCATCGATGCCTTCTACAGCAAGTACATGCTGAAGCCGAACTTCTAGCGGCCCTCCCCCTTCTCAACACGGCGCTGTTCGCAACGGGCCGGTGTTCACCTCCTTGCGCCGCAAGGCCTCCGGGTAGTTTTGCTCAGGCCCACCGAAGGGCCGTGCAAACCGTTCCGGATCCATGGCCCAATTGCTCATCCTCGTCGACCTCATCGGCGTCCTCCTCATCGAGCTCTTCCTCCTCGCCGACATCAAGATCACGCAGGATGCGCCCGCCACGGTGATGCCGGGGAGCGAGACCAAGGTGACCGTGACGGTCGAGAAGGGCGACCTCAGCGGGTTCGCCAAACTGCAGATCGACCTTCCCGAGGGATTCACCTGCACGGCGGTCGAAACGAAAGGCGCATCCTTCACCTTCAGCGACCAGAAGGCCAAGTTCATCTGGATGTCCCTGCCCACGCAGCCGACGTTCAAAGTGTCCTACAACCTGGTCGCCTCCGCTTCGGCCAGCGGCCAGATGCCCATCAACGGCCGCTTCAGCTACATCCTGGACAACGAACGGCGCACCTACGACCTGGCCACCGCCATGGTGACCGTGATGGGTGATCCCGCCGTGGCCGCCGCCACTCCTGCCGCGGCACCCATCACCCAGCCCCTGGATGCTTCCAACGACATCGTGACCGCCGCAGGCGCCGTGCCGGTCCCCACCGAGGAGGCCCCAGCGGTGCCATCGGCCCCAGGCCAGGGTCCGGGCGGCGTCACCGTGGAACGGAAGGTGACCCTCGTCTCCGCCAGCGAACTGCTCGTGGAGGTGTTGGTCAAGAAGGGCGATATCCGCGGATTCGGCAAGCTGCAGGAGAACCTGCCTCCGGGGTTCACCGCGATGGAGAAGAGCAGCGCGCAGGCGATCTTCACCACCCAGGACCGCATCGCCAAGTTCGTGTGGCTCAATCTGCCCGCCGACCAGGAACTGAAAGTGGCCTACAAGCTGCGTGCGAACGGCCAGCCCGACGGCGACTACACGGTCTCCGGCGAATTCGGATACCTGCTGAACGACGAGACCCAGCGCGTGGCCGTGGGTGTCTCCACCTTCACCATCGGCGACATGGCCTTCAGCGCCCTGCAACAGGACCAGGCCCGCATGAACGCCACCGACGCACAGGACACCGGCCTCAACCTGCCCGCCAAGGAGACCCGGAGCGAGACCGCCCAGACGACGACGACCACCACCACCACCGGCACGGACAGCAAGCCGGCCACGACGAGACCGGCTCCATCCAAAGGGGTCCCTGCACCGGAGAAGGGCATCGCCTACAAGGTGCAGATCACCGCGGCGCACCGCGAAGTGGGACGCGAGTACTTCGCCGGCCGCCACCGGTTCAACGAACCGTTCAGCATCGAGCGCCACGAGGGCTGGATCAAGTACACCACCGGCTCCTACAGCCAATACCGCGAGGCCAGGGACAAGCGCATCGCCCTGGTGGCCGCCGGACATGAGCTCCCGGGCCCCTTCGTGACGGCTTACAACAACGGTGAGCGCATCACCGTGCAGGAGGCCCTGATGCTCTCCAGCCAGACCTGGGTCCAATAGTCCGGGAAGGCTATCTTTCCCCGCATGCTGACCCACCCTCGCCACCGGCCCGTCGTGCGTACGACACTTGCCTTGGCGCTCGGTGCTCTGCTTGGCGCGGCTTCCGGCCAGGCCGTCGCCCAGGAGGTGGACAGCAGCCGGTACAGCATCCGCCCCACGTTCGGTCTTGGCGTGGGCATGTTCGCCTTCCTCGGCGACATCGGGAACGGTCACAAAGGCTACAGCCCGTTGCTGACGCGTGTGGGCTATGAGCTGAGGGCCGGCACTCCGCTCACCCCCTGGCTCGATGTGGGGCTCTACGCCCTGCACGGCCGGATGGGCGCCAACGAACGCAGCCTCATCCGCAACCTCAACTTCGAATCCCGCATCACCACGGGCGGAGTGCAATTCACCTACAACTTCCACCAGCTGCTGAACCCCGGCCGCCGGGTGGAGCCGTACCTCTCCATCGGCATCGAGGCCGTGGAGTTCCTGAGCAAGACGGACCGCCTCGACGCGGAGGGCCGGATGTACCACTACTGGAGCGATGGCACCATCCGCGACCTCGCCGAGAACGACCCGCAGGCCGGCGATGCCGTGCAGCTGCAGCGGGACTACAGTTACGAGAGCGATATCCGCGAACTGGACCTCGATGGATTCGGGAAATACCCGGAGCTCACCTGGGCCGTCCCGGTGGGCATTGGTGCGCGCATGCACCTGGGCGGCCGGTTCGACCTGCGCATCGGCACCAGCATGCACTTCACCTCCACCGACCTCATCGACGGTGTGACGCAGGACAGCCGCGAGGAGCGTCAGGGTGACGCCCGCATGGACCGGTTCCTGTTCAGTTCGTTCTCCCTGAACTATGGCATCGGACAGCGAAAGCCGCGCGATCGCGAAGGGCCCACGCTCTCCAACGAAGAGATGGACCTGCTGGCCCTGGCCGACGACGAGGACGGGGACGGCGTCACCGATTGGAACGACCAATGCCCCGGAACACCGGCCGGGGTGCCCGTGGATGCCACCGGTTGTCCGCTGGACGGCGATGGCGACGGCGTGCCCGACCATATGGACCTGGAGCTGACCACCTCCCCGGGTGCTCCCGTGGATGCGGACGGCGTGACCCTCACCGATGACGCGTTGCTCAAAGCGTGGTTGAACTACAAGGACTCGGCCAACGTGAACATGGTGAGCTCCCGCGTCGAGTCCTTCGGCCCGCGCGGACGGACCGCTGCGGCCGCCAAGCGACGCACCTACGTGGTGAAGGTCGGGGAGCACATGGAAGGCATCCCCGAGGACCTGATCCAGAAGATCCTGAGCATCCCGGATGTGCGCACGTTGGAGAAAGGCGACACCACCTTCTATGTGGTGGGCAACTACGATGCGCTGCCCGAGGCGTTGCGCCGCCAGCTCGCCTTGAGCGGCAAAGGCATCGACGGCCGTGTGATGGCCGAAGAGGACGGACGGCTCATCGACATCGACGACGAGGTGCGCCAGGCCGGCGCGGGGCTTGATGGCGCCGGAGGACCGGCCTCCGCCGAGGGCGTGGTGGTGCGCGTGCAATTGGGCGCCTTCCGCAACAAGCTCGCGAAGAACATCTTCACCGGCATCCCCGACCTGGTGGTGATCGAAGGCGAGGATGGCCTCACACGATACTACACCGGCAGCTTCACCGATGTGAACCCGGCCGCCAAGCACAAGGTGGACATGCTGCTGAAAGGCTTCAAGGGCGCCTTCCTGGTGGCCTTCAAGAACGGAAAGCGTGTGAGCCTCAAGGAGGCTGGAGCACGCCTCACCGGGCCCGAGGACCTGCGCAACACCCCGGTGGGCGGCATCGACAAGGACCGGATCCGCTACCGCGTGCAGGTGGGCACTTTCGCCGGCAACGTGCCGATGGACATCATGGACAAGTACATCGAGATCGGCAACGTGGCACCGGTGCCCAGCGTGGATGCCGTGCGCTACTACCACGGCGATTTCCGCACCCGCGCCGAGGCCGAGGCCGCCAAGGAACAACTGAAGGCGAAAGGCCTCACCGATGCCTTCACCGTGGGCGCCATGGGCGACCGCATCATCACCGCCGACGAGGCCGACCGGCTGATGGCGGAGCCCTGATCCCGGCAATTCCACAGAGCTTCTTGTCGTTGAGGCGATGGCGGCTACCTTTTGCCGCACATCCCTGCACCATGCTCCGTTCCCGGTCCTGGCCTGCGGCCCTTACCGTGGCCCTGCTCCTCGCCGCCTGCAGCCGCCCTCCGCTCCCCCGCCCCGACCCGGCCTTCGCCCCGTACATCACGGCCTTCACCGCCGGGGCAGTGTCGGCCTCCTCCCCGGTGCTCGTGCGGCTGGCGGAGGGCCTCACGCTCACCGACACCAGCGCCGGCAAGCTCGCCACCCTCTTCGAGCTCGAGCCCGCCGTGGAAGGCACCGTGCGCTGGCAGGATGTCCGCACGATCGCGTTCGTGCCCAACGAGGCGCTCCGGCCGGGTACGGACCATACGGTCACCTTTCAGCTCGGCGGCATCGTGCAGGTGCCCGGTCAGTTGTCCACCTTCCGCTTCGGGTTCCGGACCCTCGACCAGCACCTTGCCGTGGACCTGGCCGACGTGGCCCCGCTGGACGGCGAAGGCGGCGATCTGCACAGCATGACCTGGCAGGTGACCACAGCGGATCAGGCGCGGGCGGACCAGCTGGTGGCCTGCTTCAGCGCACGGCAGGACGGCCGCGACGTGCCCTTGCGCATCACCAGCTCGCCGGACCGGGTGCGGCATGAGCTCGTGGCCGATAGCGTCCGAAGAGGCCCCGCCGCCACGGTGGTGGACCTCATTTGGGACGGGAGCGCGATCGGCAGCGCGGACGAGGGCCGCACCAGCCTGGACCTGCCGGAGACGGGACGCTTCGCGCTGCTCACTGCCCGGGCCCTGCTCGATGGGGAACAACAGGTGCGCCTGCTCTTTTCCGAGCCGCCGGACCCCGCCCAGGACCTGACCGGCCTGGCCGGCATCTCCGGCGAACCACCGATGCGCATCGCCGCGGAGGGCAACACGCTGGTCCTTCATCCCGCCGAGCCGCAGCATGGCGAGCAGACCGTGTTCGTGGCCGCGGGCCTCCGGACAGCGACCGGCACCACCCTCGACCTGGACGTGACCACCCGGGTCCGCTTCCCCGAGCCGGGTCCGGCCGTCCGTTTCGTCGGCGATGGCGTTGTGCTACCCACCTCCGGCGGCCGCAAGCTCCCCTTCGAGGCCGTCAACCTCCGCGCCGTGACCGTGCGGATCATCCGGGTGCATGCGGACAACATCCCGCAGTTCCTGCAGGTGAACGACCTGGCCGGTGGCGAGGAGCTGGCCCGCGTGGGGCGCCTGGTGGCCGAACAGGATGTGCCCCTCATCAGTACGGATGCCCCGGATCCCGGACGATGGAACCGGTATTTCCTCGACCTCGACAAGCTGATCTCCGCGGAACCCGGTGCCATCCACCGGGTGGAGCTCGGCTTCCGCCAGGACCAATCCGCATTCCCCTGCGGCGACGGCACCCCGCCCTCCCCCGAAGCGGGGCTGACCGGTCGCACCGAAGCGCCGACGCTGGACGACAGCGCCTTCGACCGTGCGGGCTACTACTACTACTATGATGAGTCCTGGTATCCGGATGACTATGACCATCGGGAACGGGACAACCCCTGCTCATCCAGCTACTACGGCAGCCGTCGCAAGACCAGCCGCAACGTGCTCTCCAGCGACCTCGGTCTGCTGGCCAAACGCGACGCGAACGGTGCGCTCCGGGTGGCGGTGAGCGACCTGCGGAGCGGCGCGGCCATCCCCGGAGCGGAGGTGGATGTGCTCGATCTGCAACTGCGCACCCTGGGCCACCTGACCACCGATGGTCAGGGCTTCGCCGCCTTGCCGGCCCCGGCGCACACCCCCTTCCTGGTGGTGGCCCGGTCCAAGGAGCAGCGCGGCTACCTGCGCGTGGATGACGGTTCGGCGCTCGACCTCAGCGCGTTCGATGTGGGCGGTGAGGCCCTTCCGCAGGGCCTGAAGGGCTTCCTCTATGGCGAGCGCGGCGTGTGGCGACCGGGCGACTCCCTTCACCTGGCCTTCATCCTGCACGACCGGGACAAGGCCCTGCCCAAGGACCATCCGGTGGTGTTCGAGCTGATGGACCCGAACGGCCGGCTCGTGCACCGCGCCGTGCGCCGACAGGCGGTGGGTGACCAGTACGGATTCCCGTGCGCCACCTCACCGGATGCGCCCACCGGCCTCTGGCTGGGGCGGGTGACCGTGGGTGATGCCACCTTCCATCGCTCGCTCCGCATCGAGACGGTGAAACCCAACCGGATGCGGATCGCGCTCGACCTGGGCTCCGGTCCGCTGCTGGCGGATCAACTTCCGCGGGCCACCCGGCTCGAGGCGGTCTGGTTGCACGGCGCTCCCGCCGTTCAGGCGCCGGTCGTGATCTCCGTGGGGCTCGCCCGGGCCGAGTTCAAGCCGAAAGGCCACGATGATCTCGTGTTCGACGACGTCGGCCATCAGCTCAGCGAGGGAGAGACCGTCGTGTTCGAGGGCCGCACCGACGCCCAGGGGCGCGCGCTCTTCCCCTTCGACCTGAAGCCATCGGCAGGCGCACCCTCGGCACTGCGGCTCACGGTCGTCAGCCGCGTGAGCGATCCCGGCGGGGATGCCAGCACGGACCAGCAGGAGGTGGTGCTCCACCCCTATCGCACCTACGTGGGTCTGCGGGCTCCCTCACCGGACGGGGCTTGGGACACCTACCTGGCCGGACGGCCGCACCGCTTCGAGCTGGTCAGCCTGGACGGCGCGGGCAAGCCCGTGCCCGGTCACCCGCTGAAGGTGCAGGTGATGAAGGTGGACGAGGAGCGCTGGTGGCATGGCGCGATGGACGGCCCCACGAGCGGCCGCACCGGAGAAGGCCTGCGCGTGGTCTCCGCGCATGACGTGGTCACCGACGCCCGGGGCCGCGGTTCCCTGGATGTGCGTGTGGAAGCCGCAGCCACTGGACGGTACCTGGTGCGTGCAGAGGATCCCTCCAGCGGCCATGTGGCCGTCGTCACCCTCCACTTCGGAGCGGACGGCGCGGCCGATGCGGCGGGCCGAGGCAAGGACCCGGCGGCCACCCGGCTGGCCATCGGCACGGCCAGGGAGCGGTATGCCCCTGGTGACGAGGTGGAGCTGACCATACCGTCCGCGCACAAGGGCACCGCGATCGTGAGCCTGGAGAACGGCCATCGCGTGTTGGAGATCACGCGCATCGCGCTGAACGAGGGCGGCACCACCCATCGCTTCAAGGCCACTGCCGCCATGATGCCCAACATCCACGCGCATGTCACCCTGCTGCAACCGCACGGTGAGGTCGCCAACGACCTGCCCATCCGCCTCTACGGCGTGGTCCCCATCCTGGTGGAGGACCCGACCACCCGCTTGGAGCCGGTGATCCAAGCGCCGGCCGAGATCAAGCCCGGGCGCGAGTTCACCCTCACGGTGGCGGAGAAGAGCGGGCGCGCCATGCACTACATGCTCTATGCGGTGGACGAGGGGCTCCTCGACCTGACCCGATACCGGACACCCGACCCGTGGGCTCAGCTCTACGCGCGTGAAGCGCTCGGCGTGCACAGCTTCGACCTGTACGACCAGGTGATCGGCGCCTTCGGAGTGGAGGCCGGCCGCGTGCTGGCCGTCGGTGGCAGCGATGGTGGCGGGCCGGTCGATCCCTCCCGCATCGGGCGCTTCAAGCCCGTGGTGCTGCATGCCGGTCCGCTCTCCCTGGCGCCGGGCCAGCGAGGCACCCATCGGTTCACCATCGACAACTACGTGGGCCGTGTGCGGGTGATGGTGGTGGCCAGCCACCCCGACGGGGCCTATGGCCATGCCGAAAAAGCCGTGCCCGTCCGCCAGCCGCTCATGGTCCTGGCCACCCTGCCCCGTGTGCTCGGGCCTGACGAGACGGTCGAACTTCCCGTCACCGTGTTCGCCATGGACAAGGCGCCGGGCGAGGTCACCATCAAGGTCGACCTGTCCGGCGCGGTGATCGGCGAAGGCCCGCTCGAGCACGTGGTCCGCTTCGACCGGACCGGCGAGCACGTGATCCGGTTCCAGTTGCGCGCCCGGGACCGCACCGGTGCGGCGCAGGTGAACGTGACCGCCCAGGCGGGCACGGAGCGCGCCACCACGCGGATCGACATCGGCGTGCGCTCACCCATGCTACCGATCACCCGATCGGAGGATGGGGTGGTGCGCGGGGGCGAACAGGTGGACCTCCCCGTGGCCCCCATCGGCGTCGGTGGCACCAATTCGGCCGTCATCGAGGTCACCAGCCTGCCTCCTCTGGGCCTTGAGCGACGCCTACAGGAACTGCTGGGCTATCCCCATGGATGCCTCGAACAGACCGTGTCCAAGGCCTTCCCGCAGCTCTACCTGGACGGCCTGGTGGACCTTTCGCCCTCCCTGAAGGACCAGGTGAACGCCGATGTGGGGGCCGCCATCCGCAAGCTGGCGTCGTTCCAGCGCGGCGATGGTCGCTTCAGCTACTGGCCGGGCGGGACGCATACGGATGACTGGAGCAGCATCTACGCCGGTCACTTCCTGCTGGAGGCCGCCCGACTGGGTCATGCCGTGCCCGGGTCCATGCGCACCGGATGGATCGCTTCGCAGCGCAACGCGGCCCGGGCGTGGTCACCGGCCACCGAAGGCCGTTCGGCGTTCGTGCAGGCCTACCGCCTGTTCGCCCTGGCGCTGGCCGGTGCCGCGGAACCCGCCGCCATGAACCGCCTCCGGTCGCTGCCCGCCCTCGAGCCCATGGCCCGGTGGACCCTGGCCGCCGCCTACGCCGAGCTCGGCCGAACGGATGCGGCGAACGCCTTGACCACGGGCATCTCCGCCGGGATCACGGACTACGCCGAACTGAGCGGCACCTACGGGAGCGCGGTCCGCGATGAGGCCCTCATCGCCCTGACCCTTCTGCGCAGCGGACGCCTTTCCGAGGCCGGTCCCGTGGTCCTGCGCATCGCGGAGCGCCTCGGCAGCGACCAATGGCTCAGCACACAGAGCACGGCCTTCGCCCTGATGGCCGTGTCCCGCCACACCGCTGCGAACGGGCAGGGCCAGGGTCTCGACCTGACGGTCGCCATCGACGGCAAGCCCACCACCGTGCGGAGCGCCCGTTCTGCCTGGCGCATGTCCATGGAAGCGCCGGACCGCCCGCACACCGTGCAGGTGGTCAACAAAGGCACGGGCATGGTCTTCACCCGGATCACACGGCACGGCACGCCCGCCCAAGGGGTGGAGAACGCATCCTCCAACGGGCTCGCCATCCGGACCAGCTTCACCGGCACCAATGGAAGCACGCTGGACCCCGCGCTGCTCACGCAAGGCACCGATGTGCTCATGAAGGTGGAGGTGACCCACATGGGCACCGAGCCCCTCTACAGCAACCTGGCGCTCACCCAGGTCCTCCCGTCCGGCTGGGAGGTCCGGAACGCGCGCATGGAGGGTTTGGAGCATATCCACACGGACAGCCCGTACACATACCAGGATGTGCGCGACGACCGGGTGATGACCTACTTCGACCTGGCGCGCGGTCAGGTGGCCGTGTTCCACCTGCGGGTGACCGCGGCGTACACCGGCCGGTACCACTTCCCCGGCGCCCATGTGGAGGCGATGTACGATGCGCGCATCCACGCCCGGACGAAGGGGGGGCCGGTGCAGGTGATCGCCCCGGGCGCGGAGCCACGGGCAGCCCGGTGACGTTGCCGCCGTTGCGTATCATTGCACAAACGATCCCTGGCCCATGATCCTCCGACGCCTTGCCCTTGCCGCCACCTGCGCCATCGTTGCCGTGGCCGCCCAGGCCCAGCAACCCGCCACAGCCGCCTTCCTCGTGGGTGAGGAGAAGGGCGGACGCGTGATCCTCTCGGAGGTGATCGCCGTGGACGCCGAGCTCTCGAACGATGCGGTGAAAGCGCGCTTCGGCAAGCTGCCCGCCACGGTGCCGGCCCAGCGCTGGCAGGTGGTGCGACACACCTCGGAAGCCGATGCCCGCAAGGCCCGCACCGAGATGGATGCCAAGTACCGCGCCAGCGGCCGCACCGTGAAGGAGCTCAAGTAGGACCGGACGACCTCTTCCCGATCGAAAAGGCGCCAACAGGCGCCTTTTCTCATGGCATCCCGACCAGGATCACGCGCTGTGATGCACGCCCACCGGTCGCGCCGGTCCTGGTGAGCACATAGCTGCCTGCCGGCAGGTCACCCACCTCCATGGCCTCCCCGCTACGGATCCGCACGCGGCGCACCGGCTGCCCGGTCACCGACCAGAGCACCAGGTCCGCCGCTTCATCCGGCCCCTCCCACTCGACGACCAATCGGTCGTGCGCCGGAACGGGATGTACCTGAAGGTCTTCCGCGGTGAGCTCCGCGATGCCGATCGCGCAGGGTGATCGGGATCCGTCCAGGGCAAGCACCCCAAGGTCGAGCGGATCAAGCCATGCCTTGAGCTTCTGCGCGGCGGTGTTGGGGTTCTGCGTCCAGTGGAAGCTCATCTTCCCGTAGTAGTCCGGCTGGTCCGGGCCCGAACCGGGCAGTCCACAGCCGTCCGCGACGCAACAACTGGTGCCTCCGCTCAGCGTGCCGATCACCCGGCCGAAGGCATCCAACAGCGGTGCCCCGGACGAACCGGGCTCGGTGACCCCGTGCCCGTTGGCCGTGCCGGTCCACTTCACGAACCAGTGGCTGTAGGGCCCTCCGACGATCCACTGCGAGGTGAGGATGTTCATGGCGTAGGTGCTCACCTTCTTCTCGCTCCCTGCGGGATGATGGATGGTGACCCCGCTGCCGCTCGGCGCGCTGGATGCATCCCAGCCCGCCCAGAAGGGATCGAAACCGACCGGCACGCTGGTGTATGCCTCAAGCAGCAGGAAGTCCGACCCGTTCAGGCCACCGTCGTTGCTGTCCGCCCGACGATGGCACCCCGTGATGTACTTGGTCTGGTCCGCCGGGCCGCTGCCGCAGCCGGTGCGCTGGTAGCCGAAGTAGAACTTGTAGTCCTGGAGATCGGACGCGGTGGAATTCAGACCACAGTGGAGCGCCGTGAGGATGAAGGGGCGGCAGTCCTGGGCGGTGTTGTTCATCAGGGTGCCCGAACACCAGATCAACGCCCCGTTCGCGCGCACGGCCACACGCACCACCGCATCCCGTTGGTCGGCATACGCCAGGCCTTCAGCGCAGTTCACGTCCACCTCGCACGGATCGGCCTTCTGCCACGACCCCTCCCGGAAGGTGTGGCCCACTTCGGCCACCGTGAAGGTCCCGGTCGGAGCTCCCTGGAGCGCGCCGACGATCTCGACGATGCAGCACGGGCCGAACGCCCGGGGAAGCGCCACGCGGCCGCTGGCAGGTACCTCGGTCCGGTCGATCCCGACCACCACGTCAAGCGTGCCCGCATCGCGCATGACAAGCCGCTCACCGGGACCAAGCCGCACATCCACCAGAAAGGGCTCGACGGCCAGGGCGCCGTCCGAGCAGATCCGCACCCTGCCGGTTCCCGTCCCGTTCCGCCCGGCGTTGTTCCGGTCCTCCACGGCAAGCACCACCCCATAGGCCGGGGGCTGCCCGATGGCCCGACCGGCGGAGTCCAGTGCCAAGGCCACCTCCTCCACGAACGGAGCCGAGCGCACGGTGGGGATCGAGCTGTCCTCCTGGGCGAACAGGCCAACGCCCCCGGCCACCATCCAGGCCCAGCCACCGATCGCCGTGCGTAGCGCGCGCATGCCGCACGAAAATAGACAGACCCGGGGACCGTGGCCCTGAAATGGCGAGGGGCCCGGCGGGGCCCCTCGCATTCCGAACCTCGGACCGATCACCTCAGCAGGGTGACATGGCCCTGTTCCTTCACTTCGGAGCCGTCGTTGCCGACCCCGACGAACACCCAGTAGTACGTTCCCTCGGAGACGTTGGAGCTCGGCTTCCAGATCACTTTGTTGGTCGTGGTCTGCGGCACGGCGTACACCTTGGTGCCCCAACGGTCATAGATGGTCATCTCCACGCTCTTCCACCCGCGCAGATCGGCGTACTCGAACGCGTCGTTGTTGCCGTCACCGTTCGGGCTGAACACGTTGGGGATGATCACGATGGGGTCCGGAAGCACGATGACGGTATCCTGGTAGAAACCGGTGCAGCCCTGATCGCTCACCCCGTTCAGGGTGATGATGTAGACGCCCGGGTCGTTGAAGATGTACGTGGGTTCGAACTCGGTGGACGTTCCGGTGGTGTCACCGAAGCTCCAGTTGAACGACACCACGTTGCCCGATGACGTGTTGTCGAAGAACACCTCCAACGGGGCCACGCCCTCGTTGGGCTGCGGCACGAAGCTCACATCCGCCGGGGGATCCCAGGTCGTCGTCACGGTGGCGGTGCCGAAGCAGCCCAGACCTGGGTCACCCACCGTCACGGTGTAGCTCGCCGGGGAGGTCACAGGCACCACATTGGTCACAGCGCCATCCGGATCGGAAAGACCCACCGTGGGCGACCAGCTGTAGGTGAGCAGGTCCTCGTTGACCCCCGCGCACACCCGGAAACGCATGTTCGGGCGATCGGCGCTCTCCCCTTGGTTGAAGAAGGGCGGCGGGATGGTGTCGCACAGGTTGGCGCCATCCGTGAAGTTGTAGATCACCGAGGTGTAGCCCGTATTGGTGGCGAAGGTGGGCGAGTTCTGGGTGAAGCCGTTCGGGTAGTTGCTGAAGCAGAACTCCACCACCACATTGGAGACGCCATCCCAGTTGAATCCCGGGTTGAGCACGAAGTTGTTCCAGCCCACCGTGACGGGCACATCCGTGGGCCCGAACACGGGGAACAGCCCGGTGACGAAGCCCTGGTCGATGTTGAGCGAATCGAGGGTGGTGCAGCCCATGTGGATCTGCCAGTCCGGGTAGAGCGCCAGCCCGTTCACCGCAGCCACGTTCAAGGCCAGCTCATTGATGGTGCCGCCGGTGAAGCCCAGCGCCAGGAGCTCGCTGGCCCGGATCAGGACCTGGTGCTTGGTGCTGTTGTACCAGTTGCCGAACGGTGCGGGATACGAAGTGGTGGTGCCTTGCACCGTGCCCGTGCCCAGCTCAAAGTCCGCCACGATGCCCGAGGAACATCCTCCGAAGTTCTGTCCACAATAAATGGGCGGCGAGTTATCGATCTCGACCGTGAACGTGGTTCCCTGACCCTCGCAGAACGAATCGTCCGCGACCGTGACGGTGAAGTCGGGGACGAAGCCCGGAAGCACCACGAGCGAAAGCGTGGTATCCTGCTTGGTGCAGCCGTCGGGGCTGGTGATCTCCACGGTGTATTCGTAGCTCCCCGGCTGGCTGTACCCGGCGATGGGGTTGGCGATGTCATCGGCCGACAGACCGAGCGAGGGGGTCCACTCGAACGTGTAGCCGGGGATGGCCGGGTTCGTGGTCACGTTGATCTGGGCGGTCTCACCCAGGCACAGCGTATCATCGCTCTGCGTGACGCTGAAGCTGAAGTCGCTCACCACGAAGACCGTGATCGTATCCGAGTTGATGCAGGAGCCGGCCAGGTCGCTGACGACCACATAGGTGGTCGTGCCGTTCGGATCCGCGATCACCTGCGAGCAGAAGGGCGGGTCGAGGCAGATGAAGTTCTGCGGGGTGATCGGGTCGCCGCCGGGCAGGATGGACCACACGAAGTTGGCACCGCCCTCGGCCTCGATGTTCGCCACCTGAGGTCCACAGATGGTCTGGTCAGGACCGACGGATGTCCGTTGAAGCACGTTCGTGTTGAACACGTAGGTCTGGAACGCACTGATCGGACAGTTCTGGTCCTCCACCGTGATGGTGAAGGGATAGAATCCACTGTTGCCGGGTTGGGCCGTCCAGCAAACGCTCACCGTCACCGGGTTGGTGCCGGTCCACGAGATCGTGGAACCGGGAAGGTTCTGCTGGATGTTGCTCTCCACCACCAAGGTGTCGCCGAGGTCCGGGTCGCCGATGACCACGTCAAAACAGAAGTTGTCCGACTCGCAGAGCTCGATCTCCGTGCAGCTCACCTGGACGGCGGTGCCGGAGAAGTTCCCGATGCAGTAAGCCGGATCGGGGGCCTGGTTGGTGCACGGGATCACCACGAACTGCATGTCCCGCATCACCGTGCCGATCACGTTGCCATCCTCATCCCATTGGGTCACCTCCACCACCACCACGAAGTTGCCCTGGGCGTTGGGCGTGAAGGTCAGCAGGCCGGTCACCGGATCCAAGGTGATGCCCGTGATCGGTTCGTTCGCCGTGTAGGGGAACACATAGCCGATGGGCACACCACCAAAGTCCAGCGCGGGATGCAGCGCATAGCTCAGGCTGTCCCCATCGGGATCGTAGACCCCGTAGCTGTACAGCACCGGTTGGTTCAGGCACACGTAAGGGATCGGCGCGCTCGTGAACACCGGCGAGTCCTCACAGGGATAGTCGGCGTTGTTGAACGTGGTCTCGATGTAGCCGTCCACGTTGCCGGGCTGCTGGAGGTTCACGATGGCGTCGTTGCGGCAGCACAACGACCAGGAGACCGTCCAGAAATCGCAGGGGGGCACGGTGGCCGTGCCCGTGAAGATGTACTGCTCCAAGCCGGGCAGAGTGCCGCCGTTGCAGGTGCTGTTCTGCAGCTCGTTCGGGCAGAGCTGGCTCACTTCGGTGAAGCTCTGCTGGGTGACCGTCACGTTCTGATTGCCGCAGGGGCTCTCCAACGTCAGGTCATACGAGGTGCCCAGTGTGGTCCCGAAACAGTCCCGGTAGATGATCAGAGTGAACGCATATTCGCCGTTCCCCAGGCATTCGTAGATGATCTCACCACCTGATACGTGGGTGGCCTTCGCTTCATGCCAGGAGAGTGTGGCCAAGGCGGCCAGAGCCAGCAGTTTACGGTGCATCGTGGTTCGTTAAGGCGGTCGAAGATAAGGTTCCCTCGGAACTCCGACGGATCTTCGGGCCCGACGTGTTCCAACCAGCATGACG
>JAEUSW010000144.1 GCA_016788285.1 Flavobacteriales bacterium
CGAAGCGGTACCTTCGCAGCCCTTCGGCGTGGGTCCATGGGCACATGGGCACATGTCCACATGCGCACATGGCCTACACCGCCCATCCCACCGCCGTCATCGACGAAGGCTGCACCATCGGTGCGGGCACCCGCATCTGGCACTTCAGCCACATCATGCCGGGCTGCACGATCGGGGAGGGCTGCAACATCGGCCAGAACGTGGTCGTGAGCCCCGGCGTGACCCTGGGCCGCAACGTGAAGGTGCAGAACAACGTGAGCATCTACACCGGCGTGGAATGCGGCGACGACGTGTTCCTGGGCCCCAGCATGGTGTTCACCAACGTGATCAACCCGCGCAGCGCGGTGAACCGGCGCGACCAGTACGCCCGGACCCGGGTGGGCCGCGGCGCCAGCATCGGGGCCAACGCCACCATCGTGTGCGGCCACGACATCGGCGAGTTCGCCTTCATCGGCGCCGGGGCGGTCGTCACCCGCGAGGTGCCGGCCTTCGCCCTGGTGGTGGGCAACCCCGCCCGGCGCACCGGCTGGATGAGCGAATACGGCCACAAGCTCAGCTTCAATGAGGCCGGCGAGGCCACCTGCCCCGAGAGCGGCCAGCGCTACCAGCTGAAGGAGGGCCGCGTATCCCGCATCGCCTGAACCCATGAGCAGCGGTCCCCACGACAAGGTGCGCTTCGCCGTGATCGGCTGCGGCCACATCGGCAAGCGCCACGCGGAGATGATCCAACGCGACGGCGAGGCCGAGCTGGTGGCGCTCTGCGACGTGCGCCCCCGGGCCGAACTGGGCCTCGACGGACACGACGTGCCCTTCTTCACCGACCCGGAGGCGATGCTGCGGGACGTGCCCGGCATCGATGTGGTGAACGTGTGCAGCCCCAACGGCCTGCATGCGCGGCACAGCCTGCTGGCCCTGGAGCACCGCAAGCACGTGGTGTGCGAGAAGCCCATGGGCCTCAGCAAGGCCGACTGCGAGGCGGTGATCTACAAGGCCCTGCAGATGCACCGCCACGTCTTCGGCGTGATGCAGAACCGCTACAGCCCGCCCAGCCAGTGGATCAAGGGCGTGGTGGACCGCGGGCTGCTGGGCGACATCTACCTGGTGCAGGTGAACTGCTACTGGAACCGCGACGCGCGCTACTACAAGCCGGGCGGATGGAAGGGCACCGCGGAGCTCGACGGGGGCACCCTGTTCACCCAGTTCAGCCACTTCATCGACATCCTGTACTGGCTCTTCGGCGACATCACCGACATCCAGGGCCGATTCGCCGACTTCAACCACGACGGGCTCACCGAGTTCGAGGACAGCGGGCTGGTGAACTTCCGGTTCCTCAACGGCGGCATGGGCTGCCTGAACTACAGCACCAGCGTGTGGGACCGGAACTTGGAGAGCAGCATGACCATCATCGGGTCCACCGGCAGCGTGAAGATCGGCGGCCAGTACATGGACCAGGTCGAGGTGTGCCACATCAAGGACTACACCATGCCCGAGCTCGCCCCCACCAACCCGGCCAACGACTACGGGGCCTACAAGGGCAGCGCGCAGAACCACCACTACATCATCCGCAACGTGGTGGAGACCATCAAGGGAAGCAACACCATGACCACCAACGCCCTCGAGGGTCTGAAGGTGGTCGAGATCATCGAACGCATCTACGAGAAGAGGGATGAGCAGCAGTCTGTATGACCGCCTTGTGCGGAAGGAGGCCCGGCTGGCCGTGATCGGTCTGGGCTACGTGGGCCTTCCCATCGCGCTGGCCTTCGCGCGGAAGCTGAAGGTCGTGGGCTTCGACATCAACGAGAAGCGCGTGGACATGATGCGCCGCAACGAGGACCCGAGCAACGAGCTCGCGCCGTCCGAGTTCGAGGGCTGCGACATCCACTTCACCGCCGACATCAGCGA
>JAEUSW010000187.1 GCA_016788285.1 Flavobacteriales bacterium
CTCGCCGCTCTTCATGTCCTTCACGGTGATGAGGCCCTGCTTCAGCTCGTTCTCGCCGAGGATGGCCACGTAGGGGATGCCCTTGTCGTCGGCGTACTTGAACTGCTTGGCCATCTTGGCCTTGTCCGGGTACAGCTCGGCGGCGATGCCCGCATCACGCACCTGGCGCAGCAGCTTCAGGCAGTGCAGCGCCTCCGCCTCGCCGAAGTGGGCGAAGAGCACCTTCGTGCTGCCGCCCAGCTCCGCGGGGAACTTGTTCGTCTCCAGCAGCACGTCGTAGATGCGGTCGGCGCCGAAGCTGATGCCCACACCGCTCATGCCCTTCAGCCCGAACACGCCGGTGAGGTCGTCGTAGCGCCCCCCGCCGCTGATGCTGCTCTGCAAGGAGCCTTCCATCGCCTTCACTTCGAAGATGGCGCCGGTGTAATAATCGAGGCCGCGGGCAAGAGCGAAGTTGATCGCTACGTTGTTCACCGGTCGACCTAACGCTAAAGAGGTAGCGTTCATGATCCGTCTCAACGATTGGATCCCTTGCACGCCCACCTCAGCTCCCTGTGCTTGGAACTTCGATGACAGCTCCTCAGATAATTCGTGCACATCCTTGGTCGACGCCAATGATGCAAGGAAGGATTCGATCATCTTGATCGAGGCATCCGAATACCCGGCGTTCCTGTATTCTTCAATCACCCCAAATCCGACCTTGTCATACTTGTCCAAGATCGTGACGAATGGGATCAGCTTGCCCTCGATCCCGAAGTATTGCATCAACCCTTGCAGCAAACGGCGGTCATTCAACATGATCTGAACCTGAAGCCCGAACTGCTCGAAGACCTCGATAAGCATCAATGTCAACTCAACCTCATTGTACTCCGAGTTACTCCCGATGACATCCGCGTCGCATTGATAGAACTCCCGGTAACGCCCCTTCTGCGGCCGGTCGGCGCGCCATACGGGCTGGATCTGGTAGCGCTTGAAGGGAAAGGACAACTCGTTCTGATGCTGCACCACGTAGCGGGCGAAGGGCACGGTGAGGTCGTAGCGGAGCGCCTCAGCGGCCAGTCCCTTGCTGCGCTCCTCCAAGGCGCGCTCAAGCTCCGCGCCACGCTTCAGCACCTTGAAGATCAGCCGGTCCCCCTCCTCGCCGTACTTACCGGTGAGGGTCTCCAGGTTCTCCATGGCGGGCGTTTCCAGCGGCAGGAAGCCGTACTTCTGGAAGACCTTCTCGATGGTGGAGAAGATGTACTTGCGGCGCAGCATCTCCTGCGGACCGAAGTCGCGGGTGCCTTTGGGGATGGACGGCTTCATCAAGCTTCAAGTAGCAAGTGGCAAGGGACAAGGGACAAGACCCTTGCTCCTTGGTGCACGTGAGGCCGCGAAAGTACGGGCGGGCGCGGAGGCCCGGGCCGGCTCACTCCTTCACGAAGCGCAGCGGGGCCAGGCCGCTTCCCGGCAGATGCACCACGTACAGCCCGGGGTTGAGCGCGCTGACCGGCAGCGTGGTCGTCGGGCCGGCCACGGAGGACCGGGCGACCACACGGCCGTTCACATCGGTCACCAGCACCACCTGGCCCATCGCCAAGGTCTCCGGTCCGGACAACAGCACCGCATCGGGCCGCACGATCACCCGCAGCGGGTCGATCTCGCCCACCACCGTGGTGATCATCGGGCTGCGGAAGCTGAAGGCCTCCAGGAACACGCCGCTGTCGAACACCCCATCGGCCATGTCGGCGATGGCCACCTTGAAGTGGTAGCTGAGGCCGGGCTGCACCACGGCGAAGGCCGTGAGGTTGGTGGTGAAGCCATCGTACGCCACGAACTGCCCGGCCACCGGTGTCTCGTTGTTGTGGTAGTAACCGGTGTTCTGCAGGTCGTTCACGTTGTTGATGGCGACGATGGTGCCGCCCGGGATGGCGGCCACGTTGACGCGAGGCGTGTAGCCCGGCCCGCTGAGGTAGATGGCGAAGGCATCGTTGAACGCCGAGCCCACGAACTCTTGGTACTCCTCACTGCCGAAGCTGAAATTGAACAGCAGGGTATCGCCCTGGGGCACGCAATCGAACTCCAGCACGCAGGCGTCGTTGGTCAGGTTGCCCGTACCGGCATCCAGGTCGAGGTCCACATCGCCCGGAATGCCCCCGTAGTAGCTGGCACTGTTGGCGACGGGCCCCGCCACCTCGTCGGCCAGGCCCGTGGTCAGCACGAGGCCTTCGGTGATGGCGAGCTCGGAGGTGCCGATGAAGTGGCCCATGGCCGCTTCGGGGCAGTTCACCGTGACGTTGCTCACCACCACACCGATGCCCTCGAGC
>JAEUSW010000191.1 GCA_016788285.1 Flavobacteriales bacterium
CGTGCTGGGGCTGGACCTGGTGGACGGGAGCGGTCGCGTGCTGCGGTTGTCGGCCACGCCGAACGGCGCGGACCGCTGGCGCTTCGACGCCACCGCACTGGCCCCCGGGGCCTACGTGCTGCGCGTTCACCAGGCCGGCGACGGACCGACCCGGCAGCTGCGCCTGTTGCGCTGACCACACCACATCCTCGATCCACCACATCCTTCCATGCGTGCCCTGACCCTGCCGCTTCTTCTCGCCGCGCCGCTGCTTGCCGCACAGACCGGCCCGGGCGGCGTGGGCGGAAGCGCCACCAATCCGCTCTGGTTGAGCGCCGACCGCGGTGTGTACAACAACGCCGGGACCACCCTGGCCAGCAACGGGGACAACGTCAGGCAGTGGAACGACCGTTCGGGCAATGGCCGGCATGCGGGTGAGACCGTTCTGGCCAACCGGCCCAACCTCGTCACCGCTGTCCTGAACGGGCTTCCGGTGGTGCGGTACACCGCCGCCAACAACGATCGGCTCGTCTCCACCGGCCTCACCACCGGCAACCAGGCCTCCGCCTGGGTGGTGACCCGGTACACCTCGTTGCCTTCAACCAATCCCGGCCTGCTGCAGGGCGCAGCGACCGGAAACGCCCTCGCGGGCTCCGCCGCGTTGAAGAACCTGGGCATGTGGGTGAGCTCCTCCAACACCCGGCCTTGGGGTCGGGGGATCCGCTCGGACGGCACCCTGTTGGAGATCTCCCAGACCACGAACACCTCGGCCGGGACCTTCTACATCATCAACAACAACTACGGCGCCAGCCTGATCCAGCAGTTCATCAACAACAACGCGGCCGGCTCGGTGGCCACCGACGGGACCCTGCGTTCATGGACGGACATGTGCGTGGGCATGCAGGCCGGTAGCGAAGGATGGAACGGCGACATCGCCGAGGTGATCGTCTTCAACACCGCGCTGAACGCCACCCAGCGGCTCGTGGTGGCCAACTACCTGGCCGCCAAGTATGGGCTCACGCTAGGTACGGGCGACCTCTACACCCAGGACAACCCGGGTGCCGGCAACTTTGACCATGACGTGGCCGGCATCGGCCGCACCAACAGCGGCGATCTGCACACGGCCGCACGCGGCAGCGGCATCGTGCTCATCGACAAGGCGGCCCATTCAGGACTTCAGGACAACGAGTTCATGCTGTGGGGCCACGATGGCGGTGCCCTGGGCACCTGGGGGGTGGGCGACCTGCCCACGGGTGTGCAAGGCCGCTGGCAGCGCGTGTGGCGCGTGAGCGAAGTGGACGCGAGCGGCAGTGCGGTGAACGTGGGCAGCGTGGACATGACCTTCGACCTCAGCGCGCTCGGCACGGTGACCGCGGCCGACCTGGCGCTGCTCGTCGATACTGACGGCGACGGGCTCTTCAATGACGAGACCCCCATCACCGGTGCATCGAGCGTGGGGGGCGGGTCGTACCGGTTCAGCAACGTGAGCGCCCTGCAGAACGGCCGGCGGTTCACCTTGGGCACCACCAACCTCTCCAGCACCCCGTTGCCGGTTGAACTGGTGCATTTCACTGCGGATCCCACCGGCCCCGCGAGCGTGCGCCTGTCCTGGGCCACCGCCTCGGAGCAGGACAACGCGGGATTCACCGTGGAGCGCAGCACGGACCTGGAGGACTGGACGGCGGTGGCCCAGGTGGCCGGGGCGGGCGACGCGCAGACCCTGCTGAGCTACGAGGCCCTGGACGACCCGGCGCCGCCGGCCCTGTTGTACTACCGCCTGCGGCAGACCGACCTGGACGGTGGCAGCACGCTGAGCGCGGTG
>JAEUSW010000201.1 GCA_016788285.1 Flavobacteriales bacterium
GGTGCTGCCGCTCTTCGGCCTGCCACCGCTGCGCTTCGGTCCGGTGGAGGACCTTCTCCTGCTCGTGCTGGCCGCGCTCTTCATCGGGCTGGCGGCCACCTCCTTCGGGGTGCTGGTGGGCTCCTTCTCGCGCACCCAGCAACAGTCCGCCATCCTCGGCAGCACCGCCGTGGTGATCATGAGCGCCATCGGCGGCATTTGGGTGCCGCTCTACATCATGCCCGGCCCCATGCAGGTGATCGGTCGCATCTCGCCCCTCAACTGGAGCATGGAGGCCTTCAACGTGGTGATGCTGCGCCAGGGCGACCTGGCCGAGCTCGTCATGTACCTCATCCCGCTGGCGGTCTTCGCCACGGTGTGCCTGCTGGTGTCGATCGTGGCCGAACGGGTCGTTTCTTCGCGTTGACCATGAGCGACCGCGTGGTGATCACCGGACTGGGCGTGATCAGTGCCCTGGGCACCGGCGTGGAGGCCAACCTCGACGCCCTGCTCCATGAACGCTCCGGTATCGGTCCCATCACCGTGCTCCCCACCCGCCACCGCGGCAGCATCCCGGTGGCCGAGGTGCCCCTGAACGATGATGCCCTCGCCGCCCTGGCCGCTCCCCGCTCCGTGCGCAGTTGGACCCGTACCGCCTTGCTCGGCCTGCGTGCCGTGAAGGAGGCCCTGGCCCAGGCCGGCATCGAGCCCTCCGCCCAGCGCACCGCCTTCGTCTCCGCCACCACCGCCGGCGGCATCGACAAGACGGAGCCCGTCTACGATCAGTACTTCCTGCCGGAGATCCCCGATGAGGCCGCGCAGTACCTGGGCACGCACGACCCCGGCGACCACGCCCAACGCATCGCCGCCGAGCTCGGCTTCCGCGACCTGGTGACCACCATCAGCACCGCCTGCTCCAGCAGCGCCAACGCGTTGATGCTGGGCGACCGGCTCTTGCGCCATGGCCTGACGGACGTGGCCGTGGTGGGCGGCACCGACGCCCTCTGCAAGTTCACCGTCAACGGGTTCAACTCCCTGCTGATCCTGGACCGGGAGCCCTGCCGCCCCTTCGACCGCGACCGGGCCGGGCTCAACCTGGGCGAGGCCGCCGCGTACCTGGTGCTGGAGACCGAATCGCGGGCGAGGGCCCGTGGTGCCGAGGTGCTCGCCGTGGTGAGCGGGTACGCCAACACCAATGAGGCGTTCCATGCCACGGCCTCCTCCCCGGACGGCACCGGCGCCTACGAGGCCATGCGGCAGGCCCTGGCCATGGCCCGGCTGGCCCCGGAGGCCATCAGCTACGTCAACGTCCATGGCACCGGGACCCCGAACAACGACGCCTCGGAGGGCATCGCGCTCAACCGCCTCTTCCACGGCGCGGTGCCTCCCTTCAGCAGCACCAAGTCGTTCACGGGCCACACCCTCGGTGCCGCCGGTGCGGTGGAGGCCGTGTACGCCGTGCTCGCCATCCGGCACGGGCTGCACTTCGCCAACCTGCGCTGGCGCACGCCGCTGACCGAAGCGCCGCTGGTGCCGGTGACCCGGACCCGGCGCGAGGTGTCCGTTCGCCATGTGCTCAGCAGTTCCTTCGGGTTCGGCGGTAACAACACGAGCCTGGTGCTGAGCGCACCGGACGCGCGGCCATGAAGCGTTCGGTGTACATCCGTGAGGCCTCGGCCATCGGCCCCCAGCCGGTGTTCGACACCGACCGCCTGCAACAGGTCGCCGCCTACACCACGCATCCGCTGAAGGCGGTGGTGCCCGAACTGCGCCGCTACGTGGACCCCGTGCGCGGGCGCCGCATGGAGAAAGTGGCCAAGATCGGACTGGGCACCGCGCTCAACGCCCTGGACCGCGCGGGCGGCGCCGCTCCCGATGCCATCATCGTGGGCACCGGACTGGGCTGCATGGAAAGCACCGAGCGCTTCTTCGTGCCGCTGCTGCACAACAACGAGGACGTACCCAAT
>JAEUSW010000256.1 GCA_016788285.1 Flavobacteriales bacterium
ATCCGGCCCGAGGGGGTCCACGCCCAGCAACCGTTCGCCATCGTAGTGCAGGATGAAGCGGTCGCCCACGGCGTGGTACACCTGGTTGCTCGCCATCACCGCATAGGGCGGGCTGGCGGGGCGAAGGGCGCTGTGACCGAAGCTGAAGAAGGGGCCGCGATGGCCGATGAGGTCCAGCACGGTGGGCAGGATGTCTATGTGCTGGGTCACCCGGTGCTGGTCGCGCGCTGGCAGGTGGGCGGGCATGTGGAAGAGCAGGGGCACCCAGTAGTCGATGGCCTTGCTGTACTGCTGGCCGTCGCGCTCCAGGTCGGCGGTGTGGTCGGCGGTGATCACGAACAGCGTGTTGGCGAACCAGGGTTTGGTGCGGGCGGTGTCGAAGAACCGGCGCAACGCCTCGTCCGTGTAGCGCAGCACGGGGTGGATCTTGTGCGTGCCTCCGCTGAACTGCGCGGCCAGGTCGGGCGGCAGCTCATACGGGTGATGGCTGCTGAGGGTGAACACGCAGCTCATGAAGGGCTGCTGCTCGCGGCTCAGCTCCTCGGCGAAGTACTGCAGGAAGGGCGCGTCCCAGATGCCCCAATGGCCGTCGTAGTGCTCCTGAACGGGGTATTCGTTGCGGCCCACGTAGCGGTGGAAGCCCGCACTGCGCGCAAAGCCGTCGAAGCCCATCGTGCCGTTGTTGCCGCCGTGGAAGAAGCTCGTGCGGTAGCCCTCGGCCCCCAGCACGCCGGCCAGCGACGTGAAGGGCTGCTGGGCATAGCGCGAGGTGATGAAGGCCTCGTCCATCAGTTCGGGCATGGAGGCCAGCACGGCCGGGATGCCATCGATGCTGCGGCGACCGTTGGCATAGGCGTGCGTCATCGTCAGGCTCTGGTCCATGAGCTCGTCCAGGAACGGCATGTGGCCCGGGCCTCCGGTGAGGCGGGCGCTGTAGGCGGCGCTGAAGCTCTCCAGCACGATCACCACCACGTTGGGGCGGGGCGGGATGTGGCTCATCGGGTCGGCCGGCGCATCGAACCGGTGCGTCACGGGCCAGAGCACATCGGCCTGCGCAGGAGCCATGTAGGGGCGCTCCTGCACCGCGGGCTTGCCCAGGGTCATCAGCAGGGTGAACGGTGTGTTCAGCACCACGGGCACCTGCGTGGCCGGAGCGTAGCGGGCCGCGTCGATCACCTGCAGGGGGATCAGCTGGAGGCCACCGCGCGAAGCGACCACGAGGGCGGCGATGGCGATGCCGGCACCTGCCAGCCGTCCCCCGGTGCGCAGGGGCCTTCCGTCGTCGAGGCGGGCCGCCCATCGATGACCCCAGGCCAGCAACGCCAACAGCGCCATGTAGATCAGCACGATGTACCAGTAGTCGCGGGCGAAGGCCGGGGCCAGGTTGGCGGTGTCGCTGCCCGCCGTGAGGATCCGGAGGAAGTCGGCCGTGCTGCGCTTGAGGCTGAACTTGTAGTACTCCAGGTCGACGCAGGCGAAGAAGAGGGCCACGGCGTTCACCCCCAGGTAGAGCCCGGCGAGCACCCGGCGCCATGCCTGCGGAGGGCGCGGCATCGCCAGGCTGGCGGCCACCCACAGGGCGTTCAACCAGGCCAGCGCGCTGAGGTCGAAGCGCAGCCCTCCCAGGTAGGCCGAGGCCGGCGCATCGGCGAACGACCCGGCGTTCAGCAGCACGAAGAGGACGCGCAGCAGGGCGTACACCCCGAGCAGCAGCCCGAAGCGTACGGCCAATACCAACAGCGGACCGCGCAGCACCGCGCGAAAGTAACGGGGCGCCCGGGTGCCCGGCCCAAGGCGGCGGCACGGATACCTTTGGGCCGCCGGATCACCGGGACCGTACGTCCGACCGGCGCATTCCATGACCCCACTGACCATCGAGGACCGCCAGCTGCGCTTCGAGCGCGGCACGCACGACGACGCCTTTCTCCTGGACACCTACACCAAGCTGGTGTACCCCCGCATCATCGAGGAGAAGATGCTGAGCCTGCTGCGGCAGGGCAAGATCAGCAAGTGGTTCAGCGGCATCGGCCAGGAAGCGATCGCCGTGGGGGCTGCCATGGCCCTGCGCGACGATGAGTACATCCTGCCCATGCACCGCAACCTGGGCGTGTTCACCACCCGGGGCATGCCCTTCCGCAAGCTGTTCGCCCAGTGGCAGGGCAAGGCCACCGGATACAGCAAGGGGCGGGAGCGCAGCTTCCACTTCGGCAGCCAGGAGCACCGGGTGGTGGGCATGATCAGCCACCTCGGCCCGCAGATGGGCATCGCCGACGGCATCGCGCTGGCCCATAAGCTCAGGAAGGAGGACCGGTGCACGATCGTCTTCACCGGCGACGGCGCCACCAGCGAGGGCGACTTCCACGAGAGCGTGAACGTGGCCGCGGTGTGGGACCTGCCGGTGCTCTTCATCATCGAGAACAACGGCTACGGCCTCAGCACGCCCAGCAGCGAGCAGTTCCGCATGAAGAGCTTCGTGGACAAGGCCGTCGGCTATGGCATCGAGGGCGTGCAGATCGCCGGAAACAACATCCTGGAGGTGGTGGATACCCTCGCCAGGCTGGCCGACAGCGTGCGCGAGAACCCCCGGCCCATCCTGGTGGAGTGCATCACCTTCCGCATGCGCGGCCACGAGGAGGCCAGCGGCACCAAGTATGTGCCCAAGGAGCTCTTCGAGGAGTGGGGCCGCAAGGACCCCGTGGCCAACTACGAGGGCTGGTTGCTGAAGCATGGCGTCCTCACCATCGCCAAGCGCGACGAGATCCGCGCCCGGTTGAAGGACGGCATCGAGGAGGACCTGAAGCATGCGTTCGAGGAGCCGGAACCGGTGCCGGTGATGGATGCGGAACTCGGGGATGTTTTTGCTCCGGATCAGTTGGCAGTTGGTCGTTCGCAGTTGGCCGTTGATCCCGGTTCCGCAGGAGCTCCCGAGAAACGTATGATCGACGCCATCCAAGAGGGCCTGGCGCAGAGCATGGAGCGCCACCCCGGTCTGGTGCTGATGGGCCAGGACATCGCCGAGTACGGCGGCGCCTTCAAGATCACCGAGGGCTTCGTGGAGCGGTTCGGCAAGGAGCGCGTGCGCAACACCCCGTTGTGCGAGAGCGCCATCCTGGGAGCCGCGCTGGGCCTCAGCATCAAGGGCATGAAGGCCATGATGGAGATGCAGTTCGCCGACTTCGTGAGCGAGGGCATCACCCAGATCTGCAACAACCTGGCGAAGATGCACTACCGCTGGGGGCAGAACGCTGACGTGGTGGTGCGCATGCCCACCGGCGCCGGGGTGGGCGCGGGGCCCTTCCACAGCCAGAGCAACGAGATGTGGTTCGTGAAGACGCCTGGGCTGAAGGTGGTGTACCCCAGCACCCCGTACGACGCGAAGGGCCTGCTGATGACCGCCTTCGACGACCCCAACCCGGTGATGTTCTTCGAGCACAAGGCGATGTACCGGAGCGTCAACGGTCCTGTGCCCGAACAACCCTACAGCATCCCCTTCGGGCAGGCGCGGGTGGTGCGGGAGGGCTCGGCGATGAGCATCATCACCTACGGCATGGGCGTGCATTGGGCCGTGGATGTGCAGCAGGAGACCGGCCTGGACATCGACATCATCGACCTGCGCACGCTGGTGCCGCTGGACGTGGAGACGATCCTCTCCAGCGTGAAGAAGACCGGCAAGGTGCTGCTGTTGCACGAGGATACGCTGACCGCCGGCTTCGGGGGTGAGCTGGCCGCGATCATCGCCGAGCAGGCCTTCGAGCACCTGGACGCGCCGATCGTGCGGGTGGCCAGCTGGGATACGCCGGTGCCCTTCGCCATCCCGTTGGAACAAGGGTTCCTGCCGAAGGGAAGGTTGAAGGCGGCGGTGGAACGGTTGGCGGGGTATTGAGCATTGTGGTCTGCCCCTCATCAGGGCAACCTTTAGCACGCTTTACGTCAACGGTATACCGTGCAGGATGATGAACTGCTTCAGATATCTGGCCTTTGCTGCGCTTGTACTTGGCCAGCACCTATTCAGCCAGCCGTACTTCAGCCGGATCTATCCGGACTTCAGGTTAACCTGTGCTGCCGTGGCGCCTGATAGTGGGCTAGTGCTAGGTGGCCCTGGAAATTGGCTGCTCCGTGTAGATAGATATGGCACTCCATTGTGGACGACTGCCTATACCACATCACAAGCCGAACCAGTGCAGATCCATGACGTCGCATTGATAGGCGACTCGTCATACATACTTGTAGGGACGGCGGGTACCACATGGACTCCGAGCAACAAGATGGTCCAGCAAGTGGTTGCTTCAACGGGTCAGGTACTCTGGGGTGGAGAAGAAAACGGAGGTGGGTTCTACGACACATATTACTGGCTTGGTCGCGCCGAGCGTGCTCTAGATGGAAGCGTTATCGTGTGCGGCGCTCGGCTTACCATGCTTCTTGGAATGGTGTCTGGGAACAGCTATGCGGCTCGGATCGGAGAGACCGGTTCGTATTTCACACCATTCGTTTCTTTTGGCTCGAATTTGCCTAAAGCTAATATCCTCGACGTAGCAGCTACCAGCGATGGTGGATTCGTTGGCGTTGGCTTTGGTGGATTCTGCGCTATCGCATATAAGGTGAGTGCCGTAGGTACTGTGGTTTGGACCCTTTCCTTGCCCGAATGTGGGGTCGATGGGCTTCCGATGCATGTGGTGGATGGCGAATCGGGCTCTACCTATGTCACCACGGAAGCTTTCAGTGGGTATGTCAGGCTAATGCGAATTGATTCGACCGGGACTGTATCCTGGAGCAAGAAGTACCAGGTGCCAGATGGGTGGAACTTGAAGCCTACGGGTTTGGTTCGTTTTCCCAATGGCGATCTCTGGATCAGCGGGAGGAGCTGGTTGATGGCTTGCACATCGGTCGGCAGTCTGCTCTGGGCACGTAGCGTACCCCACACGATCGTCGATATGGAAATTGTTCCTGAGAACGATGGAGTGTTCCTGATTGGTCGTGAAGGGAACGATGGATGGCTCATGCGCACCGATGTGAATGGGGAGGTTCCTGATTGCGCAGAACCAAGCTTTGTGCCTCCGATAATAGCAGAGACCGTTGTTTCAACTCCGGTTACCCCACCATCACCGAGCGCTGGTCTGTCCAGTTATCAGGTGAACGCCGTTTCCGGAGTGGTTCCTGTAACGCTGACGGATTGCGTGAGCACAGATTCGCCTTTGATAAGCGCTGATGAGCGAAGACTTAGCGTTTATCCAATGCCGTTCAGTGACCACTTAACGATGGTGTATGAGGGCGCGTATGATCAAGTGGTGTTGATCGACGCTCGGGGTAATGTCTGCCGTGAATTGAGCACCCGCAGTGAGCCATCGATCGTGCTGGTTCGGGAAGACCTTGCTCCGGGACTCTATCTGTTACGAGTACTGAATACCGGCAGACAGGTAGCTGTTCATCCGGTGATCGCGGAGTAGACCCCAGCCAACTCACTCCTTCACGAACGGCCAGGCGCGCACCTCGCTCCCGTTCGACAGCCGCAGCCAATAGGTCCCCGGCCGCAGGCCTGAGACATCGACCCCGTTCCGGGGCTCGGCGGACCGGAGGACCTCCCGTCCCAGGGCATCCAGGATGCGCAGCTCAGCGCCCACCCATGGGGCGGGATCCGCGAGGTGGAGGCGGTCGGCGGCGGGGTTCGGGTACAGCTCGGGCGCGGACCGTACGGCCTCGTTCATCCCCATGGGCATGGTGCCTTCCACCACCGTGAGCAGGGTGTCCGCCACAGGCATCGGCACCACGTCCACGATGCCACTGGGCCAGCGGACGACCACCTGGTCAATGACCGGGGAGGAGCCCAACCCGAAGTGAGCGTAGAGGCTGCTCATGAAGCGCGCGCCCTCGCCGCTGCGGATGTCGCGGATCTGCAGGCCCTGAGCCGTGTGCACCTCCACACGCGCACCGATGCCGCTTCGGTTGCTCACGGTGCCCACGGTGCGCACGCGAAGCCAGTGTCCGGCCGTGCCGCTGCTGAGCATCACCGTATTGTAGCCCGTGAGGTCGAGGGCGCCATCGTTGTTCAGGTCGCCGATGGCCTCGGGCATCATCACCCCGCCGCGCACGAACTGCAGGTCACCGATCCCGTAGTGCACACGTCCGCCGCCCAGGATGTCCAGCCGACCGTCGTTGTTCAGGTCGTGCGTCACCCACTCGGCGCCCGTGGCATGGAACACGTCCAGCCCGGAGCCCAGGATCACGTTGGTGAACGTGCCGTTGCCGTCGTTCCGCAGCAGCAGGTGGCGGAAGCTCCAGTTGGGGCTGCCGCTCGCGCCCACGAAGGCGTCCATGTCCCCGTCGTTGTCGAAGTCGCCCCAGGCGCTGCTGCGGGCATCGTGATCCTGCACCACCAAGGGGTCGTTCACCGCGGTCAGCACCAGGTTGCCGTCGTTGTGCATCAGCACGTCCTCCTCGGTGCAACCGCTCTTGGTGAAGTAGGCGTCCACCCGACCGTCGTTGTCCACGTCCGTCCAGATGGACGCCTTGTTGCCGCAGAGGGTGCCGTAGGTGGTGTTGGTGAACAGCAGGTTGCCGGCGCCATCGTTGTGCAGCAGCAGGTTCAGCGCCAGGTCGCTCGTCACGAAGCCGTCCAGGTGCCCGTCCGCGTCCACGTCCACCAGGTTGTTGCGGTACGTGGCCCCGCCGATGCCGATGGGGGTGGGGACGTAGCTGGTGCCGTTGGCATCGGCCATCAGCACGTGGAAGCTGTTCTGCGCCCCTGCATAGAATAGGTCGGGCCGGCCGTTGTTGTCGACGTCGCCGGCGGCGAGGCCTTGCGAGGCCGGGTTGGCGATCAGCCCATGCGGGGTCACCTGTGGCACGAA
>JAEUSW010000268.1 GCA_016788285.1 Flavobacteriales bacterium
ACGGGCCTTCCCACCCTGTGCGTGGAGATGCCCATCCACCAGGCCAGCGCTCAGGTCCAGCGCGCCCAGGACCACATCACCTGGCTGCGCGCACGCCACCCCAACGTGCGGATGGAGGTGGTGACGCTCACCCCGGTGTTCGACCAGCTGATCGCCGCGCTTCCGGTGTTCCATGACCAGGCCGTGATGGAACTGGCGCAGGCGAACGCGCGGGCGCGGTTGCGCATGACCACGCTCTACTACTTCGCCGGGCTGCTGCGCCATCTGGTGGCGGGCACCGGCAACAAGGTGGAGGACTTCGGCGTGGGCTTCTTCACCAAGTACGGCGATGGTGGCGTGGACCTCTCCCCCATCGCCGACCTCACCAAGACGGAGGTGTTCGCCGTGGCGAAGGCGCTGGGCGTCATCGACAGCATCCTGCAGGCGAAGCCCACCGACGGGCTGTGGGGCGATGACCGCAGCGACGAGGACCAGCTCGGCGCGAGCTATCCGGAACTGGAGTGGGCGATGGCGTTGCGCGAGCGTGGAACGGACCCGGCGACCCTGGGGCTCACCGCCCGGCAGCGCAGCGTGCTGGCCATCTACGACCAGCGCAACGCCGCCAACCGCCACAAGATGGAGCCCATCCCCGTCTGCGTCGTGCCATCGTCGCTCAAGTCCTGAAGGTCCCGGTCCGTGCATCGACTCCGTCCGGTATTCCTCTTCGCGGCGCTGTCGGCCGGAGCGCCCCTGTTCGGCCAGGTCGAACGCTGGGCGACGCCCACCAATGGAGGCTTCGACAGCAGCTACGTGCTCGACCTCACCCACCTGCTGACCCTGCGGGTGTACATGAGCACCAAGTACAACTCCATCGAACTGCGCGATGCCGGGCGCGAGAGCCGGGCGACCTACCGGCCCAACACCAACGTCAACCTCGGGCTCGGCGCCAGCTATCGCGGCCTCACCGGCAACCTGGGCTTCGGGTTCGGCTTCCTCAACAACGACGACGCGGAGCTGGGCGAGACCCGCTACCTCGATGCGCAGGGCAACCTGTTCGGCCGGCGCTTCGCGGTCAACCTGTTCGCCCAATCGTACAAAGGCTACTACATCGACGTGCTGAACTATCCGGGCTCCGCGGAGGGCGACACGCTGTACGCGCGCATCCTGCGCGAGGACCGGCTGCGCCCCGACCTGGTGCAGGAGAACCTCGGCCTGAGCGTGCTGCACATCATCGGCAACCGCCGGTTCAGCTACCGGGCCGCCTTCAACCAGGATGCGTGGCAACGGAGGAGCGCCGGATCCATGCTCGTGGGGGGCTACGGGGTGTTCCAAGCGATGCGGTCCGAACGGCCGGAGATCCCGCCGGAGCTGGACAGCCTGTTCGCCCCCGCCTTGCGCTTCCGGCGCCTGGAGCAGGCGGAGCTCGGCGGCCTGATCGGCTATGCGCACAGCTTCGTCATCCGGCGGCATGTGTTCATCTCGCTGTCCATCGCCGGTGGTCTCGGCCTGGTGCGCAGCGAGGGCTGGTACCCGGAGGCGGACACCGACCGGCGCGACGTCATCTGGTCGGCCGGCCTGCGCAGCCAGCAGCGCATCGCCCTCGGCTACAACAGCGCGCGAACCTGTGTCGGCGTGTCCCTGTCCAACGAGACCTCGAGCACGAACCCCGTCCGCGACGCGACCTATGCGTGGAACGTGGGCAACCTCCGCCTGTTCGTCGCCTACCGGGTACCGGTGCGTCTGGGCATCGTGGACAAGGTGATGTCCCGGCTGGGGCTCTTGTGAGCCCGGTCAGCCCGGCTTGTCGCGCCGGCGGTAGCTTCGCGGCATGAAGCACTGCGCCCCTTTCCTCGCGTTCACGCTCCCCGCCCTGTGCTGCGCCGTCCCCGTCCTGCTGCACGCCCAGGACCGATCGGCCAGCGGTCACCTGCTCAACTGGACGAACACCATCGTGGTGGAGCCGGACACCTTGCTGAACAAGACCCACAAGCTGCAGGCGCATGCGTTCATGGTCCACGAAGCGGACCCAGGCGCGGCCCTGAACGCGTTGAAGGCGGCCTACGCCGGCCAGAACGCGAAGTTCAGCGGCTCGGACCCGGTGAGCGGCCTGGTGACCGTCACCGGGCTGGGCGAAGCCCCGGTCCTGCTCGTCGCTTCCGCCGCCAAGGACAAGAAGGCCGGAGGTGCGCGGATGCGCGTGGCCTACGCTTCCAACGACAGCACCGCGCTCGAAGGCGGGCGCGATGCGGCCTATGCCCTTGCGGTCCAGCTCAATCGGGCGATCGTGGAACGTCAGATCCTCGAGCAACTGGAGGTGGTGGACAAGGCCGGCAGCAAGCTGGAGGGCGCCCAGAGCGACCAGGCGAAGGCCCAAAAGAAGGCGAGCAGCGCGGCCAGCGACCTGGAGAAGGCCAAGAAGGAGAAGAGCAAGCTGGCGGACAAGCAGGCCCAGCTGCAGAAGGAGCAACAGCGACTTCAGGAACGCTACAACACCAGCCAGGCCCCGAAGGACCTGGAGAAGCTCACCAAGGTTCAGGGACAGCTCGTGAAGGTGCAGCAGGACCTGGCCAAGCAGCTCAAGAAGGAGGCCGACGCGCAGAAGGCCGCGAACAAGCGGCAGGACGAGATCCCCGACGCCCAGAAGGAGCAGCAGGCGCACCAGGTGACCAAGGAGCAGGCCGTGAGCGAGCTGGAAGCGCTGAAGCGCAAGCTGGAGGCGATCCGCTGATCAGACCCTCACGCCCAGGACGAGCACATCATCCACGCTGGGGCGGTCCTGCTGCCACAGCGCCAGGGCGCCCTGCACCCTGCGCAACTGGTCCTGCATCGGCAGGGCGGCGATATCGGCAAGGAGCTCCTTGAGCCGTTTCCGGCCGAACTTCCGGTCCGCCGGGCCGCCGAACTGGTCCTGCAGACCGTCCGAGCAGAGGTAGAGCATGTCGCCGGGGCGCACATCAAGCACATGGTCCGTGAACGCCTGGCCCGCTTCCGGCATCAGGCCCACCGGCATGCGGTCTCCCGCCACCTCCGTGAGCTCGCGGTCGCGGACCCGGTAGATCGGATGCATGGCGCCTGCGAAGCGCACCGTTCCGGTGCGGTGATCCAGGACACAGATGCCGATGTCCATCCCGTCCAACGGGCCCTGGCGCCCCGGTCGCTGCAGGGCGCGGATCACCGCTTCGCGCAGGCGGTCGAGGATCTCGGCCGGGCGGTCCACACGCTGTTCCACCACCACGGCGTGCAGCAGGGTGCAGCCCAGGATGCTCATTAGCGCGCCGGGCACGCCGTGCCCGGTATGGTCCGCCACGGACCACACCGTGCGCCCATCCACATGCGCGCACCACGGCAGGTCGCCGCTCACGATGTCCTTGGGGCGATGAAGCAGGAAGTGGCCGGCCGTGTACCGGTCGAGCAGGGCGGTGTCCGGCACCACGGCCTGTTGGATGTGCTGGCTGTAGCGGATGCTGTCGGTGAGGTCGCGGTGCGCGGCCTCGATCACGGCACGTTGCTCCTGGGCTTCCGCGGTGCGGGCCCGCAGGTCCTCGCGGAGGCGCACCTCACGTTGGGCGAGGCGATGCCGGTTGTGGGCCATCACGGTGGAGATCACCATCACCGCGGCGAGCAGGGTGCCCCCGTGGGCCATCACCTCGGCCGGTGCCAGGGCGCTGTGCGCCCGCAGGAAGAGCACGTTGGCCGCAACGGTGAAGCCGAGCATGGCGAGGCCCCACGCCAGCGGCCACAGGACGATCATCGAGGCTCCGACGAAGAGCACCGCGTACGCCAGCGCATGCAACCGGAACAGCTCGGGGCCCATGAAGCTCCACATGTAGGCGTTCTCCAGGCTGATGAGCAGGAACGGCACGAACACGAAGGAGGCGGGGCTCAACGGCAGCCGACGGCGACCGAGGAGCAGCAGCACGATGGTGGCGCTCACCAGAAGCCGGACCGCGAGGAACTCCGTCCAACGCTCCGGCATCACCGCGTGGTCGTTGAACGCGAAGAGCGGGTTGAGCAGGGCGGCCACCCAGCTGCCCAGCACGTGATGGCGCCAGGCCGTTCGGTCGAGCTCGGCGCGCCAGGTCGGGACCGGGACCCGCTCCGGGGTTCGGAACAGGCCGGCGATCGCCCCGAAAGGCGACCGGACCGCGAGCGCGCGCGTGGGCATCGTCCCGTGTACGTGCGGGTGGAGGAGAGGTTCCAGCAGGAGCTGAGCCATCGCCCCCCATAAGGATCACCGGCTTCCAGCCGGTGCCACACGGATCATCACCGGCTGGAAGCCGGTGGCGCCGTCAACCGATCGTCCAGGTGTGCTCGCCCTTGAGCAGCGCATCCAGGTCGCCTTCGCCCTTGCGCTCTTTCGCCGCCTTCACCTGCGCGCTCATCTTCGCCTCGTGCGTGGCCCGCTCGCTCACGTAGAACACGCCGAACGGACGCGGGAGGCCGCCTTCCATCCGCGGATCGTCGAACAGGCGCACGAGGAGGGAGGCCTTGAACGCATCGCGCTCATCGTGGATCCAACAGTCGTCCGCGGAGAACGCCGGACCGATGTCGATCACGCGCGGTTGCATGTCCTTCAGACAGATGCCCTTGGTGCCGTTGGCGAACAGCAGCGGCTTGCCGTGCTCCACGAAGAGGCTGTGGATGGGCTTGGTGGCCTTCTCGGTGAAGGTCTCGAACGCACCATCGTTGAACACGTTGCAGTTCTGGTAGATCTCCACCAGGCTGGTGCCGCGGTGCGCATCGGCGCGCGCCAGCACCTCACGCATGTGCTTGGGGTCGCGGTCCATGCTGCGGGCGATGAAGGTGCCGTCCGCGCCCTTCACCAGCGCGAGCGGGTTGAAGGGATGGTCCGTGCTGCCCATGGGGGTGCTGCGCGTCACCGCGCCCTCGGGCGAGGTGGGCGAGTACTGCCCCTTGGTGAGGCCGTAGATCTCGTTGTTGAAGAGCAGCACGTTCACGTCCACGTTGCGGCGCAGCAGGTGGATGATGTGGTTGCCGCCGATGCTGAGC
>JAEUSW010000303.1 GCA_016788285.1 Flavobacteriales bacterium
CTGCGCCGGCCAGGGCGGCGGCTGGGTGGACTGCCTCGGCGTGCCCAACGGGCCGGACCTGCCCGGCATGGCCTGCGATGACAACGACCCGATGACCTCCTACAGCTTCTGGACCTGGAACTGTGTGTGCGTGGCCGACACGAGCAATGGCTTCCTCTACGACTGCATGGGCGTGCTGAACGGCCCGGCCATGCCCGGCACCCCCTGCGACGATGGCGACCCCAACACGTCCAACGACACCTGGGACGGCAGCTGCACCTGCGTGGGCTCCGGCAGCCTGCCCTGCGAGGCCGACTTCATCATCACCCAGGCGTACGACAGCCTCCAAGGGCCGATCCCGGGCACCATCTGGGTCTTCTTCCTGAACAACGGCGGCCAGGGCTTCACCTACTCGTGGGACTTCGGTGATGGCACCACCAGCAACGTGCCCTTCCCCACCCACACCTACAGCGGCAACGGGCCCTACCTGCTCTGCCTCACCGTGTCGGGCTTCGGCTGCACGGACACCTTCTGCGACAGCGTGGGCGTGGACGCCAACGGCATCATCCTGCCCATGGGCGCCCAGAGCCAGGGCTTCACCATCAACGTGATGGGCGCCACCACCGCCATCGATGAGGTGGAGGTCCTCAGCGAAGTGGCCATCGCCCCCAACCCGGTGAACGATGTGCTGGCGCTCTCCCTGAACAGCGTGCGCTCCGGGTCCCTCCTCGTCGAGGTGCTGGACGTCAACGGCCGACTGCTCCACCAGCAGCGCGCCAACCTCGCCGCCGGGGCCAACACCCTGCGCCTGGACCTGGGCCACCTGGAGGCCGGCTCCTACCTGCTGCGCCTCAACACCGACGGCACCATCCGCACCGAGCGCTTCGTGCGCGGCCACTGATCCGGTCGACCGACCTGCGCAAGGACCCGCCTGACCTCAGGCGGGTCCTTGTCGTTCGGGGCCGGGTGATCCCCTACCTTCCTGCGGAACGGACCCAACCCCCACCCCCACCGCTGCGTGTATGGGGATGAACAGACCTGTCATGCGACAAGCCCTCCGACCTCCCGGCCTGCTGAACACGGCCCTGGTCAGTCTTCTGGCCTTCCTGTTGCCGACCTCCATGGCCGAAGCGCAGAACCCGGTGATGGTGCAGGTGACCGGCCAGGTACAGCCGTGCTCCCCGCAGATCACCACGGTAACGATCGAGTCGATCACCGGAGTGATCCCCCCGGTGAACCAGAACGTGCCCACGGATGCCTCGTGCTCGTTCAGCGCATTCTTCACCATGGACAGCCTGGTGGGCCAATTCCTGGTGTACGTGAACTGCGGTGGTGGGACCGGCGATGCGGACACGGTATCGTACGCCGGGAACTTCCTCGATACGGTCACCGTGAGCGTGGTGCTCACCTGCCCGGGCGTGGTGGACTGCGAGGGTGTCCTGAACGGAACGGCCCTTCCCGGCACACCGTGCGACGACAACAACCCCATCACCGTGAACGACACCTGGGACGCGAACTGCGACTGCGTGGGCTCGGTCCCGGGTGCGTGCGATGCCGGCTTCTGGCCGATCCAGGCCTACTTCATCGATTCGGTCACCGGCGACCCGGTGCCGCTGTTCAACGAGGTGTGGTTGATCGATCAGAGCACCAGCTGGGTCGGAGCGGTGGCCTATGCCTGGGACTTCGGTGACGGCACCACAAGCACGGACGCCCAGCCGACTCACCTGTACGGTGGCCCTGGGCCCTATGTGATCTGTCTGGCCATCACCGACACAACGGGCTGCACCGATCAGTACTGCGACACCGTGATCGTCGACGCGGACGGCCTGCTGAACGGGCTGGTGGGCGGCGAGGGGGCGCGCAACGGGTTCACGGTCCGGGTGGTGGACCCGCTCACCGTGGCCATTCCCGGACCGGAGGAGCCGACGGAGGTGCGGCTGTGGCCGGTGCCGGGCACCGATCATCAGCAGTTGAGCTTCATCTGTCCCACGTCAGGTCCTGCGCAGCTCGATCTGATCGCCATGGACGGGCGGATGCTGCTGACGAGGACGATCATGCTCACCCGGGGACCCGGCACGCTGGACGTCCCGTTGACGACGCTTCCCGAGGGCCCTTTCCTGATCCGGCTC
>JAEUSW010000028.1 GCA_016788285.1 Flavobacteriales bacterium
CCTCATCCGCCACATCGGGGATGTGGAACTGCTCTTCGCCAAGAACGTGTTCAAGCTGCCGGATGTGCAGGTGCATGCCAGCACGGTGGCCAAGGGACACGATACCGGTGAGTGGACCGACCTCGATGCGCTGAAGGCCTATGTGCAGCAGAGCGCCGACACGCTGCGCCGCGCCATCGAAGCCACGCCCGATGCCGACTGGGACACCGTGATCGAGACCAAGGAGTTCGGGCGGAAGACCAAGGCCGAGGCCTTGGGGCGGATCGTGACGCACACGGCTTACCACGCTGGGCAGCTCGCCTTGGTGGTGAAGTACGGATCCTGAGCGATGGCTCCCAGCGCACCACGGCTCGGCCTGCACGCCAACTGGAGGCAGTTCACGCTGCTCGTCGTGCTGAACGCCTTCGTGGGCGGCATGGTGGGCATCGAACGCACCGTGCTTCCGGTGCTGGCCGAGCTGGAGTTCGGCATCGCTTCGCACGCGGCGGCACTGAGCTTCATCGTGGCCTTCGGCATCAGCAAGGCGCTGGCCAACTATGCCACGGGCCGGCTCTCCGCGCGCTTCGGCCGCAAGGCGTTGCTGGTGACCGGATGGTCGCTGGCATTGCCCGTACCGTTCCTGCTCATCCACGCTGAGGCCTGGACCTGGGTGGTGGCGGCCAACATCCTGCTCGGCATCCACCAGGGCTTCGCGTGGAGCAGCACGGTGGTGATGAAGATGGACCTGGTGGGCGAGCAGCACCGTGGCCTCGCCATGGGCCTCAACGAGTTCGCCGGCTACCTCGCCGTCGGCGCCATGGCCTTCCTCACGGGCTACCTCGCTGCGCAGTATGGCCCTCGGCCCGTGCCCTTCCAGGTGGGCATCGCCCTGGCGGTGATCGGCTTGTTGATGACCCTGTTGTGGGTGAAGGACACCACGCACCACGTGAGCACGGAAGCCGCCACGAGCGCGCTGCCGAAGCTGAAGCGCGTGTTCATGGAGACCAGCCTCACCCACCGCACGCTGGGCCCCGTGACGCAGGCCGGGCTGGTGAACAACCTGAACGACGGCATGCTGTGGGGACTGCTGCCCGTGCTGCTGCTGAACGAAGGGCTCGGCCAGGAGCGCATCGGACTGATCGCCGCCGTGTACCCCGCCGTGTGGGGCATCGGCCAGCTCTTCACCGGCAAGCTGGCGGACCACGTGAACCGCCGCTCGCTCCTGATCATCGGCATGGTGCTGCAAGGGCTCGCCATCCTCGGGTTGCCCTGCGTGCATGCACCCGGCGCGTACATCGCCCTCAGCGTGGCGCTGGGACTGGGCACCGCACTGGTCTACCCCACCTTCCTGGCCGTGATCGCCGCGCACACGCATCCGCAGCAGCGCAGCGAGGCCGTGGGCGTGTTCCGCCTGTGGCGCGACCTGGGCTATGCCATCGGTGCGCTGCTCACCGGCCTCATCGCCGACCGCTTCGGCCTCACCGCTTCGATCCTCGCCATCGGTGGCGTCACGGTGCTCAGCGGCCTCGTGGTGTGGCTGCGCATGCCCAGCGAACGGGAATGCCTGGAGCCCGGAGACCTGCGACCGTTGCTGGGCCGGCCCGATGTGCGCGTGGTGGATGTGCGCAGCCCGGAGGAGTTCGCGAGCGGCCATCTGCCGCAGGCCATCAACATCCCCCTCACCGAACTGCTCGAACGCGCACGGAATTGGTCCCCAAAGGAGCGCATCATCACCGTGTGCGCCAAGGGCGGTGGAAGAAGTGCGCAGGCCGCGCAGGTGTTGAGGGACCGTGGCTTCGGACGGACGCGGTGGTTGTGCGGAGGGACCGCAGGATGGGCGTGAACGCGTTCGCGCCCCGGGCTCACCCGGCGATGCACAACCGGAAGGTGCCCGCTTCCTTGCTCCGGCCGCGAAGGCGCACGGTGTAGGTGCCCGGTGCAAGCCCGAGCAGGTCGATGCGCCCGTGGAGCACGGTCCTCCGCGCGACCGTCCGGCCCTGCAGGTCGTGGAAGGTGGCGGTGGTCCAGGGGCCGCCGCTCACCCGCACCTGATCGGTGGCCGGGTTCGGCGCTGCCCGTACCGGTTCCACCGGCCCCGCTTCCGGAAGGCCCGCCGTATTCACCAGCCGGGCGCTGCGGTAGCGCACCTGTCCGGTGTTCGGCTCGCTCCACACGATGTGGAAGACACCGTCCGCATAGGCGATGTCCGGCGTCCGCTGCGCACTGGTCAGCACCCCGTTCACCGTGTCCGGTGCGCTGAGCCCGGCGGGGCCCGTGACGCTCCAGCTGAAGAGGATCTCCGTTTGGCCGCTCTGCTGCTGCTGCCACACCACCCCCAAGGTGTCGCCGCTGCCGGCGATGCGCGGGAAGTTCTGCAGCTGGTTCTGCGGCTGGCCGGGGAACACCAGG
>JAEUSW010000049.1 GCA_016788285.1 Flavobacteriales bacterium
CGTGCTGGCCGGCCTCAGCCTGCCCTTCATCCTGTTCACCGCCTACCGCGCCCTGTCCGCGCAATATCCCGAGCACCGCCGCCTCGCCAGGCGGGTGTGGCCGGTGTGGTTCTACGTGAGCGTCACCGGCGTGGTGGTGTATCTGATGATCAGTCCGTACTACTGAGGCCGGGGGAGCCCCTACCTTTGCGCCATGCTCCGCCGCGCCTGGCCCGTACTGTTGCTTGTGCTGCTGCTGCTGCCCGCCGAGGCGTGGGCCCAGGGCTGTGCCATGTGCAAGGCCACCGTGGAAGGCCAGCAGCAACCCTTCGGAGGTGAGCAGTCGGTGGGGCGGGGGCTCAACCTGGGCATCCTCTACCTGATGGCCGTGCCCTACCTGCTGCTGTTCCTGCTCTTCCGCAAACGCATCGTCGGCTTCGTGAAGGAGTTCGCGGGGGCGCAGGGGTGAACAAGCTTCAAGTAGCAAGGGTCAAGGAACAAGGCATCAAGGTCCTTGGCGACCTGCTTTGCCTGAAGAGGCGATCTTCGTTCATTGCATCCGCATACCGCCATCCCATGAACGCACTTCGATCGCTCTCCCTCGCCACCGGGCTCGTGTTGGCCATCGTCGTCAGTGCCCAGCAGAAGGCCCCCTTCACCTACCCCGATATGCTGATGCTCGACCGCATCAGCGGGCTGGCTGTCGATCCCGCAGGCACCACCGCGTTGTTCACCGTACGGGCCACCGACATGGAGAAGAACCGCGGCGTGAGCACGCTGTGGATGAAGGACTTGGTGGACCCGAAGAAGCCCGAGGCGAAGGTGCCTGCCGGGGAAGGCGGCGCCGGCGATGTGCAGTGGCTGGCCGATGGCAGCGCGTTCTACTTCCTCAGCGGCCGCGGCGAAGGCGGCACCACGCAGGTGTGGAAGGCCGATGCGAAGGGCACCACCGCCACGCAGGTGACCCGGCTGCCGCTGGATGTGCAGGCCTACCACGTGGCCCGCGACGGCTCCGGCGTGGTGGTGGCGTTGTCCGTGTACCCCGATTGCGGTGCCGATGCCATCGCCTGCACGCAGGAACGCCTGAAGGCGAACGAGGGCGTGAAGGCCAGCGGCCACGTGTACGACCGCGTGTTCATGCGCCACTGGGACACCTGGAAGGATGGCACGCGCAACCACCTCTACTACGTGTCGCTGAAGGAGGCCAACGCCCAGCCCGTGCCGCTCATGGCCGGCTTTGACGGCGACTGTCCCACCATGCCCTTCGGTGGCAGCGAGGACTTCACCCTCAGCAAGGATGGCCGCACGGTGTACTTCAGTGTCCGGGTGGCGGGGAAGACCGAGCCGTGGAGCACCAACTTCGACCTCTTCAGCGTGCCGGTCAGCGGCGGCGCTGCGAAGAACCTCACCGGCGGCAACCCCGCCTGGGATGCGCAGCCGATGATCTCGCCCGATGGCACCCGGCTCGCCTACAAGGCCATGAAGCGCCCGGGCTACGAGGCCGACCGCTTCCAGCTGAAAGTGATGGACCTCCCCACCGGCGCCGTCACCGATGTGGCGCCCACTTGGGACCGCAGCCCCAGCGGCCTGGCGTGGAGCCGCGATGGCAAGAGCCTGCTCGTCACCGCCGATGACATTGGCAAGCACCGCCTCTTCCGCATAGACCTCAAGACCAGCGTGGTCACGCCCCTGAGCACCGACGGCCACCTGGATGCATTCGCGGAGACGCCCAAGGGCTTCGTGTTCCAGAAGAGCGGGCTCAGCGGCCCGGCGCAGCTGTACGCCAGCGCGCCCAAGGCCAAGCTCATCGACCAGGGTGCCACGGTGCTCACGCAGGTGAACGCATCGTTGAAGGACAAGGCCTTCGGCGCCTACGAGCAGTTCAGCTTCCCCGGCTGGAACAACGAGACCGTGTACGGATACGTGCTGAAGCCTGCGAACTACACCGAAGGGAAGAAGTACCCCGTCGCCTTCCTCATCCACGGCGGTCCGCAAGGCAGCTTCGGCGATGCGTGGAGCTACCGCTGGAACCCGCAGACCTACGCCGGTCAGGGCTTCGGGGTGGTGATGATCGACTTCCACGGCAGCACCGGCTACGGCCAGGCCTTCACCGATGCGATCAACGAGCACTGGGGCGACCGCCCGCTGGAGGACCTCCAGAAGGGTCTGGCCTTCGCGCTCGGCAAGTACCCCTTCCTCGACGGGGGAAACGTGGCGGCGCTCGGCGCGAGCTACGGCGGCTTCATGATCAACTGGATCGCCGGGGTGTGGAACGAGCCCTTCAAGGCCTTGGTGTCGCACTGCGGCATCTTCGATACGCGCGCCATGGGCTATAGCACCGAGGAGCTCTGGTTCACCGACTGGGAGAACGGCGGCAGCGTGTTCAGCAAGCCCGCCAACTACGAGACCTTCAACCCGCTGTTGCATGCGGGGAAGTGGCGCGTGCCCATGCTCGTGATCCACGGCGACAAGGACTTCCGCGTGCCGCTCACCCAGGGCATCGGCACCTTCACCGCCTGCCAGGCCAAGGGCATCGAGAGCAAGTACCTGCGCTTCCCCGACGAGAACCACTGGGTGCTGAAGCCGCAGAACTCCATGCAGTGGCACACCGAGGTGTTCGGGTGGCTGGAGAAGCACATCGGTGGGGGGCGGTAAGGTCCACACACTATCTTCGCCCCGCGTTCTTTCCATCGCTTATCCAGAAAGGCGGAGGGACTGGCCCTGCGAAGCCTTGGCAACCGTCCGGTGGGCAACCATCGGGTAGGTGCTAAATCCAGCCCACCATCCCGGTGGGAGAGATGAGCCGTGATCAGGACGCCCTGTTCCCCCA
>JAEUSW010000059.1 GCA_016788285.1 Flavobacteriales bacterium
CTGTCGAACCACACGTCGATGAGGTCGGTCTCGCGGTGCATGGGCTTGCCACCGGGGCTCACCAGCACAATGTGGTCCACGTAGGGACGATGGATGTCGATGCGGTCGTAGTTGGCATCGCTCATGTCCGCAGGATCGAACGCGGTGTAGGGGTCGGCCGCCATCACACCGGCCTTCACGGCGCGCGCGATCTCCTCCTTCAGCTGCTTCAGCGAGCCGATGCAGAGCTCTTCATCGCCATCGGCCGTGCGCCAGATGGGCAGCGGAACGCCCCAGTAGCGCGAGCGCGAGAGGTTCCAGTCCTGCAGGTTCTCCAGCCAGTTGCCGAAGCGGCCGGTGCCGGTGCTCTCGGGCTTCCAGGTGATGGTCTTGTTGAGCGCGATGAGCCGGTCCTTCTTCGCGGTGACGCGCACGAACCAGCTGTCGAGCGGGTAGTAGAGCACGGGCTTGTCGGTGCGCCAGCAGTGCGGGTAGTTGTGCTCGAACTTCTCCACCTTGAAGGCGCGGCCCTCGGTCTTCAGCTTGATGGCGATGCGCTCGTCCACGCTGAGGTACTTGTCGCGGCCCTGCTTCTTCGCCTCGGCCTCCTGCTCCTCTTTGCTGAGGTACTCGGCCTTCACGTACTCGCCGGCGAAGTCCGTCACCTCCGGCTTGAAGCGGCCGCGCAGGTCCACCAAGGTGAGCGACCCGATGCCGTGCTGCCGCGCCACGCGCTGGTCGTCCGCCCCGAAGCTGGGGGCCGTGTGCACCACACCGGTGCCGTCCTCCGTGGTCACGAAGTCGCCGCCGATCACCTTGAAGGCATCGCCGCCCTCGGGTGTGGCATAGGGGAGCAGCTGCTCGTAGCGCACGCCTTCGAGCTGGTGGCCGTAGAAATCACCATCGATGCTCCACGGGATGTTCTTGCCATCCTTCTTGTAGTCGTCGAACGAAGCGTCCTTGTTGTCCTCCTTGAAGTAGGCGCTCAACCGCGCTTTGGCCAGCACCACCGTCTGCGGGGTGTGGGTGTAGGGGTTGAAGGTCTTCACACGCACGTAGTCCAGCTTGGGGCCCACGGTGAGCGCGCAGTTGCTGGGCAGGGTCCAGGGCGTGGTGGTCCACGCGAGGATGAAGACCTCGCCGAACGCATCGGTGAACAACCACTCGCTGTTCGCGTCGCGCTTCACCTTGAACTGCGCCACCACGCTGGTGTCCTTCACCGGCTTGTAGGTGCCCGGCTGGTTCAGCTCGTGGCTGGAAAGGCCCGTGCCCGCCGCGGGCGAGTAGGGCTGGATGGTGTAGCCTTTGTACAGCAGGTCCTGGTCGTGCAGCTGCTTCAAGAGGTGCCACACGCTCTCGATGTACTTGGTGTGGTAGGTGACGTAGGGCTTCTCCAGGTCGAGCCAGAAGCCGATGCGCTTGGTGAGGTCGTTCCACACATCGGTATAGCGCATCACAGCCTTCCTGCACGCTGCGTTGTACTCCTCGATGCTGATGGTCTTCCCGATGTCCTCCTTGGTGATGCCGAGCTCCTTCTCCACGCCGAGCTCGATGGGCAGCCCGTGCGTGTCCCAGCCGGCCTTGCGGTCCACGCGGTGGCCCTTCTGCGTCTGGTAGCGGCAGAAGATGTCCTTGATGGTGCGGGCCATCACGTGGTGGATGCCGGGCAGGCCGTTGGCGCT
>JAEUSW010000062.1 GCA_016788285.1 Flavobacteriales bacterium
CACAAGAGGTGGCTCAGGTGCTCCCGGCCGTGGTGAGCAGCACGAAGGTGCCCGCGGAACTGGATAGCCTCGGCCAGGTGATCCATCCGGAGATGGACGTGGAAGGCCTCAACTACACGGCGATTATCCCGTTGATCGTGGCCGGGTTCAAGCAGCAGCAGCAGACCATCAGCACCTTGCAGGACCAACTGGCTGCCGTGCAACAGGACCTCGCCAGCTGCTGCGCCGACCGCAGTGGGTCCGAACAGCGGGGAGCGATCCCGGGGACAGGGGCAGGGGCAGGAGCAGGGGCCAGCGAGGCGCTGCGCACCGACCTCTTCATCCTGCCCAACCCTGTGGCGGACCTGACACAACTGCGCTACACGGTGGCCACGCCGGGCCGCACGCGCCTGGAGGTGAGCGATGCCAGCGGCAAGCGTCTGGAGGTGCTGGAGGAGGCCGTACGCGAGGTGGGCAGCTACAGCCACGCCTGGAACACCACCGACCTGGCACCGGGCACCTACCATTGCACGTTGTACCTCAACGACAGCTTCGTGGTGAAGAAGGCCGTGAAGGTGGCGCGGTAACGTTGTACTGAACCCTGGCCGAGGGCCGCTTCGCGATCGCGTGGCGGCCCTCGTTGCATGAGCACATGCCCACGACATGTCCTGCCTCAGCGGGATGGGTACACGAGCACGACCTGTCCCGCCTCAGCGGGATGGTCACATGCCCACATGTGGACCTGCTCCCACCTCAGTGTCCTCCGCGCGCCCGGCGCTTCCGCTCCGCGACGATGAGCTTCAGCTCGCGCCCCATCTGTCCGGCGGCGCTGGTGTTCTCCTGGGCCCGGCGGATGAGGTAGGGCAGCACCTCGCGCACCGGTCCGTACGGCACGTACTTGGCCACGCGGTAGCCCGCATCGGCCATGTTGTAGCTGATGTTGTCGCTCATGCCCAGCAGCTGCGCGAAGCACACGCGCGGGTCGTTGGTCGGAAGGCCACGCTCGCGCATGAGCTCCGCCATCAGCAGGGTGCTGCGCTCGTTGTGCGTGCCCACCATCACCGCCACGTGGTCCAACCGGTCGGCGCAATGGCGCAGGGCCTCGTCGTAGTCGCGGTCCACCGCCGCCTTGTCCGCGTGGATGGGCGAGGCGTAGCCGTTCAACGCGGCCCGCTCGCGCTCCTTCTCCATGTAGGCGCCCCGCACCAGCTTCACTCCCAGGTGGTAGCCGCCCGCCGCCGCGCGCTGCTCGGCGGCCTTGAGGAAGGCCAGCCGGTCGTGCCGGTAGAGCTGCACCGTGTTGTACACGATGGCGCGTTCGCGGTTGAAGCGCTCCATCATGCGTTCCACCAGCGCATCGATCGCGGGCTGCAGCCAGCTCTCCTCGGCATCCACCAGCACGGGCACGCCCGCCTGGGCCGCCGCCGCGCAGATGCGCTCCATGCGCCCCTGCACGAGCGTCCATTCATGCGCTTCCGCGGTGCTCAGCGTGCGCCCTTCGCTCACCGCCTCCCAGATGGCCAGCGGCGCGATCCCGCTGGGCTTGAACACGCTGAAGGGGATGTCCGAGCGCCGGGCGGCCATGGCGATGGTGCGCAGGATCTCGTCGGTGGTGTGGTCCAGCGAGGCGTCGTCCTCCTGGCCCTCCACGCTGTAGTCCAGGATGGTGCCCAGGCCGCCATCGCCGAGCTTCTGCGCCGTCACCAGGCTCTCGTCGATGGTCTCGCCCCCGCAGAAGTGCTTGAAGATGGTGGCCTTGATGAGGCCCTTGATCGGCAGGTGCAGCCGCATCGCCAGCTGGCTGAGCACACGCCCGGTGGCGTTCATCCACGGCACCCCGATGATGCGGAAGAGCCAGTAGGCCCGCAGCAGCCCGCGGTCCGTGTACTGCCGGAAGGCGATGCGCGTGTCGGTGAGGTCGGGCAGGGTGCCGGGCCGGGCGGCCCGCGGCGGGTCGGACAGGGTGTTCCCCATGGCGCGCTGGCCGGAGTTCCGTTCCTTTGAAAAGGCGCCCCGGAGCGGGTGCGAAAGTAGGATGGCACGCCCGCACCCGGACACCCGTTCCGTCATGGCCGCCGGCCGCCCCGTGGTGCTGGGTGCCGGGTCCCTGGCCGCGTTGGACCGCTGGCTGACCACCGAGGCGCGGGGCGCGCAGCGCGTGGTGGTGGGCGACGAGAACACGCTGCGGCACAGCCTGCCCGAACTGCTGGCCCTGGTGCCCGGTCTGCGCGAGGCGCCCAGCATCGCCGTGCCACCGGGGGAGGTCAGCAAGGGCATCGGCACCTGCCACGCCCTGTGGAGCCACCTGGCCGGCCTCGGCATCGAGCGGGGCGCCGTGCTGGTGGCCCTGGGCGGCGGGGTGGTCACCGACCTGGCCGGCTTCGTGGGCGCCACCTTCAAGCGCGGCCTGCGCGTGGTGAACGTGCCCACCAGCCTGATGGGCATGGTGGACGCCGCCATCGGCGGCAAGACCGCCATCGACCTGGACGGCGTGAAGAACCTGGTGGGCCTGGTGCGGCAGCCCGAGGGCGTGTACGTGCACCCGCCCTTCCTGCGCACCCTGGGCAAGCGCGAGCTGCTGAACGGGGTGGCCGAGATGCTCAAGCACGGCCTGGTGGCCGACGCCGACCATTGGCACGCCGTGGTGGCCGCGCCCTGGCACGACCTGCAGGCCCTGGCCCCGCTGGTGGAACAGAGCGCGGCCCTCAAGTGCGCCGTGGTGAGCACCGACCCCGAGGAGCATGGCCCGCGCCGCCTGCTCAACTTCGGCCACACCATCGGCCACGCGGTGGAGGCCTTCAGCGGGGAGGGGCCGCAGCGCGGCCTCCTGCATGGCGAGGCCGTGGTGGTGGGCATGGTGTGCGCCAGCTGGCTCAGCTGGCGCCTCGACCTGCTGGACCGCACCAGCTGCGATGCCATCACCGCCGTGCTGCTCGAGCGCTATCGCCCCTTCTCCCTGAACGTCACCGACCACCATCGCATCCTGGAGCTGATGGCCCACGACAAGAAGAACCGCGACGGCGGCTTCCGCTTCACACTGCTGGAGGCCATCGGCCGCGGGCGCGTGGACGTGCCCGTGGATGCCGTGCTGGTGGCCGCCGCGCTGGACCACTACCGCCTGCTCGTGCACGATGCCGACCCTCACCGTCGCAGCGCCTGAGCGCCGCATCCGCGCCACCATCCGCCTGCCGCGCAGCAAGAGCGTGGCCAACCGCGCGCTGGTGGCCGCCGCCCTGGCGGGTGACCTGGGCGCGGTGCCCGAGCCCGGGGATGCCGACGACACGCGCGTGCTCCACGGCCTGCTGCGCGAACGCCCGGCCGTGATGCCCTGTGGCCTCGGTGGCACCACCTTGCGCTTCGCCCTCGCCTGGGCCGCCGTGCAGGAAGGTGAGGAGCGCCTGGTGACCGGCGACCGCCCGCTGCTGGAGCGACCGCATGCACCCCTGGTGAAGGCCCTGACCGCCCTCGGCGCTCACGTGAACGGGCTGGCCAACGGCTTCCACGTCGTGGGCCGTCGGTTGCGCGGGGGCACCGTCACCTTCGACTCGCCGGCGAGCAGCCAATACCTCAGCGCGCTGATGCTCGCTGGTCCGTTGATGGAGGACGGGCTGCGCATCCGGTGGCAGGGCACGCAACTGAGCCGCCCCTATGTGGAGATGACGGCGCAGGTGATGCGTCACTTCGGCGCGGTGGTGGAGGTGGGCGACATGAACATCCGGGTGATGCCGGGCGGATATGTCGCGAAGCCCTTCCACGTGCCGCATGACTGGAGCGCTGCGGCCTTCTGGTTCCAGGTGGTGGCGCTGGCCCGCGATGCCGAGGTGCTGCTCGAAGGCCTGGTCGACGATGGCCTGCAGGGCGATGCCGCGGCCGTGCGGTTCTGGCAGGACCACGTGACCACCACCGCCACCCCGGCGGGGCTGCTGCTGCGCTCGCGGCGCTGGACCGATGGGCCCGAAGCCGTGATCGACCTCACCGCCACGCCCGACCACTTCCAGCCGCTGGCGTTGACGCATGCCGGGCTGGGCACGGCGATCACGATCACCGGGCTGCACAACCTGCACCTGAAGGAGAGCGATCGTGTGGCCGCTGTGGAAGCGGTGCTGCAGGTGCTGGAGCGTCCCGCGCACCGGTCGGGTGCGGACACCCTGCGGATCGAACGCTCGGTGAAGCTGCGGACACCGGGTGCGCACGTGTTCGATCCGCGCGGTGATCATCGCATGGCGATGGCCCTGGCCCCGCTGGCGTTGGTGGCCGGTCCTGTGCGCATCCAGGATCCCGGGGTGGTGGGCAAGAGCTATCCCGGTTTCTGGAACGACCTGCGGGCGGCAGGCTTTCAGCTGGAAGGGTGACGATCTTGATCCCGGATCCGCCATCCGGTTTGCCCATGAGCAGGGGTTGAGGCACCTTCGTGCCGCATGCGTGCGTTGTTCGCCCTGGCCCTTGCTACGGCAGGCCCCCTTGTGGCCCAGGAGCCGGTGCGCCGTCCGCAGACCATCCGCTTCGAGGTGATCGGCATCAACCAGGGCCTCTCCCAGGGCCTGGTATCGTCCCTCGCCCAGGATACCAGCGGTTTCCTGTGGCTGACCTCGAAGGACGGGCTCAACCGCTACGACGGTCTTCGCTTCACCACCTTCCGTCACCGCGCAGGGGACAGCACCAGCCTGATCGACAACAATGTGCAGGCGGTCCATGTGGACCGTCAGGGACGCATCTGGGCGGGCACGCTGGACAGGCGCTTGGACCTGTTCGATCCCCTCAAGGAGCGGTTCCTTCACTTCAGGGCCGACACGGTGGCGGGCACCGATCACATCATTTCGGATCATTGGCAGGCCTTCTGGATCGCCGAGGACCCACTGGGCCGGATCTGGGTCGATCTCGAGGGGCAGGGCGTGCATGTGATCACGGATCAGCGGTCCGCGCATGAGCTGGCGGCCAAGGGGGCCGACCCGCCCCGCATGGCGCGAGCGCGCGACCTGCTGCCGGACGTGGACTGGGTGGATGACCGATGCCAGGTCCTCTTCGATCGCCAGGGCGGGTTGTGGGTGCTCGGCCGCGATCACCTCGCCGCCTATGAGGTGGACTTCACCCGGTGGCGCGCGGTGCCGCGCTTCCACCGTTCCTTCGAACGCAGCAACAGGCTGATCTTCCGCGACCCGCGATCGGAGGACATGGTGCTGATGCGCCTGTCGGAGACGGAGATCCTCAATGTGCACACCGGTGCCACCAAGGCGGTGCTGCCCGCGCCACCCGGGCTCATCTTCAACGGGTTCTGTTTCTCCGACGATGGGCGCCGGCTGCTCTTCTCCATGTTCCCGCATGTGCTGATGGCCGTGGACAGCGTTCCCGGTGAGCCGTATTTCCTGGAGCCGCACGTCATCGGCGAGATCGGTCGGATGGACGCGGACCTGACCGCGCACCTGATCGACCGCACGGGCAATCACTGGATCGGCACCAGCGGCTACGGTGTGCTGCGCCTCACCCGCACCCAGCAAGCCTTCCGGCTGGTGAAGGGCCGGGACGGGAACGCCATGAGCATGCACTTCCTGGGCGAGGACCTGCAGGGCAACGTGCTCTTCTCCAACAACGAGCTGGAATGGCTTGAACCGCCCGCCTGGGAGCGGAAGAGCGCACACCTGCGGGACCGATTCACCGGACTGGGCTTCACCGAGATGTCGCCCGCCCGCGTGCAGGGCCGCGACGGCCGGTATTGGTTCTCGTGCATGCTGCGGGCACGGTGTCACCTCTTCAGCTGGGACCCCCGCACCGACGCGCTCACCGACCACGGATCCTATGGAGGTCCGCTGATCTGGCAGTTCCAGCCCCTCTTCCAGGCGCCGGACAGCAGCATCTGGTACGGAACCACGCTGGGCGGCCAGCACATGGTCTGCCGGCTGAACGAGAACGACCCGTTGAACAGCACCTGCCACCGGTTCGACATCGAGTATCGCCACCACGGCATCCAGTTCATCTCGAGCCACCACTTCGGCGCCGATGGCTCCTTGTGGCTCGGGACCTGTGAAGGGGTGTTCCGCCTGGATCCCGCCACGGGCGATTGGACCCAGTTCAAGCACAACGACGAGGACAGCACCTCCCTGGCCTCCGACATGGTGTTCTCCATCTGTGCCGATCCAGCCCGGCCGGACCGCTACCTCTGGGTGGGCACCAACGGTGCGGGGATGGACCGGCTCGATGTCAGCACCGGCTCATGCGCCCATTACGGGTTGGCCGAGGGCCTTCCGAACCTGGTCATCTACGGCATCCGGTCCGATGACCATGGCTCGCTCTGGATCTCCACCAACCAGGGCCTCTGCCTCTTCGACCCCTCCACGGGCACTTCCCGGGTCTTCACCGACAGGGATGGCCTGCAGAGCAACGAGTTCAACCGCTACGCGAGCTGTCGCACCCGGGCGGGCCGCATGTTCTTCGGTGGGGTCGTGGGCTTCAACCACTTCGACCCCGCGGCGTTCTACCGGGCGTCCGTGCCCTCGCCGGTGCGCATCACCGGGATCCGCGTGATGAACCGGCCCCTCGTGATCGAGGATGGCCCGGACGCGTTGTTGTCCGTGGCGCCCCAGCACGCTTCCCGGATCACCCTGGACCACACGGCGCGCATGGTCACCTTCAGCTTCGCCTGCATGGACCTCACCAACCCGGCCAGCAACCGGTTCCGCGTCCGCCTGGAAGGCTTCGACCGCGGCTGGGTCGACAACGGCACCGCCAATGAGGTCACCTACACGAACCTCGATCCGGGCACCTACACCCTGGCCGTTCAGGCCATGAACAGCGAAGGCGCGTGGAACATGGCGGGAGCCCGCTTCCAGCTCGTGATCCTGCCCCCGTGGTGGGCCACCTGGTGGTTCCGGTCGCTCGTGGTCCTGCTCGTTGGATTCATCCTCTACCGGATGTACCGCTCACGCATGAACGCCCTGAAGATGGACCGCGAGGTGGCCCGGCTGGAGACCCAGGCCCTGCGCAGCCAGATGAACCCGCATTTCATCTTCAACGCCCTGAACTCCATCAACGCCTTCATCCGCCGCAACGACATGGACCGCGCCAGCGGCTTCGTCACCCGCTTCGCCCGCGTGATGCGCGGTGTGCTCGAGCACAGCCGCCACGGCGAGGTGTCCCTCCGGGAGGACCTGGGCACGTTGCAGGCCTACCTGGAGCTGGAGCGGCAGCGCTGCGATGAACGCTTCGACTTCGAGATCAGCGTGGCCCCCGACATCGATCCCGAGGAGGTGATGGTGCCTCCGCTCGTGGTGCAGCCCTTCGTGGAGAACGCCATCTGGCATGGCATGGCCGGCAAGACCGACAAAGGCCACATCCGCCTGTACGTCCAACGGCGCGACGGCCACATCACCTACACCATCGAGGACGACGGCACGGGACGGCGCGCTCCGAAGGTGGCGGCCGATCCCGATGCACCCGTGAAGAAGACCAGCCTGGGCACCACCATCACGCGGGAGCGCCTCGACCTGGTGCAGCGCCAGCACGGGGGCAAGGCGGGCTTCGAATACGAGGACCTGGACCCCGGCACCCGCGTGACGGTGACCATGCCGGAGCTCAAGGCGCGTTGAGCGAGCTACCTTGGCCCTACCATCCCCCGCATGAACAAGCTGATCCTTGCCGCCGCCGCCCTGTGGGCCTTGGTGCTGGCCCTTCCGCGTCCCGAAGCCCGTACGGCGGGCGGTGCCATGAGCCTGGGCGACCCCGGCGCGCCCCACAGCCTGCGCGCCTGGCAGCTGGAGCGGCTGCGCGATCCGGCCACCGGCCTGCTGCCGCCCGACATCCGCCGCCGCGAGCTCGCCTTCGCCGCCACCCTGCCTCAACGCACCCACAAGAGCCTCAGCTGGACCTTCCTGGGCCCGCGCGACCGCGGCGGCCGCACCCGCGCCCTCGCCGTCGACGTCACCGACACCAGCATCTGGCTCGCCGGCAGCGTCACCGGCGGACTGTGGCGCAGCACCGATGCCGGCCTCAGCTGGACCCGCACCAGCCCCCTGGACGCCATGACCGGCGTGAGCAGCCTGGTGCAGGACACCCGCCCCGGCCACGAGCAGACCTGGTACTTCGGTACCGGCGAGAACTACGGTGTGATGAGCCACGCCAGCTTCAGCAGCCTGCTGGCCGGCGACGGCATCTTCAAGAGCACCGATGGCGGACAGAACTGGACCCACCTGCCGAGCACCATCGCCGGCGACCCCGAGATCGAGAACCGCACGGGCAGCTTCAAGCAGGTGAACCAGATCGTGATCGATCCCACCCGCAACGACAGCGACGTGGTGCTCGCCGCGGTGTACAACGGCATCTTCCGCAGCAACGACGGCGGAGCGAGCTGGCATGCCGTGCTCGGGCTCGACAGCACCAACAGCAACACCTCGCTCTACACCGACATCCGGGTGAGCCCCACCGGCGTCTTCTACGCCTACCTGGGCAACAACAGCCCGGCGGAGGGCATGTGGCGCAGCACCGACGGGCTCTCCTGGACCAACATCACCCCGAGCAACATGAACAGCAACAAGGAGCGCTGGGTGATGGCGTTGGACCCGCAGGATGAGAACGTGGTGTACTGGTTCGGTGAAACGCCCAACGCCGGTGTGCAGGGCCACGGTCTGTGGAAGTACACCTACCTGAGCGGCAACGGCGCCGGTGCGGGCGGTCAGTGGGAGAACCGCACGTTCAACCTGCCCAACGGCAATTGCACCGGCTACTTCACCTTCAACTTCGCGCCCATCAACACCCAGGGCGGTTACGACATGTGCATCGCGGTGCACCCCACGCAGGCCGACGTGGTCTACATCGGGGGCACCAACATCTACCGCAGCACCGATGCGTTCGCTTCGCCGAACAACACCGACTGGGTGGGCGGCTACCGCTGCAACACCGTCGACCCGAAGGACTACGTGTACCCCGGACACCATCCGGACCAGCACTGGATGACCTTCATGCCGGGCAACCCCGGCACCCTGCTCAGCGGCAGCGATGGCGGCGTGAGCGTCTGCTTCGATGCGCTGGCCGACAGCCTCGTGTGGCACACCCGCAACGACGGGTACATCAGCAGCCAGTTCTATACCGTGCACATCGAGGAAGGCGCCGCCACCAGCCCCTTCATCCTCGGCGGCACGCAGGACAATGGCTGCTGGCTGGCCGTCAGCACCGATCCGGCCGAGAACTTCCGCTATGTGCACATTGACGACGGGGCCTTCTGCGCGATCCCGGAGGGCCGCCCGTTCATGCTCACCAGCAGCCAGCAGGGGCGGATCTACAAGAAGCAGATCACCGACCAGGGCGACATCCTGGCCTATGAGCGCATCGATCCGGTGGGCGGCACCACCAACTACAACTTCATCAACGCGTTCATCCTGGACCCCGCGGACAACGACCGGCTCTACGTGATCAGCGGGTCCAAGCTGTGGCGCAACACCGGACTGGCCGCCATCCCGTACACGGATGAGTGGTACGACAAGGACACGATGAACTGGGAGGACCTTCCCGCGAGCTCGGTCGCCGGCCTGCGCATCGCCAGCCTCGACATCAGCCTCGATGCGCCCAACACGCTGTTCTACGGGACCACCGCCGGGCGCGTCTTCCGCCTGGACAGCCTGGACGCCACGCCCGTGCGCACGGACATCACCCCGGCCGGCGGCGTGTGGAACGGCAAGTACGTGAGCTGTGTGGCGCCGAACGACTTCGATGGCGACGAGTGGCTCGCCACGCTGAGCAACTACAACACCCGCAGCGTGTGGCACACCACCGACGGCGGGCTGACCTGGACCAGCGTGAGCGGCAACCTGGAGGAGAACCCCGATGGCACCGGCAGCGGGCCGGCCGTGTTCTGGGCGATGATCTACCCCACCTGGGACGGCACCGACGACCGCTACTTCGTGGGCACCAGCACCGGCCTGTACAGCACCGACCAGCTCGATGGCGACAACACCGTGTGGGAGCAGGAGGGCCCCTCGACCATCGGCAACGTGCCGGTGAACATGGTGACCGCCCGCGGCAGCGACGGTCGCATCGTGGCCGGCACCCACGGCAATGGGGTCTATGTGGCCGACCTGCCCGCCGCGCCCGTGCACGTGCCCGCCGTGGAGGGGCCGGGGCTCAGTGATCCGTTCCCCAACCCGGCCGATGACCAGGTGGCGCTGCAGCTCCATCTGCCCGCCACCGACCGCGTGCACATCACGGTGTTCGACTTGAAGGGCGGCCGAGTGCTCCAGCGCGACCTCGGTGCACTGAGCTCCGGGAACCACACCTGGCGCTGGGACCTGCGCAACGGCCTTGGCGCCCGCGTCGGCCCAGGGACCTACCTGGTGCAGGTGCGCACGGCTTCCGGAGCGGCCCAGGCCCGGCGGGTGGTGGTGCGTTGAGGGTACGGGTCGGCCGATTACTTTGCGGCCCACCCCACCGACCATGCCATTTCCCACCGACCTCGAGATCGCTCAGAACGCCCAGCTGAAGCCCATCGCCCAGATCGCCCAGGAACTGGGCATCGACCCCGAGCTCATCGAGCCCTATGGCCGCACCAAGGCCAAGCTGCCGCTGTCGCTCATCGATGAACAGAAGCTCGCCAAGAGCAAGCTGATCCTCGTTACGGCCCTGAGCCCCACGCCCGCAGGCGAAGGCAAGACCACCACCAGCATCGGCCTGAACGAAGGCTTGAACAAGCTCGGTAGGAAGAGCATCGTGGTGCTGCGCGAACCCAGCCTCGGTCCCGTGTTCGGCATGAAGGGCGGCGCGGCCGGCGGTGGCTACGCGCAGGTGGTGCCCATGGAGGACATCAACCTCCATTTCACCGGCGACTTCAGCGCCATCGAGAAGGCCAACAACCTCCTCGCCGCGCTCATCGACAACAACCTGCAGAACCGCAAGCGCTCGCTCGGCATCGATCCGCGCACCATCGCCTGGAAGCGCGTGATGGACATGAACGACCGCGCGCTGCGCGACATCACCATCGGCCTGGGCGGCACCGGCAACGGCGTGCCCCGGCAGGACGGCTTCAACATCACCCCCGCCAGCGAGGTGATGGCCATCCTCTGCCTCGCCACCAGCTTCGAGGACCT
>JAEUSW010000076.1 GCA_016788285.1 Flavobacteriales bacterium
TGCGCTCAGTCCTTCCACTCGGCCAGGAAGAGGTTGGTGTCGCGCGTGCCGCCGTTGTTGCGGTTGCTGCTGAACACGAGGTGACGCCCGTCCTTGGTGAACACGGGGAACGCGTCGAAGGTGTCGCTGGTGGTGAGGCGCTCCAGGCCGGTGCCGTCCACGTTGATCAGGAACAGGCTGAAGGGGAAGCCGCGCTCGGACAGGTGGTTGCTGGCGAAGATGAGCTTGGTGCCCGAGGGGTGCCAATAGGGGGCCCAGTTGGCCTTGCCCAGGGAGGTCACCTGCCGCGCATCGCTGCCGTCCGCATGGGCCACGAAGAGCTCCATGTTCGTGGGCTGCACCAGGCCCCGCTTCAGCAGGTCGGTGTACTCCTTCACCTCCTCGGGGGTCTTGGGCCGGCTGGCACGCCACACGAGCTTGCTGCCGTCCGGGCTGAAGAACGCACCGCCGTCATAGCCCAGTTCGGTGGTCACCCGCTTCACGTCGCTGCCATCGATGGCCATGGTGTAGAGGTCGAGGTCGCCGTCGCGCACGCTGGTGAACACGATGCGGTCGCCCTTGGGGCTCACGGTGGCCTCGGCGTCGTAGCCCGGGCTGTTCGTCAGCTTGCGGCGGATGCCGCCCTGCAGGTCGCTCACGTAGATGTCGAAGCTGTCGTAGAGCGGCCACACGTAGGGGCCGCCGTGCTTGCGTTCGGGCACGGGCGGGCAACCGGGGCCGGCCTCGTGGGTGCTGGCGAAGAGCACCAGGCTGTCGCCCGGCAGGAAGTAGCTGCATGTGGTGCGGCCGCCGTTCACGCTCACTTTGGTGGGCGGCCCGCTGCGCAGGTCGTCCGTGAAGGGGTTGAACCAGCGGATCTGGTCGCAGCTGTCGCCCCAGGCCTTGTTGGTGACCTGGAACACGAGCCGGTCGTTGGCGAAGTTCCAGTAGGCCTCGGCGTTGTCGCCGCCGAAGGTGAGCTGCTTCAGGCTCTTGAAGTGCGTTTCACCGGGCAGGATGAGCGCGGTGTCCGCTGCGGCGGTGAGGGTGTCGGCCGCCGGTGGCGCCGATCGGTCGGTGGGGGTGGTGCCGCAGCCGAAGGTGGCCAGTGGGGCGAGCAGAAGGAGGCGCTTCATCAAGGGGGTGGGGTCGAAGGGGCCGCGAAAATAGGCCGGGGGGATCGAGGGTCGTGTCACCCTTCGGCAAGGCCCATTACCTTCTGGCGCGATGGATGACGGGATGTTCGTCAAAGGCCGCGGGGCCGACCGCCAGGTGGCGAACCGCTTCCTGCAGCGCCACTACGGGGTGGTGGAGCCGACCGGGATCGACGAGCCCGAGCTGGGCGTGGACCAGGCCACGCAGGTGCTGCCCACCTTCCCCCGCACCATCCTGAACCGGGTGGACAGCCCGGACCTGCCCTTCACCTGGAGCCTGAACCCGTACCAGGGCTGCGAGCACGGCTGCAGCTACTGCTATGCGCGGCCCACCCATGAGTACTGGGGCTACAGCGCGGGCCTCGACTTCGAACGCGTGATCCTCGTGAAGCGCGAGGCGGCCGCGCTGCTCGAGAAGGCCTTGCGCGCCCCGTCCTGGCGTGGCGAGCCGATCATGCTCTCCGGGGCCACCGACCCCTACCAGCCGGTGGAGCGCCAGGAGCGGCTGACGCGGGCCTGCCTGGAGCTGTGCCTGCGGTTCGCACAACCCGTCAGCGTGATCACGAAGAACGCGCTGGTGACGCGTGACATCGACCTGCTGGCCGAGCTGGCCCGGGACCGCCGCGCCGCGGTGGCCATCAGCCTCACCACGCTGAACGAGGACCTGCGCCGCGTGTTGGAGCCCCGCACGAGCACCGCGGCGAACCGCCTGAAGGCCATGGAGCTGCTCGCGGCGGCCGGTGTTCCGGTGTTCGCCATGATCGCACCGGTGATCCCCGCGCTGAACGAGCCCGAGATCCCTGCGCTGCTGCGCGCCGCCCGGGATGCTGGGGCGATTGGCGCGGGCTACACCGTGCTGCGCACCAACGGTCCGGTGGAACCCCTCTTCCGTGCCTGGTTACAGCATCACTTCCCCGACCGCGCCGCCAAGGTGATCGCGCAGACCAGCGCGCTGCACGGCGGCCGCATGAGCGATGGCCGCTCGGGCGTCCGCATGCGGGGCGAGGGGGCCTTCGCCGTGCAGATCCACCGCCTGTTCACGGTCATGCGGCGGCGCATCTTCGGACAGAGCGCCTTCCCCGCGCTGGACAGCAGTGGTTTCAACCGGCCGCCGCAGGGGCAGTTGGAGCTGTTCCCGCCAGCGGAAGGGTGAGCAGCGGCGTGTACCGCAGGCCTTCGGCCGTGCGCCGGCTTTCGTACAGCGCCAGCCGGTCCACCATCAGCTCACCGGGCAAGGGCCGTGCGGCGACCGCCGGAGGGTGTGGCACCGCGGCGCGGGCCAGGGTCACGTGCGGCCAGAACGGTTCGCGATCGTCGGGTGGGAGACCGAGCGCGTGCGACAACCGGTGATGCAGGTCGCGGTGGGCCGGGTGCGGCGCGAAGCGCGACCAGATCATGCGGGGGCGGTCCTCCGGCATCGTGCACAGGAGGGCGGCGCTGAGCGCATACGGCGCTGTCGTTGCGCAGACGGTCCGCAGCGAGGCGTGGATCGTGCCGAGCTCGTCCGCTGCCCGCTCACCGATGAAGCGCGCGGTGAGGTGCCAGCCGTCCGGGTCCGTGGGGGCCCAGCCCGTGAGGTCCGGTGCGGCGAGCGCGTCGCGCAGTCGGGTCGACCACACGGCCGGCAGGGAAGCGGCGATGAACAGGCGCATGGTTCAGCGCAGGATGTGGAACCCGGTGCCGTGCTCCGGTGGCTCAGGCCGAACGGTCACCCGGGTCACCCGGGCGAGCGGCGGGCCGCTGCGGCACCAGGCCACGAAGTGGTCCACCGCATCGGGCGGCCCTTCGGCCGCGGCCTCCACACCACCGTCGGGCAGGTTGCGCACCCAGCCGGTGAGGCCCAGGCGAAGCGCCTCCTCGGCGGCATGCTTGCGGTACCACACGCCCTGAACGGTGCCTTCGATGTGCAGGCGGAGCCGGTTGGTGGGGGGCATGGGGCAAAGGTCGCTTGACAGGTGGTGGGGTTCTGAGGTAGATTCGTCGACATTTTCGATCCATTGGTCGAAGAGACTCGCGCAAGCCTCCTCCTCATGAAGCACACCTTCCACCGCCTGTTGATCGCTGGTTCCCTCGCGTTCGCCGCGCTCGGCACATCGGCCCAATCGGTGCCCTCGGGCTTCGCGGACGTGCTGGTGATGGGGGGATGGAACGCCCCGCAGGGTGCGGTATGGGATGCCAACGACCGCATGTACGTCTGGGAGAAGGCCGGCAAGGTGTGGATCGTGGAGAACGGCGTACGGCTGCCCAACCCGTTGATCGACATCAGCCCCGAGGTGGGCGACTGGCGCGATCACGGATTCCTAGGCTTCGCGCTGGACCCGAACTTCCTGACGAACGGATACATCTATCTGCTCTACGCCGTCGACCGGCACCACCTGATGAACTTCGGTACGGGCAGCTACAACGCCAACACGAACGAGTATTTCAGCGCGACGATCATGCGCCTGACGCGCTACACGGCGGTGGGCCCCACCTTCAACACGGTGAACACCGGCAGCCGTCTGGTGCTGCTGGGCGAGAGCCCCTCCACGGGTGTGCCGCTGCTGCACGAGTCGCACAGCACGGGGACGATCATGTTCGGCACGGACGGCACGTTGCTCCTGAGCCTGGGCGATGGCGCGAGCTACTCCAGCACCGATGTCGGGAGCGCTTCGGAGACCTACTGGCAGCAGGCTCTGGCCGATGGCATCATCCGTCCGGCCGAGAACGTGGGTGCGTTCCGTTCGCAGATGGTGAACAGCTTCAACGGGAAGATCCTTCGATTGGACCCGGCCACGGGCAACGGCCTGCCGTCGAACCCCTTCTGGAACGCGGCCCAGCCGCGGTCGGCGCAGAGCCGCACCTGGGCCCTGGGACTGCGGAACCCCTACCGGTGCACGCTGCGGCCGGGCTCGGGGAGCACCGATCCGGCGGCCGGCGATCCGGGCACCATCTACATCGGTGATGTGCAGTGGAACACGTGGGAGGACATGAACGTGTGCTACGAGGGCGGCATGAACTTCGGCTGGCCCTTGTTCGAGGGCATGACCCCCTTGAACAGCTACATGAACACGCTGACGTACAACATGGACGCGCCCAATCCGCTGTACGACGGCATCAACTGCACCCTGCCGTACTTCCGCTTCCAGGACCTGTGCAAGCAGGACACGCCGATCCACCTCAATGGCCATCCCAACCCGTGCAACAGCGGGGTGCAGATCCCCAATACCGTGCACAAGTTCTACCATGCCCGGCCGGTGATCGACTGGCGGCACGGCCAGAACTGGGCGCGCACGGCCACCTTCAACGGCAGCACGGCCACGGCCACCGACCTCAACGACCCCAACTCGCCTGTGCCGGGCCCCATGTTCGGTGGCTACGCCTCCATCGGCGGCACGTGGATCAGCGGCACCGGATGGCCTGCCGGCTACCAGAACGTCTATTTCCATGCGGACTATCCCGGCGCCTGGATCAAGCGCTTCGTGTTCAATGGGCAGGACCAGCCGGTGAGCGGCCATGACTTCGGCTCGAACCTGGGCGCCATCGTGTGGGTGGGTGAAGGTCCTGAGGGATGCCTGTACTACTCGAACTACGCGACGAACGAGATCCGTCGCATCTGCTACACCTTGGCGGTGAACCTGCCGCCCGTGGCGGTGGCCTCCCAGAACGTGCAGTACGGACCGGGCCCGCTCACCGTGCAGTTCACTGGAAGCGCCTCTTACGATCCGGAGTCGGGCCCGCTGACCCACCTGTGGAACTTCGGCAATGGCCAGACCAGCACGGCGGTGAACCCGAGCCATGTCTTCAGTGCACCGCCGAACACGCCCACGAGCTACACGGTGACGCTCACCGTCACGGACAACAACGGACAGTCGAACCAGACCTCGCTGCTGGTGAGCGTGAACAACACGCCCCCGGTGGTGAACATCACCAGTTTCGCCGATGGCGGCACCTATCCGGTGGGGGTGGACACCACGTACCTCCTGGAGGCCGCGGTGAACGACACCGAGCACGGGCAGGCCCAGCTCACGTACGCCTGGCGCACGACGCTCCATCACAACACGCACACACACCCCGAACCCATCGATGCCGCGCCGGTGACCAGCACGGTGATCAGCGGGGTGGGCTGTGATGGGGAGACCTACAGCTACGAGATCACCTTGACGGTGACCGACGCGGGCGGCTTGAGCAGCACGGACACCCACTGGCTCTATCCGCGCTGCAACGCGATCGCCCCGACCGCTGTGATCGCGACGAACGTCACGGTCGGCGCGGGTCCGCTCAACGTGCAGTTCAACGGAGAGGCCTCGCACGATCCCGGGACCATCGTGAGCTACTTCTGGGATTTCGGCGATGGCACCACGTCCACGCAGATGAACCCGGCGAAGACCTTCACGGACACGGGCGATCGCACAGTGACCTTGACGGTGACCGACGACGATGGGCTCACGGGCCAGGCCACCGTGGTGATCACGGTGATCACGCTGGACCCGCCGCAGTGCATCGGCGCCTCGGGGAGCGTGCTGCGCCAGTACTGGAGCGGGATCTCGGGATCCACGGTCTCCGCGCTCGTCTCCAGCCCCAACTATCCGGACAGCCCGACGAGCACCAGCTTTCCCACGAGCTTCCAGGCCAACTCGATCGCATACGGCAACAACTATGGCACCCGCATGCGCGGCTACATCCTGGCACCGACCACGGGCACCTATGTGTTCACCGCGGTGTCCGATGATGAATCCATCGTGTACCTGAGCCCCAATGCGGACCCGCGCTACAAGCAGCAGATCTGCTCGGTGCCCGGCTTCACCAACCTTGGGGAGTTCACCAAGTACCCGCAGCAGACGAGCGCGGGCATCACGCTCCAGGCCGGCGTGTACTACTACGTGGAGATGCTTCACAAGGAGGGGTCGGGCGGCGACCACCTTGCCCTGTACTGGCAGACCCCCACGAACAGCACCAGGACCATCATTCCGGGAAGCGTGCTCTCGCGCTGGCAGGACTGCCCGCCGAGCGTGAACCTCCGGGCCATCCTCGGAGGCGCCTTCGACACCCAGGCCAACTTGATGCGCGACGCGCTGCGCAGCAGCGGCCTGATCCCGACCACCGAACCCTTCACCGCGCTCGGGTTCACGCATACGGGCGGGGGAGGAGGAGAGACGGTGGGTGCCGGTGTGCTGGCCACCACCGGCGCGAACGCCGTGGTGGATTGGGTGCTCGTGGAGCTGCGCAACAAGAACAACCCGTCGCAGGTGGTGGCCACGCGCAGTGCGCTGCTGCAGCGCGATGGCGATATCGTGGGGACGAACGGCCTTCCGCGCATCCTCTTCAACGTGGCCTCCGACAACTACTTCGTGGCCGTGCGGCACCGCAACCACCTGGGCGTGATGACCGCGACCAGCACCTTGCTGAACAAGGACCAGAAGCTCGTGGACCTGTCCCTGGGGACCACGGCGGTGCATGGCGTGGACGCGCGCGCCGTTCTGGCGAACGGGAAGCGTGCGTTGTGGTCCGGCAACGTGCTGCGCGACACGCAGCTGAAGTACGCGGGCGCCTCGAACGACCGGGATCCCATCCTGGTGCGCATCGGAGGCACGGTGCCCACGGCGACCACGAGCGGATATTGGAGCGAGGATGTGAACCTGGACGGGGTGGTGAAGTACGCCGGCTCGTCCAACGATCGTGACCCGATCCTCTTCAACATCGGTGGCACCTTGCCCACGGCGGTGCGTCTGGAGCAGCTGCCCTGAGCTCAGCGCACGCGCTCCGGGGAGCGCTGTCCCAAGGCCCTGAGGTAGGCTTCGAGCCGCTGGCCGCGGTGTTCGGCCAGTACCCGGTCGAGCACGCTTCGGGTCCGGTGGTCGATGATGCGGCGCACGGAACGGTCGCCGGTGCGGTCGGAGTAGCGTTTTCCAGTGGTGGACATGGGTTCGGCGGTGGATGCGAAGGTGTCCCTCCCCGCACGCCGGTCCCAATACCACGATCGGGGGAGCGAGGGCCCGAACGATGAACCGCGGATCGTGGACGGACGACGCTCAGAGCCCCTGACCGTTCTTCCGCAGGGCCAGCATCTGCAGACCCGATGCGCCGAAGGTGCGGCCCACGGCCCAGATGCCGGAGGCGTCCTCGCGGAGCCGGGCGATCCGCTCCTCCTGGCCCGTATCGTAGCGGCGCTCCCACACCGGAGCGCCGATCGCGGTGCGCCGCATCAGCATCGCATCGGTGGAATGGTCGAGGCCCACTTCACCGGCCACCAGCAGGTCGCCGTTGGTGGCTTCGGTGAGCCCGAACGCCGAGCGCGCATCCAACGTGTCGCCGACGGCCCTCGTCCACAGCGTGTCACCGTCGCTTTCAAGCGCCATCAGCCACACGTGGTCCTTGCGCCGCCCCAGCTGGTCGGTGAGGCCGTAGCTGCGCGTGGTGCCGGCCATCACATAGGTGCCGTTGGAGCGACGGATCAAGGCGTGACCGACGTCGTTCGCCACGCCGCCCCAGCTCGAGGTCCAGGACACGCTGCCGTTCGCGTCCACACCGATGAAGAGGGCATCGCTCTCCCCGCTGAAGTTCATCTGCCGGCCGGTCACCATCGCGCCGTTGGCGTCCCCGGCCACGGCGAGACCCTCCTCGTCGAGCGGCCCGCCTTCCACGGTCGTCCACAGCAGCACGCCGGCGGTGCTGACGCGACCCATCAGCACATCGTGCGAGCCGCTCGTGTTGTCGACCCCCGTGAGATGCAGCCCGGCGCCGCCCGCTTCCGCAGCGGCCAGCACCTGCTGGTCGTGCGGGAGGGCCTGGGTCACCACCCATTGCACGGTGTTCTGCGCGGTGATCCTCACCACCAGCAGGTCGTGATCGTCACTGCCGTCCGGAACGAGGCTTCCCACCAGATAGCCACCGCCGCCCGTCGCAGGCACGAAGGCCTGACCGAACGTGCGTCCCGTCAGCGGCACGGACGTGGACGCGGTGACCTGTCCTGTGCCGTTCACGGTCACCAGGGCGGCCGCGCGGCCGTCATCGCCGGTCCATGCCGAAACGGCGGCCACGACGCCCGATCCCTGTGGAACAGGACCGAGACCCAAGGTGCCGGCCGCTCCCCAGCGGGTCTCGAAGGACTGGGCACCAACGCTTGGTGAACCAAGGAGGCACAGGGACGTGGCGAGGAGCGGGCTGGAACGCATGCCCGAAAGTAGCACCCTTGGCCTCGGTTAGTTTTGGCCCATGAGCCGCTCGGCGAACGTGTCCTCCTTCATCGGCGCCACGCTCGTGCTGGCCATGCCCGCTGCGATCGCCGTTTGGCGCACGGAGCAGGTGGCCCTGCATGCCGCGGTGAACCGGTGGCACGCGCCGTGGAGCGATGCGCTGCTCAGCGTGCTCACCCACCTGGCTGACGGTCTGGTGCCCGTGGTGATCGCTGCGGTGCTGCTCTTCGTCGGCACCTGGCGGACCTTTCTCCTGTTGGGCCTGAGCACCGGGGTCAGCGCGATCGTGGTGCAGGTGCTGAAGCGCCAGGTCTTCGCGGACCACGACCGGCCGGTGATGTTCGCGAACGACATGCCCATGCTCCACCTGGTGGACGGGGTGGCCATGAACCACCACTTCAGTTTCCCGTCGGGCCATGCCACCTGCGCGTTCGCGATGGGCCTGGCCCTGGCGGTGATGGACGGGGCCCCGCGCCGCGCTCCGCTGTGGGCGTTGGGGGCGGCCGTGCTGGCGTTCACGCGGGTCTACCTCTCGCAGCACTTCACCGAGGATGTGCTGGCCGGCGCCGGGTTGGGCGTGGTCACCGGGAGCGCGGCATGGCTCATCCTGTACCGGACCCGCTGGGCGCGCGCGCCCTGGCTTGATCGCCGGCCCTGGCGCACGGGCCGCACCCGATGAGGGTGGTCAGACGGGTCGCACCAGGCGGAAGAGCTGTTCGGTGCTGGCGGGGTCCAGGCTGGTGACGGCCTCGGCCCAGGTGCGCACCAGACGGTCGCCGAGCACGGCCTGGGCATGCTCTTCCACCTGGCGGTAGAGCAGGGCCTTGGTCATTCCGCTGAGATGGATCAACGGGGTGTCCACGATCGCATCGTCCCGGAGCTCGATCTCCGTATGGGCCTCGATGGTGAGGAAGAGGGCCAGCTTCGCGCTGTGGAGCGAGCGTGCGAGTTCGACCGCATCGGTCCGTTGGCGGGTCAGGAAGGAGATCCTCAGCATGGTCAGGGGGTTTGTCCGGTCAGGGTGCGCCACAGAACGCCGGCCTCCAGGTCGGTGGCGAACCACGACTTGCGCAATCTGGCCTCCAGGTCGACCTGCTTGATGCGCGCCTCGAGCAGGGCCACTTCGCGGGCGTTCACCAGGAAGAGCGAGCTCTCGCCGACCTCGAAGCGACGGTTCTCCCCCTCCAGCAGAGCGCCGGAGTTGCGCACGGTCAGGGCGCCAAGGTCCGTCTGTTGCCGCAGGGTGCCCGTTTCGTTGGCGCGTTCGGCCACGCGGTTGGCGATCACCGTGCGGTCACGCTCCAGGCCCATTTCGGCCTCCGTTACGCGAAGCTTGGCCAGGCTGAGCTCGCCGCGTTCACGCCTCAACAGGAGCGGCATGCGGAACCCCGCTCCCCACTGCTGGTCGCCGCCGTCCACCCAGCTCCCGTTCTCCCCGTTGAGGCGACGGGCATCGCCCAGCACCATGTACTTCAGGTCCAACTGGGGACGGATCATCTCGGCGCGGAGCCGGCGGTCCACTTCCAATTGGTCGATGCGCGCCCGCGCCTGGAGCAGCAGGGGATGTGTCCGCTCCGCTCGGGCGACCAGGCTGTCCGTGCTCGGTGCACCGAGAGGGCTCTCCAGGTCGCGTTCCACCGGGCGCGTGGACGGATCGAGCTCCAGCGGTCGGAGGCTCTGGTCCCAGAGGTGATTGGAAAGCCGCAGCGCCGTGTTCCGGACGTTCAGTTCGGCCTGGGCAAGCCGCATCTCGCGGTCCTGCAGCTGAAGAAAGGCCTCCAGCGTGTCGATCGCCGGCCGGTCGCCACCGCGCCAGCTGCCGCGTACGAAGTCGTTCCGCTGGCGGGCCAGCTGCACCGCCTCCTGCGCGATGCGGAGGGCCTGGTGGGCGGCCACCCAGTCGATATGGTCGCTCAGGGCCGCGTAGAGCACGGCGTTCAGCATCTGCTCCTGCTCGGCCAGTGCCGCATCCTGAAAGGCCTGTGCCCGGCGAAGCGCCGCTCTCCGCTGATCCATCAGGAGGCCCTGACCCAGCGTGATGCTGACGCCGGCCTTCATGAGCCCGTCGTTGGGCGTGGCCAGCATGGGGTCCAGCAGGTCGCCGGAGTTGTCCTGGTACCCGGCCAGGACCTCGATGCCGTACCAGGTGGGCACCTTCAGTCCAACGTCGATCAGGCGGAAGTAGTCCTTCTCATCGAAGGTCTTCTCCTCGAGCTCGGCCTGCACCACGGGGTCGAACCCGCCTCGCGCGCTGCGCACGGTCGCGGCGCCCAGTTCAGGACGGAGCGCGGCCTGACGGGCCACCGGATGATGGTCCAGCACCAGCCGCACCAGGGCGTCCCGGGTCAGGGAGGGCGGATCATCCTGGGCGGACAGCCCCACGGGGATCAGAAGCGCGATGGCAGCGGCGATGCGCATCACTTGTTCATCGGATCGGAGGTGGTCCCCGGGCCTTTCGACGAGGAGTTGGACGGGGTGGAGGGATCCATGTACAGGTCCGGGGGGAAGCCGTTCAGCTGGCGCCAGAGCTCGTACCAGATGGGCACGTCCTGAAGCAGGGCGAAGCCGATGGCGCCGCTGCCCACCCGAAGGGCCTCCGGCCACGCGGTGTCCGCGGTGTCGGGCCCGACCAGGAGACGGTACTTGCCGTTCGGGCTGATGAAGTTGTCGATGGCGACCACCCGGCCGCCGAAGGTGCCATAGCTCGTGTTGGGCCATCCGCTGAACACGATGCTCGGCCATCCGTCGAACATGAACCGCACCTTGTTGCCGGTGCGGATCAGCGGCATGTCCATCGGACGGACGTAGAGCTCCACGGCGAGGTCGAAGCGGGCCGGCATCAAGGTCACCAAGGGTTCCCCCTCCTTCACCGTTTCCCCGAGGCCCTGGCGCACGGCCTTGGTGATGTAGGCCCGCTGGGGGGCGGTGATGTAGTAGAAGCCGGAGCGCACGCTGTAGTTGGCGAAGTCGTTCTGGAGCTTCGTCACTTCGCCCTCGGTGGTGTACATCTGGCTGAGGCTGGCGTACTTCTCACTTTCCGCCTTGCTCAGCTTGTCCCGGTAGTCCTGGCGGATCCCGTTGAGGTCGAGCTGGGCGTTGAGCAGTTCGTTGCGGCTGTCGAGCAGTTTGTTCTCGGCATCGATCATGGTGGCATTGGCCCGCTGTTCGTTCACGCGGCGGCGCTCCAGCTCCACCATGCTCACCAGGCCTTCCTTGAACTGCTCCTCACCGCGGAGCAGCTGGTCCTTCGCCACCTTGATCTCGGTGCGCGCCGCCACCACCCTGATGCTGTCGCTCTGCACCTGCAGCACCGCCTGCTTGATCTTGTTGCGGGCCTGCTCCAGCTTGATGGTGAGCGCGCCGCTCAGGGCGTCGATCTGGGCGTCGAGGCTGTTCACCTTCTCGGCGTAGCTGCGGGCCGTGGCCTCCTTGGCGATGATCTGTTCCTGGGTGCGGTCCAGCAGCTTGGGGTCCATGTACTCGGGCTTCACCTCGCTGAGCCGCAGGATGGTGTCACCCTGTTCCACGAGCTGGCCTTCCTGCACGTACCATTGCTCGATGCGTCCGGCGATGATGCTCGGGATGGTCTGCGGACGTTGTTGGGGCGCCAGACTGGTGACCACGCCGCGGGCGCGGATGTTCTGGGTCCATGGCAGGAACAGGCCGGTGATGAAGAGAACGAGCGCGAGCGCGGTGAGCCGGCCGAAGAACCTGCCGGCGCGTGCGGGCAGCACCTTGCGGAACGACTCGAAGCTGGTCCGGTCCAGCTCAGGCGTGGCACACTCGGGGGCGGGAGAGATGTTCAGCATCGCGGATGTGCTCAGGCGTGGCCGAGTTCGTGGAGCCTTCCGCCGTCCAGGTGGACATGTCGCTCGCAGCGGGCCTGCACGGCGGGGTCGTTGCTCACGAGCACGAGCGTCCAGGGGGCTTCCCGCGCGGTGAGCTCGTGGAGCAGCGCATCCCGATCGGCCGTATCGAACATGGCCAGGTCGTCCTCGATCAGCAGCAGCTTCGGCCGCGCGGCCAGGCAGCGCGCAAGGATGACCCGTTTGACGAGCGAGCGCGGCAGGCGTGTCCCGTTGGGGTCCAGCGGGGTCATCAGGCCCAGCGGAAGGCGGGCGATCTGAGCGGCGAGGCCGGTGCGTTCCGAGGCGATGCGCACATCCTCGGTGGTGACCCAAGGTCGCCCCATGGTGATGTTGTCCTGGATGGTCCCGCTGAAGATCTCGTCCTGGTTCAGGCTGTCGCCCATCATGCTGCGCGCGTGGTCGAGGTCGAGGCTGCCCAGGGGATGACCATCGAGCACGACCGTGCCGGAGGTCGGTCCGACCAGGCCCCCGATCATCTGCAACAGGGTGGTCTTTCCGCTGCCATTGGGCCCGCTGAGGCAGACCTTCTGGCCCGCGGCGATGGTGAGGTCCACACCGCCGATCACGTCCTGGCCGGTCCAGGGCGACCGGAACGTCACACCGTGGAAGGCGACCTCCATCCCGGCCGCGCCATCGGCCGATGCGGGGATGTGCACCTGTCCTCCCTGTTCGAGCGGCAGGTCGGTCACGTTCCCGATCTTCTCCAGGGCGGTGAGGACGTCATAGATCGCTTCGATGCTGATGGTGAGCTTCTCCACCGCGGCCATCACCAGCAGGATGATGATCTCCGCGGCGACGAACTGGCCGAGGTTCATCTGTTCGCCCATCACCAGAAGCCCGCCGAGGATCAGCAGGCTCACGGTGATGATGACCTTGAAGAAGACCATGGCCCCGTACTGCTGCAACAGGACCCTGAAATGGCCGTTGCGCGCAAGGATGTACTTCGACGTGATCTGGTCGGTGCGGTCCAGGGCCAGGCGGGTCCGTCCCGCCAGCTTGAAGGTGTTCATGTTCCGGCCGAGCTCCTCGAGCCAGAAGGCCACCTCATACTTGTACTTGGACTCCTCCAGGCTGGTGCGCAGGCCGCGCATGCCGGTCCACCTGAAGATGGCATAGAGGAGCGCGACGAGGAAGAGACCGAAGGCGATGAAGAAGGGATGGTAGAACGACAGCAGCACCAGGCTGAGGATGATCTGCAGCGACGCCACGGGCACGTCGATCAGCACCTTGGTGAGGCCCTTCTGGATGGTGAGGGTGTCGAAGAACCGGTTGACGAGCTCGGGCAGATACCGCCCCTGCACCGCCTCGGAGCGCAGGCGGGGCAGCCGGTAGGCGAAGTCGAAGGCGCTCCGGGCGAACAGGCGCTGCTTGATCGTCTCGCCGATGGTCAGCTGCAGGATCTGCATCACACCGGCGAAGGCCACGCCGATGGTGACGAACGCGATGAGCACGCCCCAGCTGGTGGCGATCTGCCCCCCGCTGATCAGGTTGATGATGGCCTGTATGCCCAGCGGCAGGGTGAGGTTGATGGCCCCGCTGACCAGCGCGTAGAGGTAGATGTAGCCCAGCTCGCGCCGGTCCATGCTCAGGAGGCGCACCAGCCGCTGGAACGGGGTGATCACAGTGCTCATGAGCGGGGGCGGTGTGTGATGGACGACTGGGCGAGGTGGACGAGGAAGTCGGCCGTCCGGTCCTTCCGACCGAACCCGGAGAGGCCGGGGATGTGCTCATGGAAGAAATGCTGGTCCAGCGAGCCCTCGGCGAGGGTGCAGGCCAGGGCGGCCGGGAAAGGATGGTCGCGCCGCACGAGCACGATCAGCTCGCGGAGCCGGTCACAGAGCCGGCCGAACGAGCTGAAGTGACCGTCGCGCCCGCGGGCATCGACCTCCTTCACCAGGTAGGCCTTCGGGCTTTCGGCCTTGGCGATGCGGTACAGCGCACGAAGGTCGACATGGCTGAAGGCCCCGCGCTCCTCCACCGGTTCGGCCAGGGACCGGATGGCACGCTCCAGGAGCTGCTTCGGGTCCGGGATGTTGGCCGTGTCGAACACGAGCTTGTACTCCCGCCAGCTCCAATACCATCCGATGAGGTAGACCAGGAGAAGGTGCTTGTTCTCGAAGTAGCGGTAGATGGAGCTCTCGGCCGTACCCAGCGCCTGGGCCAGCTTGGCGAAGGTGAAGCGCTCGAACCCGAGCTCATCGATCAGGGCGATCGAGCGCTCGATGATGCGCCGGCCGAGATCGGTGGTCGACGGGTCCTTGAGGAACACCCGTTCCTGGACGTGCATGTCGAGCTGGGCAAGTCGTTGCATCGGGGTGCGATGTGGACGATGGACTATCAACAGACGTGCCAAAGCTATTGTTCATGACATAAATACAAGTGAATATGATAGTAATACTATCAATCAAGGGGGCTGTACGACACGCGGTAGATCCGATCGGCGGCATCATCGCTGATGAGCACGCTCCCATCGGGGGCCTCCAGCACGTCCACCGGCCGGCCCCAGGCGCTGCTGCCGGCCAGCCAGCCGTCGGCGAAGACCTCCGTGCGGGCGGTGCCGTCGGGCCGGGGAAAGGCGGCCACCACCCTGTAACCCACCGGGGTGCTGCGGTTCCAGCTGCCATGCTCGGCGATGAGGATCGCGCCCCGGTACTTCGCCGGGAAGGCGGTACCCGCCAGGAAGCACATGCCCAACGGGGCGACATGGGCGCCAAGGCGCGCGGCGGGCGGTGTGAAGCTGCTGCAGGGCCGCTGGTCGCCGAACTCCGGATCGGGGACCTCGCCGGCATGGCAGTAGGGATAGCCGAAGTGCAAGCCTCGGGCGTCCGACCGGTCCAGTTCGCAATCCGGGGCATCATCGCCCATCCAGTCGCGCCCGTTATCGGTGAACCAGAGCTCCCCGGTCCCGGGCCGCCAGTCGAACCCCACGGAATTGCGCACACCATGGGCTTCGATGCGCAGGTCCCTGCCGTCCGCCGTCATGCTGGTGATCGTGGCGAACAGGCTGTCGTCGCTGAGGCAGTTGTTGCATGGAGCGCCCACGGGCACGTAAAGCCGGTCATCCGGGCCGAAGGCGATGAACTTCCAACCGTGGTGGTCCTCGGCGGGGAACCTCTGCGGCAGCACCACCGGGTCCGGTGGGTCTTCCAGGCGGTCCTCGATGGAGTCGTACCGTAGGATCCGGTCCACGGCCGACACGTACAGCGCACCCTGCCGGAAGGCCACGCCCGCCGGCATCCGCAGGTCCCTGGCGATGATCCGATGGATGTCGGCATGTCCGTCCCGGTCCGTGTCCGTGAGCGCATGCACGACACCTTCGGCCCGGCTTCCCACGAACAGGGTGCCCCGATCCCCCCAGCACATGGCCCGTGCGTTGGTCACGCCTTCGGCGAACACATCGATCCGGAAGCCCTCGGGCAGCTTGATGCGGGCAAGTTCGGGCGGACCGGAGCGGATGGACGGCACGCAGATGCCTCCCAGGAGCAGCCATCCGGAGCAGACGACGAGGAGCGTCCCGGTGCCGCGTCGGATCATGCCGTGGCGGTTGACGGTACGATGAGCAGGGGGGTGCGCGTGCCGCCCAGGACCTGCTGGCAGACGCTGCCCACGAAGAACCGATGCAGGGCCCCGTGTCCATGGGAGCCCAGGACGATGAGGTCGGCATGAAGCCGTGCGGCCTGGTCCAGGATGGTGGCCACGGTGGGGCCTTGAACGAGCAGTGCACGCGCGTCGACACCTTGGGAGGAGCGCTCCAAGGCGAGCTGCTGCAGTTCCTGATGCTCGTCGCGCAGTTCGTGCGCGCGCTGATCACGGATGTGCTGTGGGCCGGGCTCGAAGCCGACCAGGTCCGGATCCGGAGCGGCCACATGAACGATCCACAAGGTGGCCTGGCGAACGAGGGCCAGGTCACCGGCCAAGCGCAGGACCTCGTGCGTGATGGGGGACAGGTCGATGGCGGCGAGGATGTTCTTCATGTGCATATCCGAAGGTAAGCGGTGGACGGGGAAGGCCGGAATGACGAAGGGCGGCCGGTCGGCCGCCCTTCGTCATCGGAACACCCGGATCAACGTTCGATGACGAGCTTGTCCAGGTGCGAAGGACGGAGCTTGCCGGTGCTCTTGAAGAACCAGTCCTTCAGGCCGTAGTGGTAGCCGCGCTGAAGTCCGGTGCGGTAGGTGCCCAGAAGGCCGCGCCGTCCGCTGAGCTTTTGAAGCGCGCGCGTCAGCTTGGCCTCGGTCTCTTCCGCGGTGGTCTTCGGTTCGTTCTTGGCGGCCCACTTCTTCACCACGTCGTACAACTGCTGTTTGGTCATCATGCGGTTGTTGTTGGTCACGGCCGTCATGATGGCGGTATCCCATCCACTGAGCCGATAACCACCGCCCGTGATGGTCCGCTTCTTCCGACGGCCCGGTTTGCGCTTGCTGCCGGCGGCCGTTTTACGGGTGGACTTCTTGTTCTCTTCAGGGACCGGTTTCCCTGCGCGAAGGGCCCGGAGTTCGCGAAGGGCCTTCTTCACACCTTCCAGCTGGTAGGCCAGACGTCGGCGTTCACCGCGGTAATGTTGGAGCAGTTGATGGATGTCCTTTTCAGAGAAACGCTTGGTTGCCATTCCTTTCGTGTTTAAGTGAGGCGTAATGGAGCAGAAAACAGGGCGAACTTAAGGCGTTCTTCGGCAAACCTCCCTGGGAAATGTTCCTGCGAAAACGGACGTCGGTCAATGGAGCCGTATGCCGGGAGGGCCCTGCGCGAGGATCCCGATCCGCTTGGCCGTGGTCCCGGTGCGCTCGATCATGCGCTGCACGTGCTCCGCGGCGCCCGGATCGATGGCGATGAGCAGACCACCGTTCGTCTGGGGGTCGGCAGCGAGGATCATGCGTTCCATGGTGCTCGCGCCTTGAACATGGGCGTGCACGGATCTCCAGTTGCGCATGCCGCCGTCGGCGTAGACACCCTTGGCCACAAGACCGGCCGCACCTTCGAGGATGGGGATGGCGTCCCAGTCGAGGTCGGTGGAACAACCCGAGCCTGCGCACATCTCCCACAGGTGTCCCACCAGACCGAAGCCGGTCACATCCGTCATGGCGTGCACGGCGTCGACGGGGCCCAGGATGCTGCCGACCCGGTTCAACGCGGTGAGCTGCGCATGGAGCGCCTGGAGGAGCGCATGGTCCAGCTGGCCGCGTTTCAGGGCGGTGGCCATCACGCCGGTACCGAGCGGTTTGGTGAGGAGGAGCACATCGCCGGCCCGGGCGGTATCGTTGCGTTTCACATGCGCGCGCCGCACCGAGCCGGTGACGGACAGGCCGAAGAACGGTTCGGGCGCATCGATGCTGTGGCCGCCGGCAAGGGCGATCCCCGCGTCGTGGCAGGCCTCACGACCGCCCTCGATCACTTCGGCGGCCAGTTCGGGCGGCAGCTTGTCGGCCGGCCAGCCCAGGACGGCGATGGCGAAGAGGGGCGATCCGCCCATCGCATACACGTCGCTCAGGGCGTTCGCCGCGGCGATCCGGCCGAACAGCCGTGCGTCATCGACGATGGGCGTGAAGAAGTCCACGGTGCTGATCAGGGCCTGATCGCCGTCCAGATCGTAGATGGCCGCGTCATCCTTGGTGGCCGGTCCCACGAGCAACCGGGGATCGACGGCATGGAGGCGCTCGCTGCGAAGGATGCGATCGAGGAGGTCGGGCGCGAGTTTGCAACCGCAGCCGGAGCCGCGGCTGAACTGCGTGAGCGGGAACGGGTTCTCAGGATCGGTGTTCGGCGCGGACATGGTCGGCGAGTCGTTGGGCCAGGCCGCGAAGATCGGTGGCCCGGCCCGGGACGGTCCGGACACGCGCCGGATCCCTTCCACCGGCGCCCCTCAGATAGGCTTTGTCGTAGTACTTCAGGGTGATCCGCGCCACCTCGGCGAGGTCTCCGCGGTCCAAGGCCTCCAGCGCTGCCTTGCAGTGCTGGGGGCCCAATCGCTTCTCGATCCGGCGAACGGGCTCCCGGAGCTCCTCCACCGGGGTGGCGCCGTAGTCCGTCACCAACCGTTCCACCCTGTCCTCGACCGGCATGTCCACGAAGAACAGGTCGCTGCTGCGCAGGCGCGCATGGAACACGTCCGGTATGCGCACCCGCCCGATCATCAGGCTTTCGTCCTCGACCCAGACGGGCCGGTCCGGGTCCAAGGCACCCAACTTCAGCCACAGCAAATTTTCGAAGTGCTCGGTGCTGGGCTGCGGGCCCTGCCCCAGCCCACCGAAGGCCGAACCCTTGTGCCGCGCGAGCCCCTCGAGGTCCACCACCTGCTCGCCCAGGTCCTTCAGCAGCGCCAGGAGGTCCGTTTTTCCACTGCCCGTGTAGCCGCCCAGTACGCGAAGGTCCCACGGATGCGCGAAGCGCGCGGCCGCGTGCCGTCGGAAGGCCTTGTATCCGCCCCGCATGGTGCGCACGTCGGCGAAGCCGGCCTTGTCGAGGAGCCAGGCCACGCTGCCGCTGCGTTCTCCGCCGCGCCAGCAATGCACGGCGATCCGACCATCGGGTGCGACCGAACGCGCGTGCTCCACGAGGTCGGCCAGCCGCGGCCCCACCACGCGAAGACCGACCAGGACGGCCGCATCACGCCCTCGTTGCTTGTAGCAGGTGCCGACCTCGCTTCGTTCCGCATCCGAGAACAGCGGGATGTTGATGCTGCCCGGGATATGACCGTGCGCGTGCTCCGCGGGGGAGCGCACATCGATCAGCGGAACCCGGTCCGGTTGCTCCAGCAGGTCAGCGGGTGGCAGGGAGCGGATCATGGTCGAAGGTATTCTCCGGCGTCGCCGGGCCGACGACCTCCTCGAGGATAACGGCCAGCGCGGCCTGACCCCGGTCGTTGAGGTGGATCCGGTCCGTGTACATCGTGCTGTCCATCCGGTCGATCGTGGTCACGACGGGAACGTTCCACGCCGAGAGGGAGTCCAGGATGCGTGCGCCACGGCCGTCGTAACGGCCCATGGCCAGTTCGCCCAGCTCGGGATGAAGGACCACGGTGAAGGGCAGCCCACGGACGACCGCGGTGTCCCGCAGGCTGCGCCAGCCGTCGGCGAACCTGCGATCGCGCAATGGTCTTCGATCGTTCAGGCGATGCGTCCACCTGTGCAGCTCGGCCGAGAGGGCGAAGCGCGGGCGCTCGGCCGGATAGGAGGGGTGATGGCCGACCACGGGCTCGAAGGTCATCCTGTCATAAGCGTCGTGGCTGCTGAGAACGATGACCACGGCGTCCGCCTGCAGGAGGCCATGGGCCCGGATCCACGCCATCGCGTTCTCGGTGCCCCAGCTGCCTGCGCTGAGGTTGATCACCTCCACCCCCGTTCGCCGTGCGGCGCGCTCCGTGGCCAGGCTGTCCTGTGTGGTCTGCTGTCCCCCGTTGATCACCGAATCGCCGATGATGAGCACACGACGGCCGCGCTTGGGGCCGATCGGCGGAGACCGAAGCCCGAGGGTATTGGTCACGTAGTGGACCCGACCATACCGCACATCCTGATCGGGGCGCATCAGGTACTCATACCGTGGATCGGCCTCGAACAGCGGATGTTCCCGCCGTCCCAGTCCCCGGAGCACAAGCTCCGCGGAGACCAGGCCGGCCAGGAGCCCGATCGTCAGGAGCACCCAGGCCCGGCGCATGCGCCGAAGATCGCACCGTCCGGCCCGAAATGGGGAAGGCGGGCAAAAGCCCGCCTTCCGTTCGCGATCCGGCAGCGGTCAGTCCACCACCACGGGTGTGAAGTCCGGAGCGATGTCGGTCTCGCCGCCGGCGTTGCTGATGTCGCCGTTGGATACGCCAGGTGCCGCTTTATCGGGTTCGTGGCGCAGGGTGATGAGCATGGAGCCGGTGTTGGAAGCGCCGACCGTCCAGATCGAGCGAAGTCCGATGGGGCGCCCGTTCACGTCGGCATCGTCGTAGGCGACGGAGATGTTCACCCCGGTGGGTTCGAAGAAGAACTGGTGCTCGGCGCCTTCATCTTCGATCTCGTGGGTGATGGTGTCCGCCGGGCTGGCGCTCTCGTCGAGCACGTCGATCTCCACATGGTACACGGAATCGGCCGAAAGGGTGTCCACCTCCAGAACGGGGTCGTTACCGCCGGGTCCGTCGATGTCGCGGTAGGTCCAGTGCTTGTGCTCGGTGCCGCCCACCGAGTGGAAGTGGAGTCGAACGGTGGTGATGAGCTCTTCCTCGTTGGCCGGAGGACCACCGGCCCCGGGTTCGTCCTTTTTGCAACCGGGCAGGATGAAGGTGAGCAGGAGCAGGAGGAAGGCAAGGCCGCGCAGGGCGGCGTCGAACGTCGTTCTCATGGAATGGGTTGAAGTGGCGCGATGCGCCGGATGGGTTGATGGTCGGAAACGCACCTGGCGCTGGATGACGCCGGGTGTGAGGGCCTTTGTCGAGGCCCTGTACCGCACGGACCGGTCCGGTCCGGCGGTCGATCAACCGCGTGATGGAGGCCCCCGATCGGAAAGGACCCGCGCCGGGGACGCCAGCCTGGGACGCTCGCGAGGGATCAGCGCTTCCCAGGCCTGCGGCACAGGAGGGCGCACGATCGGTGCGACCGCCGCCATCGCGGTGGGAAGACCATCGGAACAGAGCGAACAGGACTCGGAAAGAGCCGGCCCCGGACCGGTATGGGGCACATCATCCGCATGGATGGCCAGGTGCCAGCCATCACGTCCCACGCCGCCCAGCAGGAGCAGGGTGATGAGGAGGAGGGCACGGACGGGGCGCAAGCGCTCCATGCCCCCAAACCTAATCACGAACGCAGGGAGGTGCCTCAGACCTGGGGAATGAGCGCCAGCAGACGGCTCATGTAGGTGCGGCCGATGGGGATGCGCTTGGTGCCACCCTCCAGGAGCACATCGCCGTCATCAATGCTCTGGATGCGGTCCAGACGCACGATGTGGGAGCGGTGGATGCGCATGAAGTCGCGCGCGGGCAGCATGGCCTCGAACTCCTGCATGGTGCCGTGCACCACATAGCGGCGGTCCTTCAGGTGGAAGGAGGCATAGTCCTTCAGGGCCTCGACGTGCTCGATCTCGCGGAAGGCCACACGCACCGCGCGCCCCCTGTGCTTGATGAACACGTGCTCATCGTCCTGGCCTTTGGCCACGGATCGCTTCAGCCGGTCGCGCTCCATGCGGAGCTTGCTCTCCTCACCCCCCTTGAAGAGGGCGATCTCGATGTTGGAGCGCAGGGCCGCTTCGGTGAACGGCTTCACGATGTAGCCCAAGGGTTCGGCCAACTTGGCCTCATGGAGGGTGCTGTCCTCCGAGAACGCGGTCAGGAAGACCACGGGAATGCCCATGTTGGTGCGGATGACCTTGGCGGCCTCGATGCCGGTCATGGCGCTCCGCAGCCGGATGTCCATCAACACCATGTCCGGTCGCTGCTCCATGGCGAGGTCCACCGCCTCCGCCGCATCGCCGGTGCTGCCTGCCACGTCATAGCCCAGCAGGGTGAGGCTGCGTTCGATGTCCTTGCGGATGAGGGCTTCATCCTCGACGACCAGGATGCGGGGATGGTTCATGGCGAAGGGGTTGTGCGGTCTGCCCGGGTCGGGGCTACGCTCACAACGATACGTGGGTCACGACCGCTTGTTGTGCCGATCTCGACGAAGCGGGTCGGAAGAGCGATGTAGCGGGCATCCCTGACGAGGGATGCCCGCTCATCAAAAGGCTCAATGCTTCACCAGACGGATGGTGCCGGCCCCCGCGATCCGGATCAGGAAGGTGCCGGCGGGGAGGGCGTCGGTGGCCATCGATGTGCGACCGTTGCTGACCGTCGCACGCTGCACGTCCACGGTCCTGCCGGTGGCATCCTCCACCAGCAGCGTCACCGGTCCATCGGGCAGGCCCCCGATCGTCACCCTGCCCTGGCTCACCGGATTGGGCGCCACCACCAGGCTGAGCGGCGCGTCCTCGCGCACGCCCGTGGAGATGCCCGTCGGGAAGAAGCCGTTCGGGTCGGCGCCATGGTCAAGACCCGTGTAGCTCGGGTTCTGGGCGCTGATCGTGAAGCGGTAGTACCCGAGCATGGGCAGTCCGGGGTGGTCGAACACCACGCGGTATTCACCGTAGGGTACGTTGACGAACGCGAAGAGCCCGTCGGCATCCGTGCGATCGAAGGCCACCGGTTCGTGGGACGGCCAGGCCTCCAGGAAGACACTGACCCCTTCCCACGGGGTGCCCTGCTGGCTGCGCACGATCCCCAGGTCGCCCAGGTAGCCGCTCACATAGCCCGTGCCGGCCAGGTTGCCCACGCCCACCAGGGTGATGTCGGCATCGATGGTGGTATCGCATACGGCGCCCAGCACTTCAGCGAAGTCCCAGTAGTGGGTGTTGAGGTGATAGGAGGTGGCGTGCCCCGGTGTGTTGGTCGAGTCGGGGATGGCGCGCAGGATGTACTGGCCGTTCGGTTGTCCGGAGAAGCTGTACTCGCCCTGGGCGTTCACCGGGCTCGTGGCGATCAGCGTGGAGCTGAGGCTGTTGAGCCCGTACTCCCAGAGCTCGACGGATCCGCTGCTGACCGCGGTGCCCGTGGAGTCCATCACGGTGCCGGTGAAGCCCAGCACGGCGGAGGGACAGTTCACCACCCACAGTTGCACTTCGCGCATGGTGCTGCCGATCCAGGTCCCGTTCCGGTACTCATCGATGCGGTAGGCCACCACCCAGGCACCAACGGTGGTGGGGATGGCGCAATGGTTCCCACCGGCCACATCGAAGGCATGGCCGTTCACGGTCGGGAAGGGGTCCGTGGGGCTGAACGGCGGGTTGTACGAGGCCGGTCCGAGCGTTCCGTTCTGCACCGGCACCATGCTGAAGAGGAGCGAATCCCCGTCCACATCGAAGGTGCTGTTGTCCTGGCAGAACATCACATTGGAGCAGATGAAGGGCATCTGGAGCTCCTGGTACACCGGCGCGGAGTTGCAGGGTGCGTCCACGGTGTTGAGCCCGGCATGCAGGTAACTGTTCAGTTGGTCCGGCGTCACCAGGTTGGAGATCGCCGCGTTCCTGCAGCACGTGGTCCACGTGAACTCGTAGTCCGGGCACGCCATGGGCAGCGAGATCGTGTCGCGGTAGACATAAACCTCCATCCCCGGGGCCTGTCCACCATCACAGGTCGACAGAAGGCCCGAACAGGGTGACGCGATGGTGGCCGTGTCGATGAGGTACACCGTCAACGATTGGCTGTAGCCGCACGCGCTGGAATTGATGTCCACGATCTCCTGGGCCGAGACGGGAATGCCGGAACAATCCCTGTACAGCACGAGGCTGATGAGGTAGTCCGATCCGCCGAGGCAGCGGTAGGTGAGCTCACCGCCCATGATGTGCGTGGCGTGGGCACGCGGGGCGTTCAGAAGAGCAAGAAGCAGCAGGAGGAACGCGGAAAAATGACGCATGAGGGGTCCGGTTTTGGGGTTGACGTCACGGGCTGCCGAGCGGTTGCCCGCGGAGTGAAGATAGCGGCCCGTAGCTTCGTGCGACCTGACCCTCGATCCATGCGCCCGATCACCGCCGTTCCGGCCCTCTGCATTCTCTCTGTCGTCCACGCCCAGCCCTATCGCATGGGCTGCAGGATCCTGCACGAACCCTACCGTCCGGGTCCCGCGCTCACCGCGCTCCAGCGCACCCAGATCGACCAGACCATCGCGCGCAGCGATACGTTCGACATCCTGCACTACGACATTCAGCTGGACGTGACCCGGACGCAGGACCAGTGGATCGGCGGCGTGTGCGCTGTGTCATTCGCTCCGCGTCTTGCCGGGCAGAGCAGCATCCGCTTCGACCTGTACGACCTCACGGTGGATTCGGTGACCAGTGGACTGGGCCTCCATCCGTACAGCTACGATGGGGAGTTCCTTACCGTGGACCTGCTGAACGTACCGGCGGTGGGGGAGCAGCGCACGTTGACCGTGCACTATCAGGGAACGCCGCACCGCGATCCCGACTGGGGCGGTTTCTACTTCGAGAGCGGGTATATCTACAACCTGGGCATCGGCATCAGCACCATCCCGCCCAACTTCGGCAAGGTGTGGTATCCCTGCTTCGACTCGTTCGTGGAACGGGCCACCTACACCTATCACGTGAAGAGCGCCGGCACCTATCGGCTGCGGGGTCAGGGCGACTTCCTGGGCGAGGTGCAGCTGGGCGGCGATACCGTGGTGCGCTCCTATGGCATCGGCCGTGCGCTGCCCACGCACGTTTCCGCCGTCGCCGTATCCAACTATGTGGACAGCACCTACCTGCACACGGGCGCGTACGGGACCATTCCGGTGACCCTCACCGCCAAGCCGGCGCAACTGGCCGGGATGGTCTCCCGGTTCGGCGATCTGGGCGGGGCCATCGACGCGTGCGAGCACTGGTACGGTCCGTACGGCTGGGGCCGGGTGGGTTATGTGCTGACGACCGACGGGGCACTGGAGATCCCCACCAACATCGCCTATCCCCAGTTCATGACGGGGCAGCCGGTATCCGACAATCGCCAGCTGCTGAGCCACGAGCTGGGGCACCATTGGTGGGGCGACATCGTGACACCGTACATCCACAACGACATGTGGCTCAAGGAAGGTCCGGCCGAATACAGCGGCCACCTCGTGGATGAATGGGTCTATGGCCACGATCAGTTCATCACCACGGTGCTGAACAACCAGTACGATGTGCTGAAGAACAGTCACCTCCAGGACGGCGGCTTCCAGCCCCTGTCGCCGATGCCCGATCCGTACATCTACGGACACCACACTTACTACAAGGGGGCCTCGGTGATGCACAACCTGCGGGGCTATCTGGGTGACACGCTGTTCCGGCAGGCGATGACCGGGGTGCAGCAGGTGTTCGCGGACACGGCCCTGGACGCAGCGGGTTTCCGCGACGCGTTGGAGCAGGTCACCGGGGCCGACCTCGACCCCTTCTTCGATGCCTGGGTGTTCGCGCCCGGGTTCAGCGTGTTCGTCGTCGATGCGGTGAGCGCCGCGCCACAAGGCGGGTCCTGGTCGGTGGACCTCACCCTCCGCCAACGGCTGCGCGGGACGACGGACCTCCATCAGCAGGTGCCCCTGGATATCACCTTGATCGGTGCGGGGTGGCAGCGCAGCGAACATCAGGTCGTGGCCGGCGGGGAGCTTACCGCGGTGAACATCGTGGCGCCGTTCGAGCCGGTGATGGCCGTGGTGAACGGTCACCGCAGGTTGAACCAGGCGCGCATGGACCACGAGTTCGTCATCCGTCCGGGTGAGAGCTTCAGCTCCACCCTGCCGCGGGTGGACTTCCGGCTGTTCCCGGAGGCGGTGCCGGATTCGGCCCTCTTCCGCATCGACCACATCTGGGCCGCACCCGAGGCATCGCAGACCACGGCGGAGGTGGAGGCCATCAGTGGCACGCACTACTGGGTGGTGGACGGGTTGTGGCCGGCGGGCACCCACCTCTCGGCCCGCATCAACTACTACGGTGCATCGGACAGTCAGCTGGACTTCGACCTCTACGATGGCACGGAAGCCGGCGCCGCGGTGCTGTACCGCGCACATCCCGGAGCGCCCTGGACCACGTATCCGCATCAGGTGGTGGTGGCCGGGTCGCTCACCAACGGCACCGGGTACATGGAACTGGACTCCCTGCTGGTGGGGGAGTATGCGCTGGGCAAGAGCGGCGCGATCGCTTCGATCCCCGGCGGGGCGGCGGGCGGATCGCAGGAGCTAGTCGTGTTCCCCATGCCGGCCTCGGAGGAGTTGCATGTGGAGGTGCCGGACGGCCTTTGGGCGGATGAGCTTGTGCTGGTGGCGGCTGATGGGCGCATGCTGATCCGGCAGAAGGCCACGCGTGAGCCCGTGCAACGCGTACCCGTGGCGGGACTGCCTGTCGGTGCTCATGTATTGGAGGTCCGCATGCGCGACGGGGCCATCCTTCGGACGCCGGTGATCATCCGACGCTAGGCCTTGTCGATAAGTTCCCCGGGGATGACCGGTGGGGAGAGGTGGCGTCGGTTAGTTTCGACGCCTCAACATCCATACCCATGATCAGACCATACGCGATGAGCGTGGCCATGGCGATCCTGGCCCTGCCGGCCTTGGACGCTTCCGCGCAACGGACGAAGCAGGACATAGAACGGAACCCGGTCGCTCGGAAGGAGGGCGCCGACCGGTCGGCGACCCCCGGGGAGAAACAGCTGCGCGTGCATTCCGGTGCGGCCCCCAAATCACAGCGCCCGGCGAATGGCGGGATGTTCCGGGGTGGTGCACCGGTGAACGACAACTGCGCCGGAGCCATCACCCTCACGGTGGGCTCCACCTGCAACCCGGTGACCGGGAACACGGCCGGTGCGACCAACAGCCTGGCCGCCATCTCGTGCAACAACTTCACCGGTGATGCCGATGATGATGTGTGGTACAAGTTCACCGCCACGGCCGCCGCATTGACCGTCCGTGTGGATGGTTCGCTGGACTTCGATGCCGTGGTGGATGTGCGAAGCGGGGCCTGCAACGGCACCAACATCGGCTGCGCCGACGCCACCGTGGAGGATGGCGTCGAGCAGGTCTCCCTGGCCGGCCTCACGGTGGGCGCGACCTACTACGTCCGGGTGTACGACTACTACACGGGCGCCGCACCCACGACGGATCTCACCATCTGCGTGTTCGGCACACCGCCACCGCCCGCCAACGACCAGTGCGCCAACGTGGTGGCCCAGAACCTGACCATCGGCGGAACGCTCACGTTCACGGGCAGCACGGCCGGAGCCACGGTCACGAATGACGTCGTGGTCGGCGGCGACTTCGACGACGCGATCCCCAAGGTGTGGCATCGCTTCACCACGAGCACCTGCGCGAACGTGACGCTGGACTACTGCGGGACCACCCCGGTGTTCGACCAGATCTACATCGCGCTGGCGACCAGCTGCCCGGCGGATGCAGGCATCCTCGGCACCTTCGACTTCACCACGTGCGTGGATGGGAACGGCACGGTGGTCTTCGCACAACTGCCGGCCGGCAGCTACTACATCCCGGTCGGCCAGTTCGGCGCAGGGAGCACGGGCCCGTACACCATTGAACTGAACGCCACCGCCTGCGGCGCTCCCCCTGCGAACAATGAATGTTCCGGCGCCCAGCAGCTGGCGGTGAACACGACCTGCACGCCGGTGACGGGCAACGTGGCCGGTGCCACCCAGTCCATCGCCGCGCTCACCTGCGCCACCTTCACGGGGGATGCCAACGATGATGTGTGGTACAGCTTCGTGGCCACCGCGGCGTCGCTCACCGTCGAGGTGGACGGTTCGACGAACTTCGACGCGGTGGTGGACCTGCGCAGCGGAGCCTGCACGGGAACCAACATCGCGTGCGCCGACGCCACCGTGGCCGACGGTGTGGAGACCATCCAAGCCACCGGGCTTACCGTGGGGCAGACCTACTATGTGCGTGTGTACGACTACGCCGCCGGCTTCCCCACCACCACCACCTTCACCATCTGCGTGTACGGCGGCGGGACCGCCCCCGCGAACGACCAGTGCCAGAACATCGTCCCACAGGCGTTGAACGTGGGCGGCTCGCTGAGCTTCACCGGGACCACCGTGGGCGCGACCACCACGAACGACGCGGTACCCTTGTCCGACATGGACGACGGGATCCCCAAGGTGTGGCATGCCTTCACCCTGAGCAGCTGCGCGAACGTCACTGTGTCGTATTGCAACACCACTCCCGTGTTCGACGAGATCTACATCGTGTGGACGGATTGCCCGGCGGCCGGGTTCAACGTGGGCACCTTCGACTTCACCACCTGCGCGGACGGCAACGGTACCGTGTTCTTCAACGCGCTGCCGGCAGGCACCTACTACCTGCCCATCGGGCAGTTCGGATCCGGCACCACCGGGCCGTACACCTTGGAGCTGACGGCCTCGGCCTGCGCGGGGGTGCCGCCCAACGACGATTGTGGCGGAGCCACCGCGCTCACGGCCGGCACCACGTGCCAGTACGTGACGGGTGACGTGGCCAACGCGACGGAGTCCCTGCCTGCCATCAGCTGCAACGGCTTCACCGGGGATGCCAACGATGATGTGTGGTTCAGCTTCGTGGCCACGGCCGCGCAGCTCACCGTGGAGGTGGCCGGGTCCGATTCACTGGACGCCGTGGTGGAACTGTTCTCCGGCGGCTGCGCGAACCCGACGAGCATCGGTTGCGCGGATGCCACGCTGGAGGGCGGTACCGAAGTGATCCAAGCCGCGGGCCTCACCGTGGGACAGACGTACCTCGTCCGGGTGTACCACTACTTCACGGACATCCCGTTCACCACGACGTTCGACATCTGCGTGTTCGGTGGTGGCACGGCCCCGGCGAACGACAACTGTTCCAATGTGACGCCGCAGGCGCTGGCCATCGGCGGCAGTGTGAACTTCACCGGCACCACGGTCGGGGCCACCACCACGGGTGACGCGGTCCCCGGATCGCCGATGGACGACAACGTGCCCAAGGTGTGGCACGCGTTCACGCTCGCTGCCTGTGCGGATGTCACGGTGTCCTACTGCGGAACGAACCCGGTGTTCGATCAGTTCTACGTGGTGTGGACGTCCTGCCCGGCGGATACCTTCTATGCGGGCACCTTCGATTTCACGACATGCCCCGACGGCAACATCACGATCGAGTTCGTGAACCTCCAACCGGGTACCTACTGGCTGCCGGTGGGGCAGTTCGGGTCGGGCACGACGGGTCCGTACACCATGGCGGTGAGCGCCGTGGCGTGCGCCGGGCCTCCCGCGAACAACGATTGCGCCAACGCCATCGGTCTCCCGGTATGGCCGGTGACGGACTGCCCGCAGAACAGTGCCCAGGGCAACAACGTGCAGGCCACGCAGGATGCGGGTGACCCCAGCTGCGATGCGACGACGGGCACTTACCTGGACATGTGGTATGAGTTCAACTCCGGCCCGAACAATGCCGTGACCGTCACCTTCAACAACATCAGCATGGGCGACCATGTGGTGGTGGTCTACGATGGCTGCAACGGTGCCGAGGTGAGCTGTGAGATCGGTCCGACGGCCGCGTACGATGTGACCGTGGCCCCGAACACGGACCATGTGGTGCGGGTCTACTCCAACACCCAGTACGGCGGTGGCGGCGACTTCGAGATCTGCCTGTCCGCGGCCATCAGCACTGCGCTCACCGAGTCCATGGTGGACGGCTGGACGGTGTTTCCGAACCCGACCGAGGGCAGTGTATCCGTGGTCTGGCCCACGGCGGCGAGCGATGCCCGATTGGAGCTCTTCGATGCCACCGGGCGGGTGGTGTGGAGCGACCGGCGCACGCTGAACACCGGCATGAACCTGGTGCGCGATGGCGCCGAAGCGCTCATGGCGGGCACGTACATCCTGCGTGTCAGCACCGACGACACGATCAGCGAACAGCGCCTCGTGGTGCAGTAAGCCGTTCGATCGAGCTGGAGCGGGGCGGTCCTTCGGGCCGCCCCGCTTCCTTTTCGGGCTGAGCGGTTGTGAACAGAGGTCTGTTGATCGATCGGTCGGCCTGGAGGCCAGGGAGCCTTGGATCCCGTAGGTCGCCCCGATAGTTTCGCCGCCCGGTCCGCGCACCAGCCGGACCACTGCACACATGGGACGTCTGCGTGACCTGATGCTGCTGGCCGCCGTTCTGCTGACCTGGACCGCGGAGGCGGCCCAGCTCAGGATCGTCGGTACGGTGACGGACAAGTTCACGGCGGCTCCGCTGGCGGACGCCCAAGTGCGTGTATACCGCAATGGCGAGCGCGTGCGGACCCTGACCACCGGCCTGAACGGGCGCTACGAGGTGCTCCTGGACAACAACGCGGACTATGTGATCCGCTTCGTCCTGCCCGGGCACGTCACCAAGTGCTTCACGGTCACCACCCACGGGCCGATCTGGGAGGGGGATCACAGCGTCAAGGAGGTCTTCATCGAAATGACGTTGTTCGAGCGGGTGCCGGACCTGGACCTGACCTTCTTCGACCTGCCCATGGGCATCGCCCGTTTCGACCCGTTGGACGGGCGGATGGACTGGGACGAGAAGTACGATGGCCGGATCCGTGGAGAGGTGGCCGCGCTGATGGAGGAGGTGACGCGGGCCCTGGCCGCCCGGGGCGCCCTGGCGAAGCTGAACTGATCAACCGCCCGATCGTGCCCGTGCGCGGGGATGATGTTGAAGGATGTTGCTGCGCAGGTACTCGCGGTCCAGGTGGGTGTAGATCTCGGTGGTGGTGATGCTGGCGTGGCCGAGCATCTCCTGAACGGCACGCAGGTCGGCCCCACCCTCCACGAGATGGGTGGCGAAGCTGTGGCGGAAGGTGTGCGGGCTGATGGCCTTGGCGATGCCGGCCTTGGCCGCGAGCGTACGCACCAGGTTGAACACCGCCACCCTGGAGATCGGCCCGCCGCGGGCGTTCAGAAAGAGCGTTTCACCGGCACGGGGCACCGTGGGCAGATGCACGCGTTCATGCTCGCGGTAGTCCCTGATGCGGTCCAGCGTGAGCGAGGCGATGGGCACCAGACGCTCCTTGTCGCCTTTGCCGAGCACGCGGATGAAGCGTTCCTGGTCATGGATGTCGCTGAGGCGAAGGCCGCACAGTTCGCTCACACGAAGGCCGCATCCGTACAAGGTCTCCACGATGGCCCGGTCACGATGGGCGAGGGGTTTGGACAGGTCGATGACCCCGACGATGGCGTCGATCTCGGCCACGCTGAGGAATTCCGGCAGGTGCCGTCCGAGCCGGGGCGCCTCGAGCAGTTCGGTGGGGTCCGTATCGATGCGCCGATCGACGAGCAGGGCATGGTGGAACGCGCGGACGGCGCTCAGGAGCCGGGCCTGGCTCCGTGGCCCGAGCCCCTGCTTCACGGTGTGCGTGAGGAAGGCCTGAAGATCCTCCAAGCGCAGGGCGTCCGCCGCCAGGGCCGGGGAATGGGATTCGGCGTAGGTCCTCAGCTTGGCCAGGTCGGAGAGGTAGGCCTCCACGGTGCGGTCGCTCAGGGAGCGTTCCAGCTTGAGGTGGGTGCGGAACAGGTTGATCGCGCGGGGCCAATCCACCGCACAAAGATGCCATCGGGCGGGCCTTTCGTTACTTCGTCCGCATGGCGGACATCCTGGTGGTCAACGGACCGAACCTCGGCCTGCTCGGGCGTCGCGAGCCCTCGATCTACGGCACTACCGACCTGGATGGCCTGATCGGGGCGTTGCGCACGGCATTCCCCACGCACCGGATCGATCACCGTCAGAGCGAGCTGGAGGGGGAGCTGATCCGCTGGCTGCATGAAGCGGACGGGGTGTATGCCGGGGTGGTGCTGAACGCGGGCGGGTACAGCCACACCTCGGTGGCGCTGCGTGATGCGGTGGCGGCCTTGTCCGTGCCCGTGGTGGAGGTGCATCTTTCCAACCTGCTCGCGCGTGAGCCGTTCCGGCACACCTCCCTGGTGGGGGCCGTGTGCGTGGGCAGTATCATGGGCTTGGGGCCCGAGGGCTATCGCCTGGCCGTGGACCACCTTCTACACCGCTCGGGCACCCGCTAAGCGCGTCGTACGAAGGCCGCGCCGGGCAGGTCGCTGAACCGGTCTAGCTTGAGGATGAACCGGTCGAACGCGATGTTGCGCGTGTACATGCCGGTGAGGTCCGGCCCCTGCTCTTCGCGCATGAGCCGTGCGCGTTCGCGCAGCAGAGCGGGGAGCCGGCCAAGGAAGTGGACGTGGGCGCGGGCCACCTGCCAGCTGTGCGCACCATGCCCCTCGAGCAGGAATTTCCAACCCGCCGCACCGTCCAGCAGGAAACGGCGCAGCAAGCGGCCCGGCAGCCAGCCGGTATGCAGGTTCTTGGTGAGCACGATGAGGCTGTTGCGGAAGTTGAGGTAGGTCTTGCGCGGGCTGCCGTACCCGAGCGCCCCGCCGCCGACGTGCAGCACGCTGGCCCGCGCCGTGTAGCCGATGCGCCAGCCCCGCCGCCGCAGTCGCCAGCACAGGTCGATCTCCTCCATGTGCGCGAACAGCGAGGCATCGAAGCCACCGGCCTCGCGGAAGGCCTCAGCGCGCACCATCAAGCAGGCCCCGGTGGCCCAGAACACCTCCCGATCGTCGTCGTACTGTCCGTGGTCCGATTCGGTGATCTCGAAGATCCGGCCGCGACAGAAGGGGTAGCCATTGCGGTCGATGTATCCGCCGGCGGCTCCCGCATGCTCGAACCGGTCCGGATGGGCATGGGCCAGGACCTTGGGCTGGCAGGCCGCCATCCGCGGGTCGGCATCGAGCATCGCCCTCAGGCCGGTGAGCCAGCCCGGCAGGACCTCCACGTCGGAATTGAGCAGCACGAAGTACGACGCCTGCACCTGCTCGAGAGCGGAGTTGTAGCCCCCGGCGAAACCGAGGTTCCGCTCCAACGCGATGGTGCGGACAGCAGGCATGGCCGAGCGCAGCCATGCCAACGAACCGTCCGAGCTCCCGTTATCGGCCACCACCACTTCGGCGCCCTCGGCGGCGCGGACCACGCCGGGCAGGAAGCGCTGCAACCAGCTCAGGCCGTTCCAGTTGAGGATGACGATCGCCGTATCGCGCATGGGGGCTGCGTGCGGCGGCAAAGATGAACGTGGTGCCGAGACCGTCAGCGCGGGTTCAGGAAGAACTCGTCCGAACGCTCGCCGCTCAAGGAGTTCACCGAGCCGGGCTGGACATTGTTCATCGGTGTGTCGCGGGAGTGCAGCACCTGGTTCCAGCGTGGGTTCTGGATCTCCCCCGGGACCTCCGAGTGCAGCAGTTCGTAATCGTTCGTCACCATGTCCGGCAGGTAGAACACGAACCGGCGGTCGGTGTAGCGGCCTGCGCGATAGTAGTGCCAGATCTGGTACGGATAGACGCCCATGTCACTGGGGCGGTCGACGATGGTGTTGGGCGCCCCGTACTTGAGGTGCACGTAGCCGCGGTCGGTCTCGTAGCCCCGCTTGATGCGCGAACCGTACATCCGGTTCACCCGGACGACCTCCGCCCGGTAGGCCTTCCATGCTCCTTCAGGGTCCAATCCGTTCCGGTTGAACCAGAAACTGTAGAGGAAGCGGCGCATGAGGTCCATCTCGCGGTCCTTCCATCGATCGTCGATCATCTTGCGCTCCAGGTCGTCGGCGATGGGGCGCAGGCAGTGGATGAACTCGGCGAGGCTGTCGGGTTCGGTGATCCGGTCAGCGAAGGTGCCGCCCATGGCCACGGTGGACAGGTCGTCCATGCGGTAGGAGATCGGGTTGTTGCGCTGGAGGAACCGTTCGGTGCGGGCCAGGAGCTGCCCGGAGCGGTCGCGCGCCTCCAAGGCCAGCACATAGTTCCCGCTGGGCAGCGAGCGGATGTCGAAGCCGCCGAGCACGGGTTCCACATCGCGGGCTTTCACGCGTGCGGCCGCCCGGAAGGCGCCGACCGGTGTACCGGTCCCCTGACCCTCGATCTGGTAGCTGAGCAGGTAGAGGCTGTCACGGCCGAGCCGTGCATCCATCCCATAGAGCTCGGCATACAGGTCCAACCGCTCCACCGAACTGGGGTAGTAGGCCCCCACGAAGGGGATGAAGGTGCGGCCTGCGTGGGCATGCCCGGAGGAGCCCTCTTCCCCGGTACCGGAGATCAGCAGCACATCCGAGAAGGTCGGTCCATCGGGCATGGCCGGCACCATCAGCGGGCGGCGTTCGGTCCGTACCGAGTCGGAACCCTGCAGGTCGCGCACCTGGACCTCCAGCGTGTAGTCGCCGGGCGGAAGGGCGAAGGCCGAGGTGTACAGCAGATCGGGCGGAACCTCGGAGGTGCGCGGCGGCCCGGTGAGCTCCACTTTCCGATGATCAACGATGGCGCCGGCCTTCTCGATCAGGGCCACCAGCTCCAACCGGGCCTGGGACAGACCGGCGGTCGAGTCCTCGTGATGGACCGAAGCCCCGAGCACGGCCACGCTGAGGTCAACGAAAGGCCCCTGATCCGGCACCTCGAAACGCCTGACCTCCACAAGGAACTCCGGCAGCGATTGAGCTCCGGCAGGGAGGGCCAGGGACATGAGGACCAGCGGAAGGATCGGACGTGACATGTTCTCAAAGGTACTTCGGTCATCGGGCGGATCACCACCGTTCCTTGGGATGGGGCCACCGTTCCCGCGGTCCCTTCCGTGCGGGCTGAGCGAAGGGAGGAGGGGCGGATGGGCGTTCACAAGGGGGGCATCCCCGGTCCGCTCGCCTCGCTGCCCGGAACGAACACGCCCCGCCTACGCGGGGCGGCTTGGCGGAGAGGGAGGGATTCGAACCCCCGTTACCCTTGCGGGTAAAGCGGTTTTCAAGACCGCCGCATTCGACCGCTCTGCCACCTCTCCGAGCGGCGGCGAAGGTAGCGCCCGGCGATCGGGTAATTTGCGCACCGCTCATGCGCTTCACCTTCCTCGGAACGGGCACCAGTCAGGGGGTGCCGGTGATCGGCTGCCGCTGCACCGTGTGCACCAGCGCGGATGCCCGTGACCGCCGACTGCGGACCGCAGGCTGGATCCAGGTGGGTGGACGGTCCGTTCTGATCGATGCCGGGCCCGACCTGCGGCAGCAGAGCCTTCGTGCCGGGATCGACCAGGTGGATGCCGTACTGCTGACCCACGAGCACATGGACCACATCAGTGGCATGGACGAACTGCGCAGCTTCAATCACCGACAACGCGCCGTGATGCCGGTGCATGCCTCCGAGGCCACCCTGGCTGCGGTGCGTCGGATCTACGCGTATGCCTTCGAGGCCGTCCGCTATCCGGGGGTGCCCGAGCTGGAACTGCACCCCGTCTCGGCCGGTCCCTTCCGCGCTGCCGGGGTGGGTTTCGAGGCCGTGGATGTGCTGCACCTGGGCATGCCCGTGCTCGGCTTCCGGATCGGTGGCCTCACGTACATCACCGACGCGAAAGAGCTGCCGCCATCGACCAAGGAGCGCGCGCGGGGTTCCGAGGTGCTGGTGTTGAACGCGTTGCGCCACGAGCCGCACGCGGCGCACCTCAACCTGAAGGAGGCGCTGGACCTGGCCCGCGAACTGGGGGCGCGGCGTACCTTCCTCACCCACATCAGCCATTTGCTCGGCCTCCATGCCGACGTGCAGCGCACCCTGCCGGAAGGGGTGGAACTGGCCTACGACGGCCTTTCCGTGGAGCTGCCCGATCCCTGCTGATGGGCTTCCACGCACAAGGCGGGGGTCGGAGTTGTTCGGTGACCGACGGAGCACGAACTTCGATCCTCCAACCTGTTGCGCAATGCGTAAGATCCTCCTTGTCGCCGGACTGATCGCCGGCACCCACCCTGCCATGGCCGTTGAAGGCGGCCGCGATGAGCGGAGCATCACCTTCATCCGCGATCCACGGCGCACACCGGACATCGCCTGGCAGGCGGAGCTCCGCGCACGTCCGCAATGGCGGAATTTCGTCGCCGAGCACGGGACCTGGTGGACGGAGTTCAACGAGGGAAGCGGGTTGCCGCACCGGGCCTTCGGCAAGCCCATCGCCGCGGTGGGTGGGGACCCCGCGTCGAAGGCGTGGGATTTCCTCCAGCACCAGCTCGCGGGCTTCAACCTACCGCTCGGAGAGGTCAGTGTGCGGTCCGTGTACCCCACCGCCAAGCATACCTATGTGCATTTTGCGCAGACCCATGCCGGCTTGCCCGTGGTGTTCGGTCAGGCGATGGTGAAGCTGGATGCCCAAGGCCGGGTGATCGCCTTCGGCACGGACCTGTATCCGGGGATCCAGGTGGAGGCGCAGCCCAGTGTCAGCGAAGCCGCCGCGGTGGTGAACGCCTCGAGCGGATTGACGGGCATCGTGGGTTCCGTGGTCACCGGCCTGCGCATCCTTCCGGTCCAGGGGGATCGCTCCGTGGAGCACCGTCTGGTGCATGAGGTGATCGTGCACACCATGGAACAGAACGTTCCCGGTCGCTGGTCGTGCTGGGTGGACGCCCATTCGGGCGAGCTGTTGTACCGCCAGGACCTGGTGGTGCATCATGCTCCGCCGGCCTCCGCGGGGGCCGAGATCGCCGCCACCGCCACGGCCCACACGGTGAACCCGTATGTGCCGGCCACCACCGAGGTGCTGCCCGACCTGCGCGTGGTCGTGAACGGACTGAGCCAGTACCTGGACACCCAGGGATACCTGAACACGGGCGTGGGCGGCCCGGTGAACGCGACCTTCTTCCTGGACGGCCGCTGGTGCAATGTGAAGACGGGCGGCAGCACGCCGAGCTTCCAGACAACCTTGCAGGAAGGCCCGAACGCCATCAGTTTCAATGCCGACGCCAACCTGCGCGAGCGGAGCGCTTACTACCATGTGAACGTGGTGCATGACCACATGAAGGACTGGCTGCCCAACTTCACCTCATTGGACGTCCCGTTCACCACCAACGTGGATGTGGCGGGCAACTGCAATGCGTTCTACGACGGGGGCTCGATCAACTTCTACCAGGAGGGCGGGGACTGCCAGAGCTACGCGCAGATCGCCGAGGTGGTGTACCACGAGTATGGGCACGGCATCAACGACAAGTTCTACGGCACGCTCCTGAGCCAGTTCACCAATGGGGCCATGAACGAAGGCTACGCGGATGTGTGGGCCTTGTCGATCACGGAGGACCCGGTCCTGGCCGAAGGCAGCTCGTTGAGCGACCCGGACGATTTCATCCGGCGCTACGATGAGAACCGCAAGGTGTACCCGGTGGATCTGGTGGGTCAGGTGCATGCGGACGGGGAGATCATCGCGGGGGCCTGGTGGGACACCTACCTGCTGCTGGGCAGCGACATGAACGCGATGCTCACCTTGTTCGTCGAGGCCTTCCCCGGTCTGCAGGCGAATACGGTGAACGGAAATGAAGGACAGGCCTTCCGCGATGTGCTGCTGGATGTGCTTCAGGCGGACGACAACGACGGGGACATCACGAACGGCACACCGAACGCGGGAGCCATCGTGGAAGCCTTCGCCCTGCACGGGATCACCCTGCTGAGCAACGCCACCCTGGTGCACAGCAACCTGGAGACGGCGCCCGAAGCGCAGGGGATCGAGCTGGATGCACAGCTGGTCCTGGACTTCGACTTCCTGCCCTTCCTCTCGGACGTGAAGCTGTTCTACCGGGTGAACAACGGGGGGGTGTGGAACACCCTGCCGATGGTGGACTTCGGGAGCAACGATTACCACGTGACCATTCCTGCGCAGCCGGCGGGGACGGTGGTCGCTTACTACATGGGTGTGGAGGACAGCTTCCAGCAGCTGAGCGCGGTGGTGCCGATCGGTGCGGCGGAACCCGACCCGAACGTGCCGTACTACATCATGGTGGGCTTCGGTCTGGTGGCCACGGACGATGCGGACAACAACACCCAGCTCGGGAACTGGGACATCGGGCTTCCCACGGACAACGCCACCACCGGCGAGTGGGAGTTCAACATGCCCGTGGGCAGCTATGCCACGCCGGGCGACCTGAGCACGGTGGTCCAGCCCGGATCCCAGCACACACCGGGCGGAGAGATCTGTTACGTGACGGGCAACGCCTCGACCGAGCTCGCCCCGCTGGGGGAGAACGACGTCGATGGCGGCACCACCACGCTGCGGAGCGCCGCGCTGGACATGTCCACCATGCAGGAGCCGGCCATGTCCTACTGGCGGTGGTACGTGAACGACCCACCGGGCGGCGCCAACCCCGGCGCGGACTGGTGGCAGGTGTGGTTGAGCAACGATGGCAGCACCTGGGTCCCGGTCGAGAACACGAAGACGAGCGATCGCAGCTGGCGCCGGGTGGCCTTTCGGGTGGGCGACTTCGTGAACCCCACCTCCACGGTGTTCATCAAGTACAATGCCTCGGACAGCATCCGACCCGGGCAGAACCTGGACGGCGGCAGCCTGGTGGAGGCGGCCGTGGACGACATCCAGTTGTGGGACCTGGCCGATGGCATCGGCATCGAGGAGATGGCCACCGTGGATCTGCTGGTGTTCCCGAAACCGGCACAGGACCAGTTGCAGGTGCGCGGGGCCGTGGGCGATGCACGCTCGGCGGACCTGGTCGTGCTGGACGCTGCGGGCCGTGTGGTCATGCGACAGCAGGTGGGTGGCACCGCGCTGCGTGAACGCATCGTGCTCAACGTCGCCGATCTGGCGCCGGGCAGCTACGTGCTGCAGGTGATCACCGACCGGGCGCGGGGCGAAGAGCGCTTCCAGGTGGTCCGTTGACCGTCGGACCTGAACACGAGCGCCCCGGGGGATCCCCGGGGCGCTCGTGTTCAGGGGGTGGTGGCCACGGGGTGGGTGAGCAAGGCCTGGAAGCTGCGCACGATCGCCGCGGTGACGCGCTCATCCATGCGCAGGCCATCGGCCGAGGCGAAACGCTGGTTCACCTCCAGCTCGATCCCGGCATACCCCTCGGGATGGGCGGCCCGAAGGGCCGTGGTATGGCCATCATCGGTTCCGAGGTAGGGCTCGTTGTGGCGGATCACGAGGTCCGGCGCAGCGGTGCGCATCAGCTGCTCCCACGCGTCGACCAACGCCCGTTCCCGAACGCGGGTGGGGTCGTACAACAGGCCGATGTCCATCGGACGCCGCACGCCGTCCAGCTCCGGGGTGAAGCTGTGCACGCTGAGGTGCAGGACGTTCCACCGGCCGGCACGCCAGGTGGCCACGGCGTCGGCGGCGGCCATGCGGAAGGGGGTGTAGTGCTCGTCGATCAAGTGGCTGCGCTGTGCGTGCGGCAGATCGCGGGTGAACGCGGAGAACAGGTCCGGACCGTCGAGGGAGCGGTTCAGTTCCACCACCAGGCGGGAGGTGGTGCCTTCCAGGGCGAGGTGCGCCAGCGGACGCAAGGCCGTGAACAGGTCCAGGGCCCCGGGGTCCCAGCCGCGGTGGGAGCGAAGCACCTCGTCGGCCCCTGCGAAGAGGGCCCGCAGCTCGGTGGGCACCGCATGGCCACCGTGCTCGCAGGTGAGCAGCACGCGGGTCATGCGAAGAGCCGGTCGTCCTGCAGGCAGGCGGCGAGCTCGGCATAGACCTGCCGGATCCTGTCCGTCGAGGGCTTGCGGCCGGTGCGGGCCAGGATGCGCTGGGCCAGGCAGCCCTTGGCGAGCAGATGATCGATGACGGCGCGCGCCTCCTCGCTCAGTTCGCCCCGCAGCTCCTGCACGATGTGCTCCCACAGGCGCTGCGCGGTCATCCGCTGCTCCTTCATCACGCCGAACATCAGCAGATAGTCCTTGTTCGCGATGACGGCCTTGCCGGCGTCCTTGATGGTCTGCAGGAAGATCGGCAGGAGGTCGGTCTCGCTCCAGGCCCGCTGCAGGTAGGTGCTGGTCCAGCGGCCTTTGGTCATGGCGCGGCAGAGGGCCACGATCAGTTCGGCGATGGCCAGATCGGCCCCCGGGCATTCCTGGATGTCGATGACGCGCAGTTCGATGGCACCACGGTCGAACCGGGCGATGGCCCCCCGCGAGTTGGCGAAGTGGTGGTCCATCACCTGTTCGGTATCGAACGGGGCGAGGGCGCGGCCGATGGGGTCGAACACTTCGCGGTAGTAGTCCTCCTGGGTGAAGACCGCTTCGGGGATCAGCGAGCCCATGAGGGCGGGGAGGCGTTCCTGATGGTGCAGGTAGGCCTCCATGCGCGAGTCGAGGAACCCGGTGGGCTTGCCATCGAGGAGGGGTGAGCTGGCGGAGAGCGCGGGGATGATCGGCAGCACCATGCGCACGGCGGCGTGCAGCTTGCCGAACTCCTCATCGGTGGCGAAGGGGAGGTTGAGGTGGGTGCTCTGGAGGTTGCTCCAACCGTGGCCCCGGCAATCGAAGATGCGGTTGTACAGGGCGTACACCTCATTGTATTCGTGCGGCCAGATCACCGTTTCGGTGAAGGGGTCCATGAGCGGGTGGGCGGCCGTGGGCAGCAGCATGGCGTCGTGCGCGGCGAGGGCGGCGTTGATGGCGCGCACCTCTCCGGCGAACTTCCGCCGGAAGACCGGGATGCGGCGGGTGGGCCGGGCGGTCTTCAGTTCCACCACGTGGCTGACGAGCTCATTGCTCCATTCCACGTCCCCGCGTTCCACGTCGCTGGTGATGCGGCCTACGACATCCTGGAACAGCTGGTCCACGATGGGCATCACGCGCAGCGTGCCGCGGTGCACCACCATGTACTCCAGTTCGATGCCGGTGACCTCGAAGAGCTTGAAGGCGTTCCGCTTGGGAGGGGTCATGTGCGTTGTGCCGGCGCGGCCGGTGCGGCGGTCGGTCGGATGCCGATCCTGCGTTCGATGCGGTGTTTCAGGGAGCAGATGATGGCCTCGTACAGGGCGTCGCCCAGAACGACATCCTCCACGCCATGATCGATGTTGGGGCACTCGTTCACCTCGATCACATAGGGGCGTCCGTCGCGCTCCTTCACGTCGACGCCGAAGAGGCCCTGGTCGCCCACCACGGCCAGCACGGCCTTCACGGCCGCATCCACGATGGCCTTGGGCGCCTGGTCGACCGGCAGGGTGGCGAAGTCGCCCGTCTGGTCCTTCTTGGTGCCGCTGCTCCAGTTGTAGATCTGCCAGTGTCCGCGGGCCATGAAGTACTTGCAGGCGTACAGCGGCCGGCCGTCGAGCACGCCCACGCGCCAGTCGAAGTCGCTGGGCATGAACTCCTGGGCGATCACCAGGTCGCTCTCGCCCAGGAGCTCGTCGAGCTTGCGTTCCAGTTCCTCGGGGCTGTGCGCCTTGGTGACCCCCCTGCTGAACGTGCTGTCGGGGAGCTTCAGCACCACCGGCAGGCCGAAGCGTGCGATCACCTCCTGGCGGTTCTCGGCATGCACGATCAGGGTTCTCGGCGTGGGCACATCGTGCGCCTCCATCACCTCGGCGAGGAAGACCTTGTTGTTGCACTTGAGGATGGCGTCCGGGGCGTCCATCACGGCGAGCCCTTCCTTCTGTGCCTTGCGGGCGAAGCGGTAGGTGTGGTGGTCCACATGGGTGTTCTCGCGGATGAACAGGGCGTCGTACTCGGCCACGCGATCGATGTCGTCGGGGCCGAGGATATCCACCTTGAAGCCGAGGCGCTCCGCGGCCTGGCGGAACTTCACCACCGCGCGCTTGTTGCTGGGTGAGGCCTGGTCCTCGGGGTTCACCAGGATGGCCAGGTCGTAGCTGCTATGGTCCTCACGGGCACGGTCGTAGCGCTTCTTGGCGAAATACTCGCTGGCGAAGCGCCGCAGGAAGGGCAGGTGGTCCTCGGGGATGTCGTTGTACGGGATGGGCCGGATGGCGCGCAGCTCCCATTCCCCGCCGGTGCGCTGGAACCGGGCGCGCAGCAACGGCGACCGGAACACCTTGTAGAGCTCGTGCGCGAGGCGGTCGTACTTGCGGTTGACGTTGCGGCCGAAGTAGATGCTCAGGTCGAACTGGTCCTTCTTCTTGTCCGCCAGCTGCTGCTGGATGAGGCCGTGCAGGTCGCGTCCCAGGACCTTCACCAGGCGCGGCGAACGAAGGTCGAGGATGCTCTTCGCGTCCGGGATCACCTTGTGGCCGCGGGCCTCGGCCAGCAGACTGACGTAGTAGCCGCGGCTCTGGTAGCTGTAGCTGCGGGCCAGGTTGAAGATGCGCACGTTGCGCAGCGCGGCAAAGGTGGGGTCGGTGAGGTAGTCCTTGCTGGACACCACCTCCACGCCGGAAAGGCCGAGGTGGAACTCACGCGGTTCGCGCACCACAATGATCTTCCTCATGGGCTCACGGACGGGTTCGGACGCTTCGGGGCGCGCTCCTTCACCAGCGGTGGTGGAAGGGGCGAGCGCGACAGGATGAGCATGTTGGCGTCGTAGGTGACGATGCCGAGCATGATGGAGTTGATCAGACGGCCCACGTGCACCGGGTAATGATGCTCGCGGCTGTAGGGGTTGTCCATGTATGGGTCCGCCACGTGCACGGTCTTGCCCTCCATGGAGGTGAGCACCACGAAATGCCCCATGGGCTTCCCGCGGAGGTCATCGAAGACGCTCTGTCCGTTGGCCCCGGTGTGCTCACGTTTGCTGCGGTAGAGGTAGGTCGCGCTGAGCCCTGTGAGGATCGGCAGGTCCCGGTCCAGGTAGTCGCGCAGCAGGTCGGGCGTGGGGTCGTCGAACCGGACCTCGCCGCCCATCTTCAGGAAACGGGCGTAGGCCAGGCAGGCGGCGGTCAGCTTCTTGCCGTCCTTGAAGCGGGTCTGCGCCACGAGCTTTTTCCGCAGGACCTCGCCCGGCAGGCCCTCCCAGGTGGGGTCGAACACGCGGAGGTTGTAGCTGTGGATGCGGGCATGGAAGCCCTGTTTCAGCGCGTGCAGACCCAGGAAGACCGCCAGGGTGCCGCCATCCTCCAGGGCATGCACCTCCCGGATCACCTGGTCCAGCGGCAGGTCGAGGCCCAGGTGCGCGTAGACGGCCTGCAAGGCCGTGGGCCCGCAGGTGTTGTCATCGGGCTGGGGGAGGATGCGGAGCCTGCGCATGGAAGCCGGTGGGCGGACCGGGCAAAGGTGAACGGGCGGGGGCCGCGCGCGCCGACGGATGAGGGCCGGCCATGAACAGCCCGCCGTTCATGGCGCCTTAGGGCAGGAAGAAGCCGCGTGTCTTGAACATGCGCGTCAGCTCGCGCGAGGGGTCGAAACGCATCTTCGATCCGGGGTCGAGCGAGGTGGTGGCCACCAACCCCGACCATCCGGTGTAGATGCTGACCGTGATGGGCGCGCGGCCATCGTCGAAGCTCACTTCGAGGCTGTAGTCGGGGGTCAGACCGGCGATGTTCACCGTGTCCGCGAAGGCCTGGGTGCGCGCCCGGACGAGGGGGGCGAGGTAGCCGTCCACCTTGCTCTGATCGGCGGTGTCGGCGTCCACCATCCACGTGCTGCCCATCCGCTCCACCACGAAGGCGGTATCCATGGAATAGCTGAACCGCAGGCGCTGGATGCGCGCGGGATCGCCACGTACCAGCCACTTGGGCCGCCATTCGGCCAGGGGTTGTTCCGCCAGCATGCTCATGGTCCCCTCCACCGAGAAGACCTCGTCCTCGCCCGGGAGGTTCACGGTGGACCACATGCCCACCTGACCGGGTGCGAAGGTGTTCCGACCGTAGTGCACGGTGCGCTCCGGTCCGTCCACCGACCGGAAGACCGCGGTCTCGCGAAGGCTGTCGGTGAGGTCGTAGCGCTCCTTCACCAGGTCCATGAAGCCCGTGAGCCGCTTGCTGCGCATGTGGGCGTGTCCTCCGAGGAACTCGCGGACACGTTCATCGTCGGCGCGATGGGCGCGGCCGTCCAGGCTCACCGTCCATCCATCGGGGCTCCGGTCGAAGCGCAGTTCAGCGGGGCGCATCGCGCTGGGAAAGAGAGAGAAGCCGGTGACCGCGGCGGTGTCCAGGGTCATCACCACATCGCGGAAGCTGCGGTCCTTGGCGCGCGGGCTCCAGAGGTCGGAGATCACGAAGAGCAGCAGCAGCACGCCGGCGGCGATGAGCAGGGCCCGGGTGCTGAGGTTACTCCACATGGCCTGGGGCCGATCGGGCCTTTCGTTGGCGACGGCGCCACTGCATGCGCAGCACGCCGCAGGCGATCACGAGCAGGATGGGGAGCAGCAGGTTGGACCACTTGAGCGTGCTGCGCTCGGCATCGCCCAGTTCCTCGAGCGGCCTGTAGTTGACGCCCTTGCCGCGCAGGTCGATGAGCCCGGTCTGGTCGCTCACCCAGTCCACCGCGTTCACCAGCAGGTTCACATTGTCCGGGTTCAACTGACCACCTTCCGCGCCCACGGCGAAGTTGCCGTTGCCGATGACCACGAGCCGGGCACCGGGTCCATTGCCGAAGGGCCCTTCGACGGCGAAGGCGAGGTCCCGCGGGGCCTGGGTGAAGTCGGCATCGGTCCATTGGCGCTGCAGGTCGACCTCGTGCGGAAGGGCGACCGAGCCGGTGCGGTCGCTGGTGGAGAGCAGCGGGGTGTAGCGGTAGGTGCTGTCGCCGGTGACCGTGAACGAGCGCGCGAACTGCAGCACGACGGCTTCCAGGCCCGAGGCCACCGGATGCTCACCGAAGCGGGTGACCAAGGGGAAGTAGGGGAAGGCCATGGCCGTTTGCAGGTTGAAGAACCCCCGCTGCTGCATCACCTGCACCTGGCCGCACTGCGCGTCGGTCACCAGGTCCAGGTCGGCGCGCAGGCCGTGGCGTGCGAGCCACGCATCCACCCCCGTGCTGCGCTGCTCCACGAGAGGGGTGCGTTGCAGGTCGGCCGCGGCATGGCTGAAGGCGATGACCACCCCTCCGCCGCGTGCCATGAACTCCTCCAGCCGTTGGAGCGCCATGGGGCTGATGGTGTCCGCAGGGTCGATGATGGCGATGGTGCGGAAGCGGCCGTGCACCGGCATGGTGTCATAGATGGTCATGGGCTCCACGCTGTAGAGGACGCTGAGGCCCTGCATGGCCTGGGCCATGGCGTTCACCGAGGGTTCGCCATGCCCCTGCATGATGCCCACCACGGGCTTCTCCTGCACGCTCACTTCCTTGATGCGTGAGCTGAGCTCCCACTCCATGGGCGATCCAGGCTGCACCACGGGGATCACGGCCTGCTGTTCGCCCATGCGCACCACGGCACCCATGAAGGCCTTGATCTGCTCGGCCTTGTCCTTTTCCCGCGTGTTCACCAGGAGAGGGCGGATGCCGGCCTCCAAGGCCTGCTGTTCCAACGAATCGGCCGAGGCCGGATCGATCATCTCGTACACCACGTTGCCGCCGGAACGTTCGGCGTACTCCACGAGCAGGTCGCGGAACTCATCACGGGCCACCGCCAGGTCCGGCGGCAGATCCTCCGTGAAGTAGCCGGTGATGGTGGCGGCCTCGGGCAGGTCCTTCAGGATGTCGCGCGTGGCCTTGCTGAGGGTGTAGCGCTGGTCACTGGTGAGGTCGATGCGCAGGTGGTAACGCGAGCCGACGAGGTTGAGCAGCACCAGCACGGCGCTGAACAACAGCCCGAAGCGGATCATGGCGGCCTTGGTCCTCATGGCATCAGCGCTGCAGCCCGCGTTTGGCCAGTTGAAGTTCGGCGCCCACCAGCCCTGCTGCGGCGATGCTCAGGAAGTAGAGGACATCGCGGCTGTCCACCACGCCGCGCGACATGGAGTCGAAGTGGACGCCCATGCCCAGGAAGTCGAACACGCGGCCCACGGTGCCGGTGAGCGATGCGGCCACGATCCCGAACAGCAGGTGGAAACACGCGCCGATGACCAGGGCGATGAGGAAGGCCACCAGCTGGTTGTTGGTGACGGAACTGGCGAAGACCCCGACGCCGATGTAGCTGGCGCTCATCAGCAGCAAGGCCAGGTAACCGCACACGGCGGCGCCGTGGTCGATGGGCCCGATGCGGGCCACGGTGATGTAGTAGGGCAGGGTGAAGAAAAGGGCCGCCGCGATCAGCAGCAGGCAGGAGGTGAACTTGCCGAGCACCACCTGCCAGTCGGTGACGGCCTTGGTGAGCAGCAGGTCGAGGGTGCCGGTGCGACGCTCCTCGGCCAGGGTGCGCATGGTGAGGGCGGGGATGAAGAAGAAGAGCGTCCAGTAGGCGATGTTGAAGAAGCTGCCGAGGTCGGCCTGGCCCTGCATGAACACATCCGCGCCGAACCACCAGGTGAAGAAACCGCTGATGCCCAGGAAGACCACCAGCAGGATATAGGCCATGAGGGAGTCGAAGAAGGAGGCGAGCTCCCGGCGGGCGATGGTCCAGGTCGTACGCACGGTCGGTCAGTTCAGCGTAAGGTCTCGGAAGACATCCTCGAGGCGAGAGCCTGGGGAGTGCAGTTCGGTGAGGGTCCAGCCCCGGTCCACGCACAGGCGATAGACCGGGCGGGCGATGTGCGCGTCAGCAGCGGCTTGCAGGAGGAAGGCCCCGTCGGTAGCGACCTCCATGGCCTCCACGCCGGGCAGGTCCCGCAGCGCTTCGGCCGGGGCGCCAGGGGGGGCATCCTCGATCCGCACCCGCACCAGCGGGCGGCCTTGGGCCTGCCGTCGAAGATCGCCCGGGGTGCCGTCGGCCACGATCCTGCCTTTGTTGATGATGAGGATCCGATCGCAGGTGGCCTCCACCTCGGGCAGGATGTGGGTGCTGAAGATGACCGTCTTGGCCCGGCCCACTTCCTTGATCAGCTCCCGGATCTCCACGATCTGGTTGGGGTCCAATCCGGTCGTGGGCTCATCGAGGATGAGCACCTCGGGATCGTGGACCATCGCCTGGGCCAGCCCGACACGCTGACGGTAGCCCTTGCTGAGCTCGCCGACCCGTTTGTGCTTCTCGGCATCGAGGCCGCACACGCGCACCATCTCGGCCAGGCGCTCGCGGATGCGGCCATCGGACAGGCCCTGCACGCGCGCGGCGAAACGCAGGTGGTCAAGCACGGGCATGTCCTCGTACAACGGATTGTTCTCCGGCAGATAGCCGATGTGGCGGCGCACGGCCTGGAGGTCGCTCAACACCGATCGGCCTCCGACGTGGATGCTGCCCGCATCGGGAGCGAGCAGGCCGCAGATCATCTTCATGGTGGTGGATTTCCCGGCGCCGTTCGGACCCAGGAAACCAAGCACCTCGCCGGGCCGCACCATGAAGCTGATGCCATCCACCGCGGCCTGCGGGCCGTAGCGCTTGGTGAGGCCTTCGATGCGGATGTCCATGGGAGCGGCGCAAAAATATCCGGCCACGCCCGGCGGCTTCGGGAGGTGTGCGAAAAAACGTTAACGGCCTGGGCGGGTCATCGGGATGGGTCGGGAAAGAGCTCCTTGGGCAGGGCGCCTTCATGCTCCAGCAGCCATTTCTTGCGCCAGAGCCCGCCGACATAACCGGTGAGGAGGCCGTCGCTGGCGATCACCCGGTGACAAGGGACCAGGATGGGCAATGGGTTGCTGCCGCAGGCGTGCCCCACGGTGCGTCCCAGGGCGCGACCGCCGATGCGTTCCCCGATGGCCTGGTAGGTCAGCGTGCGGCCATAGGGGATGTCGTCGATCGCGGACCAGACCAGCCGCTGGAACCTGGTGCCCAGCCGTTGGAGGGGCAGGTCGAAGGTCCTCCGCTTTCCCGTGAAGTAGTGGTCGAGCTGGCGGGCCGCCTCGGCGAGCAGAGGAGGCTGCTTGCCCCGGTTGCCGACCAGCGCTTCGAAGGAGACCCGGGTGATCAACGCTCCATCGCTCTCCAGGAAGACCTTGCCGATCGGGCCGTCCACCGCCACCACATGCAGTGGGGCGAACAGTTCGAGTGAGCGGGTCCTACGGACGGAGGGGGGCATGGCCTGCGGGTTAACTTCCGCGCAAAATAGGCAGCCATGGCGTGGTTTGGTCCGGACTTCGATCGCTTCTTCAAGGACCTTGCGGCCCACAACAACAAGGAGTGGTTCGACGGGCAGCGCAAGCGTTACGAAGAGAACGTGAAGGAGCCGTTCGCGGCGTTCGTCGGCGAGTTGATCGCGCGGGTGGGCGCGCTGGACAAGCGGGTCCGGATCACCCCGCAGGAAGCGATCTTCCGCATCCATCGGGACGTCCGCTTCAGCAAGGACAAGGCGCCCTACAAACTGGCGTGTTCGGCGATCATCTCGGCGGCCGGGCGCAAGGACCATGGCGTCCCCGGCATGTACATCGAGCTGGGCCCGGAGAAGGTGGCGATCTATGGGGGCAGCTACCAGCCGGAGAAGGAGGCATTGCTCGCCATCCGGCAACGGATCGCCGCCAAGCCGGCCGTTTTCCGTTCGCTCTATACCGCGAAGCCGTTCGCCGAGCGGTTCGGGTCGATCCTGGGAGAGCGGAACAAAGTGCTTCCTCCGGAGCTGCGCAAGGCGGCCGAACGTGAGCCACTGCTCTACAACAAGCAGTTCTATTGGTGCGCCGAGCTGCCCGCCTCCAGGATCACCTCGCCCAAGCTGGCCGATGTGATGATGGAGCACTACAGCGCCATGCGCCCCTTGAACGAGTTCCTGCTGGGCAAGGTCTGAAACGAAGGAAGGCGACCCGAGGGTCGCCTTCCTTGCAACTCGGCGCGAGGTCACTGCCCCTTGCCCACCAGCGACACCACGATCTCGATGTCGTCGCTGAGGACCATGTCCTTCATCGGGTTGGCCCAGGACACGCCATACTTCTGGCGGTTGAACACCAGCTTGCCGCTGGCGTTGGCCATGCCGTTCTCCTCGCTGATCACGATGTCAGTGACGGTCTCGGTGCCCATCCGGCCGCGCACGTTCAGTTCGCCGGTGGCGGTGTTGCCGCTGACGGAGGTCACCTTGAAGCTGGCCGTGGGGAAGCTGTCGACCGCGAAGAAGTCAGGGCTGGCCAGGTGACCGGTCAGCTTCTCCTTGGTGTAGTCCTTGTTGTAGTTGGTGTCGAGGGGCACCATGCTCTTCATGTCCACCACGAAACCGCCGGAGACAAGCTGGCCACCCTTGGCCATGAAGCTGCCCTCGGTGAAGGCCATGGTGCCCTCGTGGTACTTCACACCGATCATCACCCCTTTCCAGGTGAGCTTGCTGGCCGCGATGTCCAAGGCATAGGAGACTTCCTTCGCCTCCATGGTGGCGGTGCTGTCGATCGCACCTTCACCTTCGGCGGTGCCGCCGCCGCCGCAGGAGGCGAGGGTAAGGGCCACCAAGGCGGTGGCGCTGAACAAATGGAGCTTCATGGGATCTGTCGTTGGTGTTTGGGGCGGCAAAAATAGGAGCTGATCCGTTCCATGGAAAATAAAGTATCGACGATCGGATGTCGGATCACCCGTGGAAGGTGCGACCCTCGCGTACCAGCCTGCGCAGGAGGGGAGATGGGCGATATCGGTCCTCGCCGTATTCGGTCTGAAGGCCTTGAAGCATGGACAGGCACCGGTCAAGGCCGATCTCATCCGCCCAGCCCAACAGGCCCTTCGGGTAGTTGACCCCCTTGGTCATGGCCAGCTCCAAGGCCGCGCGGTCGGCAATGCCGAGGTAGAGGGCGTCCGCAGCCTCGTTGATGAGCATCACCAGGATCCTGAGGAAGACCATGTCAAGCAGTTCCGGGTCGTTCTTGGGTATGGGAGGGGTGGTCGTGCCCGTGTGGTCGTAGTAGCCGCGGCCGGTCTTTCGTCCCAGGCGGCCGCTCTCCACCTGGCGCTGCTGGGTCAGGCTCGGCCGGTAGCGCGGGTCGAAGAAGAAGGCCTCGAACACGCTGCGGGTGACGGCGAAGTTGACATCGTTGCCGATCAGGTCCATCAACTCGAAAGGCCCCATGCGGAAGCCGCCTACCGTGCGCATGGCATGGTCGATGGTGGCCATGTCGGCCAACCCCTCCTCGAGGATGCGGAGGGCTTCGCCGTAGAAGGGGCGGGCCACCCGGTTGACGATGAACCCAGGCGTGTCCTTACAGACCACCGGGACCTTGCTCCATCGGCCCATCCACAGGCCACACCGTTCAGCCAGCCCCGGAGCAGTGGCCAGGCCGGGCACCACCTCCACCAGTGGCATCAGCGGTGCGGGATTGAAGAAGTGAAGGCCGATCACCCGTTCGGGATGAGCGCAAGCCCCGGCGATGGCCGTTACGCTGAGGCTGCTGGTGTTCGTGGCCAGCACACAGTCGGGATCGACCACGGATTCGAGCCGGGTGAACAGTTCGCGTTTGGCCGACAGATCCTCCACGATGGCCTCGATGACCAGACCTGGACCCGCGAGCTCGGTCACGGCCCCCACCGCTTGGAGCCGCGCGCCGGCCTCAGCAGCCTCGGTCGGCGTGAGCCTACCCTTCTCGGCCAGCTTGTTGAGCGTTTCGCGGATGGCGTCCACGGCGCGTTGCGCCGCCCCTGGTCGCGCGTCCATCAGCAGCACCGAATGTCCAGCCTGGGCAGCCACCTGGGCTATGCCACTGCCCATCGCACCGGCCCCGATCACTGCCACGTTCATCGAGCTCTCCATGATCCACACCGCGTTGAGGGCGGTCAAGGAGGCGAAGTTCGGGGCTGGCGGGGAACTGGCTGAGAACCGAATGTCCTGGTAACATATGTATGGCCATACATACTTCGCTCGTGGGGTATCAGGTGCTTGCGATCCCGGATCGGGTACGCACTATTGAAAGGAAGGACTGGGTCTCAGTGGGTTGATGGCGGCGTGCAGGTTGGGTCACCGGGTGGAGCGGACTCGATGGACGGTCGAACCTATGTATGGCCATACATAGGTTTCGAGCTGCTCATGGTGGGACAATGGCGAGCGAGAACGAGTTGGAGTGAACCATAGGGCTGACGCTCAGATGAATCGTTCGGACAGCTGGTTCTTTCGCTCCACTGAACATATGTATGGCCATACATACTTCCGTCATGCGACCTTCACTCCGAGCCGATAGGATGACCACAAGGATCCGCCTAACTCTTACAACATCAGGGTATTGGCGTTGAAGGAACGAAGACACCACCAGCGACGGATCCTGCCAGAACAAGGCGACGTATGTATGGCCATACATACTTCCAGTCCGAGGACTAGCGCTCCTCGCCTCGAAGTCGATCTGCAAAACACCTCAGAATGCGCTGAACATCAGCGCAGTGCTAGAGCGGGCGTTCTTGCGAACGCCGCCCACGGACCATAGCTGAGCGCCTTAACGTATGTATGGCCATACATACGTCGGCAAAACCCTGCTCCGACCAGCGTCTACCTTGCGCCTCTCATGCGCCATCGCACCATCATCCGCGATCCACGCGACCGGGTCCGAAACGGTCATCCGTGGATCTTCGACAACCAAGTGGTTCGCGTGGAGGGCGACCCCGGACCAGGCGATGTGGTCCAGGTCTTCGATGACCGCAAGCGCCCGATCGGTCAGGGCTATTTCAATCCGGCCAGCAAGATCCAGGTCCGCATCCTGACCGCCGACCTTGACGAGCCGATCGATGATGGCTTCTTTCTCCGAAAGGTGAAAGAGGCATGGGCTTTTCGTCAGCGAATGGTCGATACCACGTCCTGTCGCGTGATCTTCGGTGAATCGGACGGTCTGCCGGCTTGTGTGGCCGACAAGTTCGGCGACACCATCGTGCTCCAGACCTTGAGCCTGGGCATGGACCGGTGGAAGCACAGCCTGGTGGAAGCGCTCCGGGAGGTGACCGGTGTGACCCGATTCTACGAGCGCAACGACGTGCCGATCCGGGAGAAGGAAGGTCTTCAGCCGATCAAGGGTTTCCTCAGCGATCCCTTCACCACGCGCTTCCCCATCGTGGAGAATGGGTTGAAGGTGCAGGTGGATGTGGCGGAGGGCCAGAAGACGGGCCATTTCCTCGATCAGCGCCTGAATCACGCCGCCATTGCTCCGGTGGTCGCAGGAGCGGACGTGCTCGATTGCTTCACCCACACCGGGGGCTTCGCATTGCATGCCGCCCACTACGGTGCTGAGCGGGTGGAAGGGCTTGACATCAGCGCTTCGGCCATCCGCTCTGCGGCGGCGAACGCCGAGCTGAACGGGTCGTCCGAACGGTGCTCGTTCCGGGAGGCCAATGTGTTCGACTTCCTCACCGAGGCTGGTCGGTCAGGTCGAAAGTGGGACGTGGTCGTGCTGGATCCACCGGCCTTTGCGAAAAGTCGCGCGACGGTCGCCGGTGCCACGCGGGGTTACAAGGAGATCAACCTGCGCGCCATGAAATGCCTGCCGCGCGGCGGGTTCCTCGTCACCTGTAGTTGCAGCCAGCACATGACACCGGACCTGTTCCGGGCCATGGTCGCCGATGCCGCGAAGGACGCACGACGGCAACTGCGGGAGGTCTACTACGGTACGCAGCCGCCCGATCACCCGGTGCATTGGAGCATCCCGGAGAGCCTCTATCTCAAGTGCCTGATCCTGCAGGTGCTGTAGCACTGCTGTCCATGGCGGTTGGCCGCAGCAGAAGCTGGACCACGGGAAGCAGGGCCTTGGCACAGACCTCCCCGCCGGCTCCGTTCAGGTGGCAGTAATCGATCAGGAGCTGGCGTCCGCTGTGCGATGGGTCGTTGAACGGAACATTGAGGTCGACCAGGGGGACACGCCAGCGTTGAGCCACGTCGTTCAGTTCCTCGAGCACCACCGGGTAGAGCGCCTTCACGTTCGGGTCCTGATGCAGGAAGGCGTGTTCCTCGTCCGCCAGCAGGGCGGTATCGCGGAGCACGAGCATCGGCTGCAGGCAGAGCACCGCCTTCACCCCGTCACGTTGGAGTAAGAAGAGATTGGTCTCGATGGCGCGTAGGAATTGATCGCGGGAGACGGCCTTGTGATTGCTGACCGTGGTCGCATCGTCCACATAGGCCGCCTGCCAATCCACGCGTTCACCGCACCGCACCGCATCGCGGATCATGCTCCAGGCCATGTATCCCCTGAATGCGGCACTGTAGCGTGAAAGCCAATGCCCCAGGTAGGTGAACGCCCCTCCGATGGAAGGCTCCTGTAACCGGGGACGCCAGAACTGGTACCGGAAATCCTCCATGTAGCGGTAAGCCGGGTCGTTCACGTAGTGGTCGTTGGCGCCGTCGAAGAAGATGACCATGTCGGGGTCGTAGGACAACAGCTCGGTGAGCAGGTATTGGGTGTGTTGGAACACCTGGTAGCCGGTGACGGCCGCGTTGATCACTTCGATCCGTGACCCGGGCATCGCTTCGTTGAGCAGTCGCTCCAGGTGGGCGTCCACGGTCTCGGACTGGTCCACGTGCACCACCGGATAGGGCGCTGCGCTGCTGATGCCATGGGCGGCCGACCCGCCCAGGAAGAAGATGCGCACCGTGCCCGGGGGCTTGGCCAGGGGGACATCCTCCGTACGCCGGAACCCGTTCGCATTGATGGCCAACCGCACCCGGTCGCCTTCGCGTTCCTGATAGCCGGGCACATGCTCGTACACCCTGTAGGAGTTGAAGCGGAACTTGTTCTCGCTGGCCTTGTGCAGCACGTGGCCCAGGTAGTACCGGGCCCCGAGTTCCACACAGGCGATGGTGAACACGAGCAGGAAGAGGATGTACCCGATGCGTCCCCAACGGGAAGGACGGGCGGGTGGAGCGTGATCAGGCATGCGGGTGGGACTGTGCCGGCGAAAGTACCGACCGCCGTCGATGGTAATGGACGATGGGATACCTTGGGGCGGCGGCCATGGAGCGATCATCGTTGTTCTGGTCAGGATGGCACTGCGCACCCATGTTGCGGTTCGCACTGCCCTTCGCCGCCGGCCTGGCCGTAGGGTCGATCCACACCCCCTCGACCACCGTTCTGGCCGCCTTGTTCCCGATCGCACTGCTGTTGTTCGCGGTGCCGGCCTTCGTCCCGTTCCCCTTTCGCCATCGATGGCTGCCTTACGCGGCCGCGATCCCGGCCTTGCTGATCTTCGGTGTGTGTTGGTGGGCCTTCCGTACCGCGGAGGCCCGACCGCGCCGGGGCGCCGACGGCGCGCATCTCGTGGAGGTGGAGGTGGTGCACGGGGCTTCGCCCCGGCATGTGCGATGCGATGCCAGGTTGTTGAGGTCCTGGTCCGCGGATGGTACGCACGCAACGAGCGCCCTGACGTTATTGACCCTCACGAAGGACTCCCTGGCACCTCTCGTCCGTCCAGGCGATGTGCTCATGGTCCATGCTGCCCTGAGCCCTCCGCTGCGGACGCCCGATCCCGGGGGATTCGATGTACGTGCATGGGTCGGTCCTCGAGGGATCCATGACCAGGGTTTCGTGGAGGCCGGTCAATGGCGCCACCTCGCCCATCGTTGGCGGTGGACGGATCTGTTCCTCCCCGCCCAGGAGCGTGTTTGGCAATGGCTCGATCGGAGCGGCCTTCCGGATCGGGAGCGGGCCGTGGTGCTTGCTCTGCTCTTGGGGATCCGCAACGAACTGGATGCCGATCAGAAGGATGCCTTCGCCCGGAGCGGCACCATGCACGTGCTTGCGGTGAGCGGGATGCATGTGGCGTTGATCTACTGGGTGCTCATGGCCCTGCTCAGACCGTTGGGTGGCGGGGGCGGTGCGCGATGGTCCAGAGCGGTCATCGCGCTGCTGGTGCTGTGGGGCTATGCCGGCATCACGGGCGCCACACCCTCGGTGCTGCGGGCCACGGTGATGTGTTCCCTGTTCGTCGTTGCCAGCCTCTTGCAGCGCCGCTCCGCCACGCTCAATACCCTGGCGGGAGCGGCCATGCTGCTCCTCGTCTGGGACCCCCGGATGCTCTTCCAGCTCAGTTTTCAGCTGTCGTTCCTGGCCGTGCTGGGCATCGTGCTGTGCTATGATCCCATTCGCCGGCTATGGTCCCCGGGGAATGTCGTCCTGCGCTACTGCTGGTCATTGATCGCGGTGTCCCTGGCCGCCCAGCTGTTCACCACTCCGGTCTCCCTGGCGGTGTTCAAGGCCTTCCCGGTCTGGTTCCTGCCGGCCAACATCATCATCGTCACGCTGGTCAACATCGGTGTCGTCGGTGGCATCCTGCTCCTGCTCACGCTGCCGGTCCCCATCCTCGGTCCGTTCGTCGCCGACGCCCTGGGCGGTCTGGTGCTGGTGGTGGGACATGTCGGCCGGTTCTTCGCGGATGCCCCTTACGCCTATCCCGATGTGCGGGTGACCCCCGTTCAAGGGGCGGTGCTCATGGCCATGGTCCTGGCCATCTGCCTCGATCGCCTGGGCGGTCAGCGCTCCGGGCGCTGGGTGGCCCTCGCCTTGGTACCGGCGCTGGCGTTCAGCATCGCCACACAGGTCCTACACACCACCTCGGTGCGCGAGCTGGTGGTCTTCGACGAACGGGCCGGTCTGGTGATGGCGCTTCGGGAGGGCACCTCGGCGGTGGTCGTGGAAAGCGCTCCGGGTCTGGCGAACGCACGACAGCGCATCGAGCGCTTCACCCGGGCCAGCGGTGCGAACGTGGTCGATACCCTGTCGTGCGCCGACCTGTGGACCGCGGTGCCGGTCAGGGCCGGGTTCTGCGTGGGCGGTGCCGGAGCGTGGTTCGGCGCCGGATTGAACGTGCTGGTGGTGGGGAACGAAGCACCGCCTCCGGGTGAGCGCACGTTCGATGTGCTGGTCCTCACCGCGGAGCGGGAACAGGCGGCCGATGCTGCGCTCGCCCGGCTTCGGTCCGGAGGCCAGGTGATCCTGTCCGGCTCCTTGGATGGGCTGCAGCGCTGGCGTATTCGGAAGCGCTGCACCGAGCTGGGGCTGGCCTGCCACGACGTGCGGCGCGACGGGGCCTTCGTGAGGCCGATCGGGCCGTCGTCTTCGTGAAGGCCGGTCCGGACAGGCCCGCGGGTGAGGTGGAACCTGCTGGGCCACAGCCCCGTTCAACGGTCCGCTCAACGGACCGCCCCATGCGCTTCCTGTACCTCGTCTTCTTGTTCGCCACCACAGGCCTTCATGCCCAGGTCATCAATGGCTACGCGGAGATCACCGCCATCGCCGGGAGCACGCTCACGGTGGGAGCGACCAACGAGGCGACAGCCCTGTTCCAGGCCGGGAAGGACATCGTCATCATGCAGATGCAGGACAACGTCATCGGAACGAACACGGGCAACAATGCAGCTTTCGGCAACCTGTCCGCCATCCAGCAGGCCGGCCGGTTCGAGGTCCGCCGTATCGCCTCGGTGACGCGTGTGGCCGGCACCCTCACGAGCATCACCTTGGTGACGGCACCGGGGATCACGTTCAACTTCGGCGCCAACGCGCGGGTGCAGGCCATCACGCACGAGCTGTTGGGCGCGGGCGGGAACTTCACCACCACCAGTGCCATCAGCGCGCTGGATTGGAACGGCACCCTGGGTGGCGTGGTCGCTTTCCGTGTCGGTGGCACACTCACGTTGCAGCACAGCATCACGGCCGATGCCGCGGGGTTCCGGGGCGGTGCGCGGGACCGGTTCAACTACGTGTTGCCGTGCAACACCACGGACTTCCGCTGGAGCAGCACGGCGGCCGGTACGGAGTACTTCGCCGAGAAGGGTGAAGGCATCTATCGCATCACCAACGATAACTGGCGCGATGGTCGTGGCAAGCTCCTCAATGGAGGCGGTGGGGCGAACCAGGTGAACGCGGGCGGCGGTGGCGGCGGCAACTACACGGCCGGCGGCAGCGCGGTGCTCGGATGGAGCTGTGCGGCCGACGCAGGGGGGATCGGGGGCATCGCCCTCAGCGGCCACATCACGGGCACGCGCATCTTCATGGGCGGTGGCGGCGGCGGGGGTGAGGGCAACGACGATGCGTCGACCAACGGCGCGGACGGAGGGGGCATCATCCTCATCGAGGCCGGTGGCATCACCACCGCGGGCACGTGCTCGTTGGTCATCTCCGCCAACGGTGCCACGGCCGTCAATTCCGGCAACGATGGTGCCGGCGGCGGTGGTGCCGGCGGAACCATCCTCATCGATGCGGCCACCTGGTCCGTCGCGGCCGGCTGTCCGCTCACCATCCGCGCGAACGGCGGCAACGGCGGATCGGTGAACTCCAGCACGCACGGTGGCGGTGGGGGCGGCGGTCAGGGCGCGGTGATCTTCTCCGGCCTGCAGCCCACCACCAACATCACCACCAACACGGTCAACGGGCAGGGTGGCTGCAACCAGACCCCTTGCAGCACCTATGCCCTCAACGGTGCCGGCGCCAACAACACGGGCATCCTCTCCGGGCTGTCCACCCCGCTCCCGGTCGAGCTGCTCTCGTTCCAGGCCATCCCGGTGGAGGCGCACGTCCAGCTCCGCTGGGCCACGGCCACCGAGCACGGCAACGCCTTCTTCGCGGTGGAACGGTCACGGGACGGTTCGGAGTGGTCCCAGGTCCTGCAGGTCGCCGGCGCCGGCGATTCGCAAAGCGAGCAGCAGTATGCCGCGGTGGACATGCAGCCCTTGCCCGGGCTGTCCTATTACCGGCTGCGGCAGACCGATCATGATGGCACGTCCACTGTATCGGATGCGGTGCCCGTGCGATTCGAGGGGGCTGCGGACGGCGTGCGGATCGTGCCCAACCCGGCCACGGACCGGGTGGTGGTGGTCCATGGCCCTGGGGCCCCGGCCGCTCGGGTCATGGTGCTGAACGAACTGGGCCAGCCGCTCATGCTACCGGTGCGAACGGGCGATGATCGCAGCGAACTGGATGTCTCCGCGCTTCCCGTCGGGGTCTACACCGTGGTGGTGGCCACGACCGATCGGCGGCAGGCGCAGCGCCTGGTCGTGCGTCGGTAAGGCAAGGCGATCGGCGCCTGCATCTTTGCGCTCATGTGGGTGGACCGGATGCGTTGGTCCCGTGTGGACGATCCGCGCGTGGCTGCGCTGCCCGTGGACGGGCACCTGAGGTTGGTCCTGAACGGGCATGTGCTGCGTCTCGTGCGCACCCAGGCCGGACTGTTCGCCTTGGAGGACCGCTGTCCACATCAGGGCCGGAGTTTCGAAGGAGGCTGGTGCGAAGAGGGGCGGCTGGTGTGCCCGTGGCATCGGTTCGCCTTCGACCCGGCCTCGGGCAGGGCCTTGCACGGAAGCACGGTGAACGTGGGCACCCACCCGGTGGAACAGCGCCAGGACGGCATTTACATCGGCTTCCCGTACGTCACGTTCAGGCTGTTCGGCCTCGATCTGTGGTGATCAGCCGAACAGCACGGCGGCGAGGGCCAGCAGGGCCGGCAGGCCTTGGACGAAGAAGATGGAGCGCTCTGCGCTGAGGGCGCCGTAGATGCCGGCGACGGCCACGCAGCCCAGGAAGAAACACGCCACATGACGCGCCCAGGTCGGATCGCCGATCAACAGGCTCCAACAGAGGCCCGCCGAGAGGAAGCCGTTGTAAAGCCCCTGGTTCGCGGCCAGCGCTTTCGTGCGCGGGAAGAGGTCCGCGGGCATCGAGCGGAACACCTTGGGCGCGCGTGTGGTCCATGCGAACATCTCCAACCAGAGGATGTAGAGATGCTCCAAGGCCACCAGGGCGATCAGCAGCTTGGCGATCAGGCTCATGGCGCTCCGGTCAGACGGCGCTGAGCGGGAAGCTGTCCTTCAGCCGCACGCCTTTCTCCGTCTCCTGAACGGTACAGCATTGGTTCGTCGCATCGTGCTCGAAGAAGAGCACATGGTCCTCCCGCGCCGCGAGTTCCAGGACATCGCTCTTCTCCTGCAGCGTCAACAAGGGCCGTGTATCATAGCCCATCACCCACGGCAGAGGGATGTGGTGCACGCTGGGCAGCAGATCGGCCATGTAGATGAGGGTGCGTCCCTTGTGCGCGATGAAGGGGACCATCATCGCATCGGTGTGGCCGTTCACCAGGAGCACGCCGAAGCCGGGGAACAGCTCCGGCAGGAACAGGTTCTCCTCGGCGCTACGTCGTCCCACGTCCACGAACTTCAGTTGTCCGCTCTCCTGGATGGGCAGGATGTTCTCCCTCAGGAAGCTGGCCTTCTCACGGGCGTTCGGGTTGGTGGCCCACTTCCAATGGTGTTCGTTGCTCCAGTAGGTGGCGTTCCGGAAGGCCGGTTCGTAGCCGTCGCGCCTGCTGTTCCACCGGATGCTGCCACCGCAGTGGTCGAAGTGCAGGTGGGTGAGGAACACGTCCGTGATGTCGTCCCGATGGAACCCCGCCGCCTTCAGGGAACTGTCCAACGTGGCGTCCCCGTGAGGTTCGTAGTGGCTGAAGAACCGGCTGTCCTGCTTGTCGCCAAGCCCGTTGTCGATGAGGATCCGGCGGTCGCCGTTCACCACCAGCAGGCAGCGCATGGCCCAGGTGCAGAGGTTCTTCTCGTCGGGCGGGTGGGCCTTGCTCCAGAGGGTCTTGGGCACCACGCCGAACATGGCGCCGCCGTCGAGCTTGAAGAGACCGGTGTCGATGACGTGGAGTTCCATCTTGGTGCGCCGAAGCTACGCCACCGGTCGGCCGTGACCGTTGCGCCGCTGCCCACACCCCCTCGTTGAAGCATTCCATGGGCACGTGACCGCATCAGCCCATGGGCGCATGCACCTTCGCCCCATGCGCACGGTCCATTTCATCGCCATCGGCGGCAGCGCCATGCACAACCTGGCCATCGCCCTGCACCAGAAGGGCTACGAGGTCACCGGCAGCGACGACGAGATCTTCGAGCCCAGCCGCAGCCGCCTCGACCGCCTGGGCCTGCTGCCCGACAAGCTCGGCTGGGACCCGCTGCGCATCCATGCCGGCATCGACGCGGTGATCCTGGGCATGCACGCCCGCGCCGACAACCCCGAGCTGATCCGAGCGCAGGAGCTCGGCATACCCGTCTTCAGCTACCCTTCGTACTTCCACGAGCAGACCAAGGACAAGACGCGCGTGGTGATCGGTGGCAGCCACGGCAAGACCACCATCACCAGCATGATCATCCATGTGCTGCGGCATGCGGGCGTGGAGTTCGACTACCTCGTGGGCGCGCAGCTCGAGGGCTTCGACTGCATGGTGCGCCTGAGCCCCACGAGCCGGGTGGCCATCATCGAGGGCGACGAGTACCTCGCCTCGGCACTGGAGCCCGTGCCCAAGTTCCACCTGTACCGGCCCGACATCGCGCTCATCAGCGGCATCGCGTGGGACCACATCAACGTGTTCAAGACCTTCGAGAGCTACGTGGACCAGTTCCGCCGGTTCATCCAGGTGATCGAGCCCGGTGGCAAGCTCGTGTACTGCGCCGAGGATGCGGAGGTGAAGCGCGTGGCGGAGGAGCCCGAGGTGCAGGCCGTGCGCATCCCGTACGGCGTGCCGGCGCACCGCATCGACGACGGCACCACGGTGCTGCTCACCCCCCGCGGTGAGGTGCCCCTCAGGGTCTTCGGCCGCCACAACCTGATGAACCTGGAGGGTGCGCGCCACGTGTGCCACCAGCTCGGCATCGGCGATGGGCTGTTCCATGAGGCCATGCGCACCTTCCACGGCGCCGCCAAGCGCCTGGAGAAACTCGCTGAGCAGGGGAGGAAGGTGGTCTACAAGGACTTCGCCCACAGCCCGAGCAAGCTGAAGGCGACGGTGGAGGCCGTGCGCGAGCAGTTCCCCGGCCGCAAGCTGGTGGCCTGCATGGAGCTGCACACCTACAGCAGCTTGAGCGAGGGCTTCCTCGACCAGTACGCCGGTGCCATGGACCGGGCCGATTCGGCCATCGTGTTCTACGACCCGCATGCCGTGCAGCTGAAGCGGCTGCCGCCGATCCCGCCGGACCGCATCCGGCAAGGCTTCGCCCGCGCGGACCTTCAGGTGCTCAGTGACCCCATCCAGCTCATGGGCGCGGTGCGCGCGGCCCAGGCGGATCCCGGGGTGCTGTTGATGATGAGCAGCGGCAATTTCGGCGGGCTCGACCTGCAGGCCTTGAGCGAGGCGTTCATCGCCTGACCGGGACCGTGTCAGTGCATCCTGCGGAGCACCTTGTGCACCAGCAGGGTCGTCAGCAGCGCGTTGAATGCGCCCAGGAGCAGGAGCAGGAAGAACGACAGGCTGGCGTAGTTGAACGGGGTGAAGAACCGCTCGAACCGCGAACGCGCCTCGGCTTCCGGATGTCCGGCGGCCACCGCCTGGTCCACCAGTGCGTTGATGTGCACCGGGAACGAGGTGACGTCCATCCAGGTGTAGAAGGCCAGCAGGAAGGCCGCCATCACCAGGGTGTACAACGCGGTGGCCCGGAATCCCACGCGGAACAACTGTGGGACCCCGCTGCGCGGTTCACCGTGCAGTTGCTCCCGCGCCGCCAGGAAGGGGATGATCACCAGGGCGAGCAGGTGCACGGGCATGAAGTACGGCGGGTCCGGGGCCCGATCGGCACCCAGCAGCACGACGCGCAGCGCCATCGCGGCCAGGGCGACGAAGAAGGCGGTTTTCACGAGGGTTGTGGGATCACGGCGTTGAGTGGCGAGTCGCGAGTGAGTGCACCCTTCGCCTACGGTCAGGGTGACAAGCTCTCACTCGCCACTCGTTGCTCGCTACTCGTCACTCTTCAACCGTTCATCGACACGAGGAACTCCTCGTTGCTCTTGGTGCCCTCCATGCGGGTCTTGATGAACTCCATGGCTTCAACGGGGTTCATGTCGGCGAGGTGCTTGCGCAGGATCCAGGTGCGCTGCAGCACGTCCTTGTGGTGCAGCAGGTCGTCCCGGCGGGTGCCGCTGCTCTGGATGTCGATGGCCGGGAAGATGCGGCGGTTGCTGATCTTCCGGTCGAGCTGCAGTTCCATGTTGCCCGTGCCTTTGAACTCCTCGAAGATCACCTCGTCCATCTTGCTTCCGGTGTCCACCAGGGCGGTGGCCAGGATGGTGAGGCTGCCCCCGTTCTCGATCTTCCGCGCGGCGCCGAAGAAGCGTTTGGGCTTTTGCAGGGCGTTGGCGTCCACACCGCCGGAGAGGATCTTGCCGCTGGCGGGCTGCACCGTGTTGTAGGCGCGGGCCAGTCGGGTGATGGAATCGAGCAGGATCACCACGTCGTGTCCGCATTCGGTGAGGCACTTGGCCTTCTCCAGCACCATGCTGGCCACCTGCACGTGGCGGCTGGCCGGCTCATCGAAGGTGCTGGCGATCACCTCGGCGTTCACGCTGCGGGCCATGTCCGTCACCTCCTCGGGCCGCTCGTCGACCAGCAGCACGATCAGGTACACCTCGGGGTGGTTGGCGGCGATGGCGTTGGCCACATCCTTCAGCAGGATGGTCTTGCCGGTCTTGGGCTGCGCCACGATGAGGCCGCGCTGGCCCTTGCCGATGGGGGCGAAGAGGTCCAGCACGCGCATGCTGAGGTTCGGGTTCTTGCCCGTGAGGTTGAACTTCTCATCGGGGAAGAGGGGCGTGAGGAACTTGAAGGGCACCCGGTCTCGCACCCATTCGGGGTCGCGGCCATTGATGCGGTCGATCTTCACCAGGGGGAAGAACTTGTCCCCTTCGCGCGGCGGGCGCACGAACCCGCTCACGGAATCGCCCAGCTTGAGGCCGGCCTGCTTGATCTGCTGCTGGCTCACGTACACATCGTCCGGCGAGGCCAGGTAGTTGTAATCGCTGCTGCGCAGGAAGCCATAGCCCTCGGGCATGATCTCCAGCACCCCCTCGCACTCCACGAAGGCATCGAAGGTGATCTGCTCGCGCTGCTCCTGCCGCGGACGGTCCTGCCGTGGTTCCTGTGGTCGCTGTCCCTGGCCCTGGTCGCGAGGGCCGTCGGGGCGCCCCTGGTCATGCCGCGGTTGATCACCGCGGTCGCGGCGGTCCTCGCGGCGGTCCTCGCGACGGTCACCGTTGGCCTGCCCGCCTTCACGCCGCTCGTCGCGGAAGCGCTCCCGGCGATCGTCGCGCTCGCCGCCTTCCCGGGGCGGCGTCACCTGATCGCCCCGTTCGCGCCGCTCACGCCGCTCGAATCGCTCGCGGCGGTCGTCCCGACGGGGTTCGCGGTTCTCGGTCCGCGCGGCCACCGGTCCGGATGGGGGAGGAGCTTCCGGTCCGGGGTCGGCCGGAGCCTTGTCCGCAGCCGTCCCCGCGTCATCACCCTCCTCGTCCTCCTCGTCCTCCTCCTCGTCGTCGGCTTCCTCATCACCATCGTCGCCATCCTCCGCAGGGGCGGGTTCAGGATCGGGCGCGGGCACCGGGTCCTCGTCGGCCACGGCCTCCAGGGCGATGGCATCGGTGTCCTGGCGGGCCGAAGCGGGGGGCGCACCGCCCTGGGCCTCCAGGATGCGGGCGATGAGGTCCTGCTTCTTCAGCGTATCGGCCTTCTTGATGTTGAGCTGCTTGGCGATCTCCCGGAGCTCGGCGAGCTTCAAGCTCTCCAGCGCGTTCTTGTCGGGCATGGTGAATGGCTGTGGTGCGATGGCGCGTGCTGCGCCTTGGCGGAGGACCCGGAGGGGTCTCGTGCGGTTCGGAAAGGACTTCGGGTGGGGCGCTGGCCACCATGGGGGGGCCTGCGCGGAACGGTCGGCGCAAACGTAGATCATTCGGCGTGAACGGCAAGGGGGGAGGTGCCATCTTTGCCGGCCCATGATCCAGCGCAAGCAGACCCTGTTCCTGGCCATCGCCGCCGTGGTGGCGGCCCTGGCCAACCTGTTCCCGTTCGCCACCTACACGGTGGGCGACCTGGAGGTGGTGTTCCGTTCCACCGGCCTGTTCCGGGGTGATGGCGCCGTCCTGGAGGAGGCCAGCCCGAAGGTGCCGTTCGCCGCCGTGCTCGGCCTGCTGGCCGTGCTGCCGCTGATCACCATCTTCTTCTACAAGGACCGGGCGCGACAGCTTCGGTTCGTGCGCTTCACCTACCTGTTCGCGCTGGGCGCCCTGGCCTTCGCCGTCATCACCGACCGATCCATCCAGGTGTACATGGCCGGCCGGGGAGCGGTGGAGGTCTCCTATGGCGTGGCGTTCGCCGCCCCTGTCCTGGTGCTGGTGCTGGCCTTCCTGGCCGAGCGCGGCATCCGCCAGGATGAAGCGCTGATCCGCAGCATGGACCGGCTCCGGTGAACTGGGTTTTCTGGTCTGGAGCGGCGAGTTGCGAGTGAACGGCCTGGGCGGTACTTCACGTGCCACTCGTCACTCAGTGCTCGCCACTCCTCCCCGTTTCCCCAGCTCCACCACCTCCAGGTCCTTGAGCTGACCGGCTGCGACGGTGAAGCGCAGCATCGTCCGCATCTGGTGCCATCCGTGCCGCCCGCAGGCGCCGGGGTTCATGTACAGCATGTTCAACGCCTCGTCGAACTTCACCAGGCAGATGTGGGAATGCCCGCAGACGAACAGGGTGGGCGGGTCGTCGCGCAGGGCCTGGACGATGGCCCGGTCGTAGCGCGGTGGCCGACCACCGATGTGGGTGATCCACACGCGCACCCCGTCCAGCTCGAAGCGCAGGTCGGTCGGGAAGGCCCGGCGGGCGGCCGCATCGTCGATGTTGCCCACGATGGCGCGCAGCGGCTTCTCGGGGAACCAGGACCTCAGCTCGTCGGTGACCTGTAGCCCGCCGATGTCGCCGGCATGCCAGACCTCGTCGCAGGAGGCGAGGTGGGTGCGCAGGCGTGGGTCGAGCCAGCCATGCGTGTCGGACAGCAGCCCGATGCGCCGGCCGGGTGCCAGGGTCGCGGACATGAAGGCGAAGGAACGCAGGCGACCGGACACCACCGAAGGCGGAGCTAGCTTTGCCGCCCGCCGGACCCGCAGGGGGCCCGAGCGCCTGGGCTTCCCACCGGGTGGTCCAGGGCCCACCACCGATGGAGATCATGCCGCGCTACTTCCTGGAGATCGCCTTCCTGGGCACGGCCTATCGCGGATGGCAGCTGCAACCGGACCGGCCCAGCGTGCAGGCCGAGGTGGAGCGGGCCATGCGCTTCGCGCTGCACCGCGAGCGGGTGAGCGTGGTGGGCTGTGGCCGCACGGATACCGGGGTGCACGCCGCCCAGTTCTTCCTGCACTTCGACCAGGGCGGCGAGGCCCCGCTGGACGACCGCTTCGTGTACAGCCTCAACAGCCTGTTGCCCGGCGACATCGGCGTGAAGCGCCTCATCGCCGTCCCCGATGATGCGCACGCGCGGTTCAGCGCCATCGAACGCGGGTACAGGTACCGGATCCATCGCCGGAAGGACCCCTTTCTCGAAGGTCGCAGCCATCAGCTGAGGCCGGCACTGGACGCCGAGGCCATGAACGCGGCCTGTGCCTCGCTCGTGGGCAAGCAGGACTTCAGCAGCTTCTGCAAGGCCGGCAGCGATGCCCGCACCATGATCTGCGACGTGCGGCTCGCCCGGTGGACCGAGCACGCGAACGGATACGACTTCGAGATCAGGGCGGACCGTTACCTGCGCAACATGGTGCGCGCCATCGTGGGCACCTGTCTGGTGATCGGTCGGGGTCATCGCCCCCCGGGTCACATGGCGGAGGTGTTGGCGGCCCGCGATCGCAGTGCGGCGGGCAAGTCGGCGCCGGCGCGCGGGCTCTATCTGGAGCGTGTGGTGTATCCCTTCATCCCCGTGCCCGCATGAGCGGCCAGGCCAGGGCCTTCGACCGGCGCCTCTTCGCGCGTGTGATGGCGTTCGTGCGACCGCACCGGACGCTGTTCTGGGCCACCTTCGGGCTCACGGTGCTGCTCAGCGCCCTCGGAGTGGTGCGGCCGCTTCTGATGGGCGACATGATCGACGGCTACGCGCTCACCGGCGACGGTGCCGGGCTGCTGCGGATGACCATCATCGTCCTCGGCCTCCTGGTGCTGGAGACCCTGCTGAGCTTCCACCAGGCCTTCTGGACCAGCTGGCTGGGCCAGGCCGTGAGCTTCCAACTGCGCACCCGCCTCTTCGATCATGTGCTCGGCTTCAAGCTCCGCTTCTTCGACCGCACCCCGATCGGCACCATGGTCACCCGGGTGATCAGCGACATCGAGACCATCGAGGACATCTTCTCGCAGGGCCTGCTCTCCATCCTGGGCGACCTGCTGAAGCTCGTGGTGGTGGTGGTGGTGATGTTCGCCGTCAATTGGAAGCTGGCCCTGCTGAGCATGGCGCCGGTGCCCCTGCTGCTCTGGGGGACGAACATCTTCAAGAACAGCATCCAGCGCAGCTTCGAGGACGTGCGCACCTATGTGGCCCGATTGAACGCCTTCGTGCAGGAGCACATCCAGGGCATGGCGATCGTGCAGGCCTTCGGGCGCGAGGCGCAGGAGATGCGCAAGTTCCAGGCGATCAATCGCGAGCATCGCGCGGCGCACATCCGTTCGGTGCTGGCCTATTCCATCTTCTTCCCCTTCGTGGAGATCCTCTCGGCCCTGTCGCTGGCCTTCCTGGTGTGGTGGGGGGTGAAGGACGCACTGGCCGGAACGGCCTCCTTCGGTGACATCGTCGCCTACATCCTCTTCATCAACATGCTCTACCGGCCGATCCGCCAGCTGGCCGACCGCTTCAACGTGCTGCAAATGGGCATGGTGGGCAGCGAACGCGTCTTCAAGCTCCTGGACACGGAGGCCACGATCCCCGACACGGGAACGCGCGAGTCCTCCGCCGTGCGCGGGCACATCCAGGTGAAGGAGCTCTGGTTCGCCTATGGCGAGCCCAAGCCGGATGAAGCTCCCGAGTGGGTCCTGCAAGGCATCGACCTGGACATCCCGGCGGGGACCACCGTGGCGCTGGTGGGGGCCACCGGCTCGGGCAAGAGCTCGATGATCAACGTGCTCAGCCGGGCCTACGAGCACCAGCGGGGCCGGGTGCTGCTGGACGGGGTCCCCGTGGAGGAGTACCGGCTTGGTGCGCTCAGGCGCTGCATCTCGGTGGTGCTGCAGGACGTGTTCCTGTTCAGCGGCACGGTGCACGACAACATCACCTTGCATGACCCCTCCATCACGCGCGCGCAGGTGGAGGCCGCGGCCCGGGAGGTGGGGGCGCACGCCTTCATCGAGCGTCTGCCCAGGGGCTACGACACCGACGTCCGCGAGCGCGGCGGCATCCTGTCCACCGGGCAGCGCCAGCTGCTCGCCTTCATCCGCGCCATGGTGCACCGCCCCGCCGTCCTGGTGCTTGACGAGGCCACCAGTTCGGTGGACAGCGCCAGCGAGCAGCTGATCCAGGAGGCCACCGAGCGCATCACCAAAGGCCGCACCAGCATCGTGATCGCCCACCGCCTGAGCACCGTGCAGAACGCCGACCGCATCGTGGTGCTGGACAAAGGCCGCATCATCGAGCAGGGAGGCCACCAGGAGCTGCTCGCCCTCAACGGGGCCTACCGTCGCTTGTACGACCTCCAGTTCCGCTAAGCGTTCGTATTTTTTCGACGTTCGGCAACGGCGGATCCGTTGGCCGCGTCTCTTCGACAACCCCATCTCGGAACCATGGTCAGCCCCCTGTGCAGCCGGATCCCGCGCTTGACGCTTCTCGTCCTTCTCCTCACCTTCCTGGGCCGGCCTGCGGGCCTCGCACAGGGGATCGTGCCCACCATGGGCACCGAGTTCTGGTTGGGGTTCATGAAGAACTACCAGGGCAATCCGGTGCAAAGCCTGGACATCTTCATCTCGTCGCCCACCAACACCTCGGGGCTGGTGGAGATGCCGCTGCTCGGCTTCAGTCAGGCCTTCACCGTCACGGCGAACGTCACCACCACCGTCACCATCCCGCTGGCCCAGGGCATGCACCAGGCGAGCGAAGTGGTGGAGGGCCGGTCGGTCCTGGTGCGAACGCAGGACACCGTGGCGGTCTTCGCGATCAACTTCGAGCAGTTCACCGCGGATGGTGCGGTGATCTATCCGGTGCAGTCGTTGGGGAGCGACTACCGGATCATGGCGTATCCAGGCCTGAGCGGACTGCCGGAGCTGGCTTCGGAGTTCCTCATCGTGGCACGGCAGGACGACACCGAGGTGGAGATCATCCCCACGGCCACCACCTTCGGCGGGCAGCCGGCCGGGGTCCCGTTCACCGTGATGCTCGATTCGGGTCAGACCTACCAGGTGATCGCGGCGAACGAGCTGGGCGACTTCACCGGCACGGTGGTGCGGGGCACCCCGGCCAGCGGCGAGTGCCGCACCTTCGCGGTGTTCTCCGGGTCGGTCTGTACCAACATCCCCGATGGCTGCTTCGCCTGTGATCACGTGGTGGAGCAGAACCTGCCGCGCCGGGCCTGGGGAACGCGCTATTACTCGGTGCCCTTCAGCACCACCACGCAATACACCTACCGCGTGCTGGCGGACCAGGACGGCACGCAGGTGACGGTGAACGGCGGTCCCCCCCTGAACTTGAACGCCGGCCAGTTCGTGGAGCTGAACTCCTTCCCCGATGCCGCCTGCTTCGAGGGCAACCAGCCCTTCGTGGTGGCCCAGTTCATGGAAGGCATCACCTGCGGGGCCAACGGCGACCCGGCCATGCTCCTGTTGAACGCCGAGGAGCAGCGCATCGATCGGGTCACCTTCGCGACCGTGGTGTCCACGGTGATCACCAATCACTATGTGAACATCATCGTGCAGCAACCGAACGTGGACGATGTGGTCCTGGACGGGGTGCCGGTGCCGTCGTCGGCGTTCACGCCCTATCCCGCCTGCCCCACGGTGGCCCACGCGTCGCTGCCGCTGCCGGTGGGCAGCCACACGCTGGAGTGCGTCGGGGGCCTCACGGCCTATGTGTACGGCATGGGCAGTGCCGAGAGCTATGCGTATTCGGTGGGTTCCTTCACGCCGGAGCCCATCCTCCCACTGGACACCGTCCTGTGCCTCGCGGATACCAACACCACCATCACGCTGTCGATCCCCGAACCGCTGAACGACCCGTACTGGACCACCCAGAGCGATCCGAACACCGTGCTGTTCCAAGGGGCCAGCTACACCTTCACCCCGACGGCGTCCGATGTGTACATCGTGACGGGCACCTCGGGCATCAGCGGTTGCGAGAAGCAGTTCTTCTTCAGCATCGAACTGGCCATTCCGCCGGCGATCCAGGCCCTGGCGAGCGGTGACAGCACGGGTGTGGAAGCCTGCCTGTTGCAGCCCGTGCAGTTGGGGGTGGACGTTTCGCCGACCGGAACATACGCCTACTCCTGGAGCCCGGGGGCCGACCTCAACGACCCGTCCATCGCCGATCCGGTGGCCAATCCGGCGCACACCACCTGGTACACGGTCCAGGTGAGCACCTTGAACGGTTGTGCGGTCATCACCGACAGCGTGCTGGTGACGGTGGTGAACGGGGATGTCCTGGCGTTGAACACCACGGCCGACCCGCCGTTGATCTGTGCCGGTGAACAAAGCCAGCTCGGCCTCACGGCCCAGCAGGTGATCCAGGGGCTGGACGTGTTGGACGTGGCCCCGTCCTCCTTGTGGAACGGGATCCTGAACGGCAGCATCAGCAGCGCATGCGGCTCGGTGGCCGGCAACGCCCTCTACTTCGATGGACCGGGACAGCGCAGCGCCACGGCAGGTCCCGTGGACGTGTCGACCGGCGGTACGGTCCGCTTCGCGATCAAGATCGCCACCGGCACGGCCCCTTGCGAGGATGCCGATCCCGGGGAGCACGTGGTGCTGGAGTACAGCACGAACGGTGGGGGAGCGTGGACCATCATGGACACCTACTACGAGTATGCGCACCCCACCTTCACGGTGATCCAGGTGAACATCCCCGGCCCGGCGCAGACGGCCAACACCCTGTTCCGCTGGAGGCAGCTGGCGAACGGTGGTGTGGGAGAGGACAATTGGGGCCTGGATGATGTGGCCATTGCCACGAACACGGTGGGCGGGCTCGACTTCACCTGGACGCCGGCCGCCACGCTCAACGACCCGTCGATCGCGGACCCCTTGGCCACGCCGCCCGCCGATCAGTGGTACGCCGTGAACGTGTTCGATGCCCAGTTCGGATGCACTTACACCGATTCGGTGTTCGTGCAGGTGGGCCAGGCCTTCGACGTGCTGCTGGTGGACGATACCACGATCTGCAGCGGTGGTTCCGTGGTGTTGAACGCGCAGCCGACCTCGGGCACCGGCCACTCCTGGTCCTGGTCGCCCGGCACGGGCCTCAACGCCACCTTCCTGCAGGCGCCGACGGCCTCCCCGACGGCCACCATCACCTACGTCGTGACGGTGACGAACGCCGAGGGCTGCGTGCGCATCGACAGCGTCACCGTGCAGGTCGATGTGCCCCTGGTGGTGCTGGCCTTGAACGGCACCGACCCCATCTGCAGCGGAAGCAGCACGCAGCTCACCGCGGTGGTGAGCGGTGGCCAGGGCGGCTATAGCTACACCTGGACGCCCCCGACCGATCTGAACGATCCGACGGCGCAGGCCCCGGTGGCCTCGCCCGACATCACCACGGCGTACACGGTGACGGTGACGGACACCTTGTGCGCCACGAGCGAATCGGCCTCGGTGACGGTGAACGTGATCCCGGGCGTGACGGTGGACCTGGGCCCCGATCAGGTGCTCTGCCCGGGCGCCAGTACGGTGCTGTCCACCGGCCTCACCGGTCCTGACCATGCCTGGAGCACCGGCGCCACCACGTCGTCCATCACCGTGGACCAGCCCGGCAGCTACTGGGTGCAGGTCACCCTCGCCCAATGCGGTGGTGCGGACACGGTGGACGTGTCGCTGGCTCCCGGGCCCGGTCCGCTCGACTTCGAGGCCGTGGCCTGCCCGGGCGACAGCGTACTGCTCATCATCCCGTATGAAGGAGTGTCCTACTCCTGGTCGGGTGGTGCCACCACGCGCAGCATCGTGGTGGGCGAGGAGGGCAGTTATGGCTTCAGCGTCACCGATGCGTTCGGCTGCACGTATTCGGGCGTCGCCTCCGTGATCCCCGACCCGCTCGGCACGGACATCGTGGTGCCCAACGTCTTCAGCCCGAACGGCGATGGGGCCAACGACCGGTTCGAACCCCAGGCCGGTGGCGGCAACGATGTGGAAGTGACGATCTACGACCGGTGGGGGACCGAGGTGTTCCGGTCCACGAGCCTTGCGGTCACCTGGGATGGTAACAACCCGGACCGCAAGGCAAGTGAAGGGACCTACTTCTACGTGATCCGTTACACGCCTTCCTGCGATGACACGCTGCGCGAACTGCGCGGGCACGTCACCGTGCTGCGGTAGGGCCGGTCAGTACCGGGTGATGAGCGCGATGCCGTCGTAGCCCTTCAGGCTGCCGGGGGGAAGCATGCGGACCTCCCCGCCGTGATGCAGTTGCGCGGTGATGATCCGGTCCACGAGGTCGCTGGCATCGTTCGGGGCATCGGGCTGAACGCGGCCGTCCACGACCGCGCCGTGGATCACGAGGTCGCGTTCAACCAGCAGGGTCTGTCCCCGGCCCTCCTGCACACGGGCCCAGATGTCGTCGATCGCGGTCACGTGCCTGTCCGCAGGGGTGCGGGCCAGGGTCTCCGCGTCCGCCAGGTGGCGGCGTTTCTGATCCTCGTAAGCCAGCGTCCAGGCCCGGCGGACGAGTTCGGCCGGTGCTTCGTGCTCATGGTTGCCCTCCAGGTGCGCGATGAACAGGGCTTTGTGCGGGGCGGCCGCCAGGAACGGGGCGTGATGCGTAGCGGTGGTGGCCACCACCACACGGCCCTGCGGACCGACGGCGTGCTCCACGACCTTGGCCACATCCGCGTACCAATGACGGGCCTGGTTGTCCTGCCCGCGGGAGGTGGTCACTTGGGCGGCGTCCGTGGTGTAATGCCGGTTCGCCAAGGGAAGCCCGCCGCGCACCTCGCCCACGAGGTGGTCATCGTTCGCGGCGAAGAGCCGTGCCGCGTGCTGGCTCAGCACCAGGACGTGGTAGTGTACCGAGCCGAGCCGGGCCCGCACCACATCGCGCACCATGAAGGCATCGCCCACCACCACCCGCGGTTCCACCGGGAAGGGCAGCTTCACGAGCTCGGCATGGTCACGGGCGACGAAGAGGGCCAGGCCGTCCATGTGGTGGTGGTGGTCGATGGACCCGGCCAGGGTGCGCGCGCGCTCGATGATCGGTGCCACGGCGCGTTTCTCACCGAGCTGCGCCAAGCGGTCCTCGGCCTGGTGCAGCAGGTCCTTGAGCAGCAGGATGTCCCGGTTCGCATCGGGCATCGTGCGGTGCGTGGGCAGGGTGATGGTGACGCAAGGGCCGGGACGGGCCTCCATCAGACGTTCGATCACCGGGTCGAGGAGCAGGGTGCGGGTGGTCATGGGCTGGTCGCTTGGGGACCTTGAAGGTCCGACACCACCGCTCGGAAAAGGTTGACGGAGGTCGGTCCGGCCGCTGACGGGCGTCAGTCCAGCCGACCGCGGAGGTGGGCACCGGTGAGGCTGGCGGGGTGAGCGGCCAGGGCCTCCGGGGTCCCCGCGAAGACCAGTTGCCCTCCGGCATCGCCGCCATCGGGGCCGAGGTCGATCACATGGTCGGCGCAGGCGATCACCTCCGTGTTGTGCTCGATGCAGATCACGCTGTGCCCGTTGTGGATGAGCATCTCCAGGGCCTTGAGCAGGCGGGCGATGTCGTGCACATGCAGGCCGGTCGTGGGCTCGTCGAAGATGAAAAGGGTGGGGCGCTCCTCCTGGCCCTTCGTCAGGAAGCTGGCGAGCTTGATGCGCTGGGCCTCGCCGCCACTGAGGGTGCTGCTGCTCTGCCCGAGCTTCACGTAGCCGAGGCCCACGTCCTGCAGGGGCTTGAGGCGCTGTACGATGCGGGCGCAGGCCGATGGTCCGGACGCTCCGCCGAAGAAGGCGATGGCGTCGTCCACCGTGAGGTCGAGCACCTCGGCGATGTCGCGGCCTTGGAAACGGACATCGAGCATCTCCTCCTTGAAGCGCTTGCCGCGGCAGGCCTCGCAGGTGAGCCGGATGTCGGCCATGAACTGCATCTCGATGTGCACCTCGCCCTCGCCCTGGCAGGTCTCGCACCGGCCTCCGTCCACGTTGAAGCTGAAGAAGGACGGTTTGTAGCCGCGCACGCGGGCCACTTCCTGGTCGCTGAAGAGCTGCCGGATCTCCTCGTAGGCCTTCACATAGGTCACCGGGTTGCTGCGGCTGCTGCGGCCGATGGGGTCCTGGTCCACCAGTTCCACGGCCTCGATGCGCTTGAGGTCGCCTTCCAGGGCGCGGTGCTCGCCCGGGCGCTCGCTGAAGCCCTCCAGTTCGCGGCGAAGGGCGGGGTGCAGGATGCGCTTCACCAGGGTCGTCTTCCCGCTTCCGCTCACGCCCGTCACCACCGTGAGCATGTGGAGGGGGAAGGCCACGTCGATGTCCTTGAGGTTGTTGGCCCGCGCCCCGCGCACGATGAGGCGGTCCTTCACCGGGCGCCGCCGGGCCGGACGGGCGATGCGAAGACGGCCCGTGAGGTACCGCGCCGTGAGGCTGTCGCTGGCGAGCAGGTCGGCGTGGCCGCCCTGGAAGACCACCTGGCCACCGTGCGAGCCCGCTTCGGGGCCCATGTCGATGATGTGGTCCGCGGCACGCATCACTTCTTCATCGTGCTCCACCACGATCACCGTGTTGCCCAGGTCGCGCAGGCGCTTGAGCACACCGATCAGGCGCTGGGTGTCGCGCGGGTGGAGGCCGATGCTCGGTTCGTCCAGGATGTACATGCTGCCCACCAGGCTGCTGCCGAGGCTGGTGGCCAGGTCGATCCGCTGGGTCTCACCGCCGCTCAGGGTGTTGCTGCGCCGGTCGAGGGTGAGATAGCCCACGCCCACATCGCTCAGGTATTGCAGGCGGTTGCGGATCTCGGTGAGGAGCCTGGAGGCCACATGCCGGTCGTGCTCGTTCAGGTCCAGCCCGCGGAAGAAGGCCAGCAGCTGATCGATGGGCATGCGCACCAGCTCGGTGATGGTGCGGTCGGCGATGCGCACGTAGGAGGCCTCCTTGCGCAACCGCGAGCCACCGCAGGTCGGGCATGTCGTCTTGCCCCGGTAGCGGCTGGCCAGCACGCGATACTGGATCTTGTAGCTCTTCTCCTCCACATGGCGGAAGAAGGCGTCGATGCCCTGCAGTCCGCGCGCTCCCTTCCACAACAGGTCGCGCTGCTCCGGCGTCAGGTCGCGATACGGGCGGTGAATGGGGAAGTCGTGCCGTTCCGCTCGTTCGATGAAGGTGGCGCGCCATTCGCCGAGCTTCTCGCCGCGCCAGGGGGCCACGCATTCGTCGTAGACGCTCAGGCCCTGATCGGGGATCACCAGGTCGTGGTCGATGCCGATCACGCTGCCGTAGCCTTCGCACTGGGGGCAGGCCCCCACCGGGTCGTTGAAGCTGAACAGGTTGGTGCTGGGCTCCTCGAAGCTGATGCCGTCCCGCTCGAACCGGTCGTTGAGGATGGTGCGCCGCTCTCCTCCGCGACCGTCGGGCCCCAGCACGTGCAGCTCGCCCTGGCCTTCGAAGAAGGCGGCCTCGGCGCTGTCGGCGATGCGGCTGTCGTTCTCGGCGTCATCCGGGTTCACGCTCACGCGGTCCACCACCAGGCACCAGTCGCCCTTCGGCAGGGTCCGCGCGCTCAGCAGCTCCTCGATGCGGTGCACCGCGGTGCCATCGTGGACACGGGCGAAGCCCTGCTGATGGAGCACATCGAGGTGGGCGGCCAGGGTACGGCCCGGCGGCAGGTGCATGGGGCAGAGCAGGAGCACGGCCTCCCCCGGGGGATGGGCGTGCACGGTGCGGAGGACATCCTCCACGGTGTGGCGCTTCACGGGTTCGCCGCTCACTGGGCTGTAGGTGCGGCCGATGCGGGCGAAGAGCAGCTTGAGGTGGTCGTACACCTCGGTGCTGGTGCCCACGGTGCTGCGCGGGTTGCGGGTCATCACCTTCTGTTCGATGGCGATGGCCGGGCTGATGCCGAGGATGCGGTCCACATCGGGCTTCTCCAACCGGCCCATGAACTGGCGGGCGTAGCTGCTGAGGCTCTCCACGTAGCGCCGCTGCCCTTCGGCATAGAGGGTATCAAAGGCCAGGCTGCTCTTGCCGCTCCCGCTCAGGCCGGTGATCACCACCAGCTTGCCGCGCGGGATGTCGACGTCGATGTTCTTGAGGTTGTGGACGCGGGCGCCCTGCACCCGGATCAGGCCGGCGGACCTGGGCGGGGCGGGGGGGGCACCGTTCGCCGGGGCGGGTGCTGCTCGTCGAGTGCGGGAGGGGGCAGGCAAGGGCGGCGCGAATTTAGGCATCGGCCCGCCCGACTTTGACCGGGGATCACTACCTTCGCCTTGGTCCGACGAAAATTCCACCCGGTCGCACAATACGGACGACCAGGCAACGTTCTCAACCCGGGCCACGTCTCATTCCCGAACCCGGCCGACAGGCCCGCACCTTCAAACCCCCTTCGCCCATCGCGTGACCACTACCCTGGATCGTTGATCCGACATCCGGACTAAAAGGGAAGGTCACATGCGTACGAAGGTGCTCACCGATACGGAGCTCGTGCACGCCTACATGGCGGGGAACGAGCAGGCATTCGAAACCCTGCTGCTGCGCCACAAGCGCAAGGTGTGGAGCCACGTCTACCTGATGGTGCGTGACCGGGAGGTCACCGAGGACCTCTTCCAGGAGGCCTTCATCAAGGTGGTGCACACCCTCAAGACGGGCAAGTACAACGAGGAGGGCAAGTTCCTTCCGTGGGTGATGCGGATCGCCCACAACCTGGTGATCGACCACTTCCGCCGCAGCAAGAAAATGCCGCTGGTCCGGGGCTCGGAGGAGCATGACGTCTTCGCCTCCGTGGCCCAGCCCGGCCAGAACATCGAGCAGCGCCTCGTGAACGTGCAGATCGACGAGGATGTGCGCCGGCTCATCGAGCACCTGCCCGAGGAGCAGCGGGAGGTGGTGATCATGCGCACCTACCTCAGCATGAGCTTCAAGGAGATCGCCGAGCACACCAACGTGAGCATCAACACCGCCTTGGGACGGATGCGCTATGCGCTGATCAACATGCGCAAGCTCATCAAGGAACACGACATCCATCTGGAGCGCGCATAGGCCTGCCAGCTGCATGTCCTTGAACGCCGGCCCGTAAGCCGGCGTTCGCATTTTGGCTCATTCTATTTCATTGGATATCAAGGGGTTGTGTGATCATTCGTGCGGGAGTGCAATAGCGGAGGCCGAGGGGGCGTTCATCATCACGCACACCAACCTGATGGCATGAAGCACATTACCCTCCGCCGGCGCGATCGCCGGTCCCCTGTTCGCCGCACCGCCATGGACCTTCAACCGGGTCCCCGTCCCGCCACCCTTCAGGCCATCCTGAGCTACAGCAAGGCTCTTTCCGTGGTGGAGGCACCGCCTCTGGGCACGGTGGCGCTGGTGCTCAACTGAGGCCGGGGTCACCGCCCCGCGGTGAACAGCTCCTTGCGCCCGATCACGCTGCAGATGGGGCACTTCCGAGGGTCGTGGCCCTTGGCCGGGCAGTGCTCGCGCCCGAAGTAGATGATGCGCAGGTGCAGGTCGTTCCAGCTGTCCTCGGGGAAGATCCGCTTCAGGTCGGCCTCGGTCCGCTCCACGCTGTGGCCCGTGCTCAGGGTCCAACGCCAGGCCAGGCGGTGGATGTGCGTATCCACAGGAAAGGCCGGCACCCCAAAGGCTTGCGCCATCACCACGCTGGCCGTCTTGTGGCCCACGCCGGGCATGCGCTCCAGGGCGGCCATGTCCTGGGGCACCTGCCCGCCATGCTCCTCCACGATGATCCGCGAAAGCCCGTGGATGCCCTTGCTCTTCATGGGCGAGAGGCCACAGGGGCGGATGATGTCCTGGATCTGCTCCACGCTCAGCTTCATCATCTGCTGCGGGGTGCGCGCCTTGGCGAAGAGCAGCGGCGTGATCTCGTTCACCTTCGTGTCCGTGCATTGCGCGCTCAGCACCACGGCCACCAGCAGCGTGTACGGGTCCTCATGGTGCAAGGGGATGGAGGTGCGCGGGTAGAGCTCCGCGAGCTTGGCGGCGACGAAGGCGGCCTTTTCAGCGCGGGTCATGGGCGCGAAGGAACGACGCTCACCGGATCCGTTCACGCAGGTGTGCGCAGCGGCCGTGGATCTTCTCGATGTGCTGGTGGTCCTGCGGCCGCTGCCAGCGCCCGCCCCAGGTCCAGCCGTGCGGGGCCAGGTGCTTCATGATCCGGGCGCGCGTGAGCGTGCCGGGGCGCCGAGGGTCATATCGGCCGAGGGCGGGTTCGCGCACCACGCCGTGCGGCCCCTGCTTTTCCAGCGGGTTCAGCAGCGGGTTGATGTCGATGGCGATGCCCTGCGCGTGCTTGGAGGTCTCGGGCACGTGGGCCTTGCCGCGGTAGTTGAAGGCGCTGGTGTTGTTGGCGGCCATGGACGCGGCATCGTCCCAGCCCGTGCTGTCGGCGTTGAGCCCATACCGGTTCACCGGCACCACCTGGGCGATGGGGAAGCGGTCGCGCCGCAGCCCCTCGAAGATCGCCCGCACCTCGCCGGCCACGCACGCATGCACCAGCAGCACGCCCGTGCACAGGCGCGTGGTGTCGATCGCCGTGCAGCTGCTGTCCGTGAAGCCGTAGTAGGTGACCTCCACGGCCTGCAGGTGGTCGCGGATGCCGGGGTCCAGGGGGCCGAGCTTGCGCTCGATGATCCGCAGGTGCGCCGCGAGCCCCGCGGTATCGGCCAGGGTGCTGTGCACTACCAGGGTGTCACGTCCGGCGGGCGGGGATGCCTTGCTGTTCGGCACCTGGTGGTCGTGCGACCCGCAGGCCGCGGCCAGCAGGTTCAGCAGCAGGGCACAGGACAGGGCGTGGCGCATGGAAGGACCGGCACCTGCAAAGGTGGGCGCCCGGACCTTACTCCGCCTTCTTGGGCAGGGGGCGCCAGGTGTAGCTCTTCTGCACGATGCGCCAGGCGCCTTCGTACCGGAGCAGCAGGAAGTAATCGGTGAACACCCGCCAGCCCGGCACCACGATCTCGGCCTTGGCCATGGCGGCGTTGTTCTCCACGTCGATGGAGATGATGCGGCCCTGGCGGTCGTTCCGTTCGCCCGGCTTGATGCCGGCGATGTACTTCTCTCCCGATCGCACCCACAGGCTGTCGCGTTCGTTCACCGTGTAGAGGTTGAAGTCGGGATGGAACGCGCGGCGCAGGCGCTCCGGTTCGCCGTTCGCCGTGCCCTCGATGTAGTCCATCAGGGTGGCGCGGATCTGTTCGATGTCGGAGGGCGCGGTCTGGGCGAACGTCGCCGTTGCGGACAGCAGGCCGGTGAGGAGTAGGAGCGTACGCATGGGTGCGGGGAAGTGGCGCTCCGCGCACAAAGGCCGTGCCGCCGGGGCACGGCTCATCCCAGGGGCGCCATGGACCTTACTTCCGGGCTGCAGGCACCTGCGCCATGGCGCGCTCGGCGATGGCGGTGATGGTGAGGCTGGGGTTCACGCCGGGGTTGGCCGAGATGGCGCTGCCGTCGCACACCCACAGGTCCGCATAACCGAACACGCGGTTGTCGCGGTCGATCACGCCGGAGGAGGCATCGGACCCCATGCACGCGCCGCCGAGGATGTGGGCGGTGGTGGGGATGCCCAGCAGCGTTTCCTGCATCAGCACCATGGCCTTGCCGTTCACGATCCGCTCCACGCGGTGCGCGATGTCCTGCGCCTGCGGGTTGAAGGCGGTGGGCGCGGGTCCCGACTCCAGGGCCGTGCCGGTGCCGCCCAGCGGTCCGCGCTTGAGCCGCAGGGTGGAGTCGATGGCCTCCATGTAGAGCAGGATGTGCGTGCGCCGGCTCCAGTCGTTCACGAAGAAGGTGCGGAGGTAGGTCCACGGCTGCTTCAAGGGCTGCACCACCATGTTCACCAGGCGCATCGGCCACGAGCTGCCCTTCACCATGGGCGCCATCAGGATCCGCCAGATGCCGTTGCCGGGCGGGTACTTCACGGGCTCCACGTGCCGTTGCGCGTCGAGCTCCACGATGGAGCCGATCGCGATGCCCTCCGAGAAGGTGACGTCGCGGTCGAAGGTGGTGACGCCGATGAGGCTCTCGGAGTTGGTGCGCACACCGTGGCCCACGCGGTCGGAGAGCCTCGGCAGGCTGCCGGCCTTCAGCTTCAGCAGCAGGGGCAGGGTGCCCATCACGCCGCCGGCGAACACCACGCCCCTGGCGGTCACGGTGCGCAGGCGCGGGAACCAGGCGGACGGGTCGCGGTAGACGATGCGGTAGCCGGCGCTGCCGTCGGGGCTCAGCGGCTGCACATCGACCACCTCGGCGTTCGCGCGGATGGTGCAGCCGAGCTGTTGCGCCAGGTGCAGGTAGTTCTTGTCGAGCGTGTTCTTCGCGTTGTGCCGGCAGCCGAGCATGCAGCCGCCGCACTGGATGCAGCCGGTGCGGTCGGGGCCCTTGCCGCCGAAGTAGGGGTCCTTCAC
>JAEUSW010000083.1 GCA_016788285.1 Flavobacteriales bacterium
GCCCACCTGTGCATGCAGATGCGCGGGATCCAGAAACAGAACTCGGTGACCACCACATCGGCCTTCACCGGTATCTTTCTCACCGATCACCGCACCCGCGAGGAGTTCATCAAGCTCACCAGCGCCAACCTCCATTGACCATGGAACAGAACAGCTTCAACCCGCCCCTCATCGGCTCCACGGATGTCGCCAGCGTGCGCACCTTCCTGGCCAACGTGTTCAGCTACATGGCCCTCGCCCTGGTGATCAGCGGCGTGATGGCCTGGTGGTTCGGCACCGACCCGGCCCTTTTCCAGCTGCTCTTCGACCCCGCCACCGGACGGCAGACCTTCCTGGGCTGGGTGGTGCTGCTGGCGCCCCTGGGCCTGGTGCTGCTGATGGGCGGCCTCGTGCAGCGCATGAGCGGCATGGCCCTGCTGCTCACCTTCCTGGCCTTCAGCACCATCATGGGCATCAGCCTCAGCTACATCTTCCGCATCTACGCCATGTCGGCCATCGTCAACGTCTTCTTCCTGTCCGCCGCGGTGTTCGGCGTGATGGCCGTGGCCGGCTACACCACCCGCACCGACCTCACCAAGCTGGGCAGCATCCTCATGATCGGCCTCATCGGCATCGTCATCGCGTCGCTCGTGAACTTCTGGTTGGAGAGCAGCACTTTGGACTATGTCGTCAGCATCATCGGCGTGGTGGTGTTCACGGGCCTCACGGCCTACGACGTGCAGAAGCTCAAGCGCATGGGCGAGGTGGTGGCCACCGGCACCGAGGCCGCGCAGAAGATGGCCCTGATGGGCGCCCTCAGCCTTTACCTCGACTTCATCAACCTGTTCCTGATGCTGCTGCGCCTGTTCGGCGGCCGCAGGGACTGAACCGCCCCCACACAACCGCACCTGCATGACCGCCTACGTATTCCCCGGCCAGGGCAGCCAGTTCCCCGGCATGGGCAAGGACCTGTACGACGCCGACAGCAACGCGCGCATCTGGTTCGAGCACGCCAACGACATCCTGGGCTTCAAGCTCACCGACGTGATGTTCAGCGGCACGGAGGCCGACCTGAAGCGCACCAACGTGACCCAGCCCGCCATCTTCCTGCACAGCGTGGTGAAGGCCAAGGTGATGGGCGACGCGTTCCGGCCGGCCATGGTGGCGGGCCACAGCCTGGGCGAGTTCAGCGCGCTGGTGGCCGCCGGGGCCATGGAGTTCGCGGACGGCATGAAGCTGGTGGCCGCGCGCGCCAACGCCATGCAGAAGGCCTGCGAGCTGCAGCCCAGCACCATGGCCGCCATCCTGGGCCTGGAGGACGCGAAGGTGGAGGAGGTGTGCAGGACCATCCCCGGCGTGGTGGTGCCCGCCAATTACAACTGTCCCGGCCAGCTGGTGATCAGCGGTACCATCGACGCGGTGAACGCCGCCTGCGAGGCCCTGAAGGCCGCCGGCGCCAAACGCGCCCTCGTACTGCAGGTGGGCGGCGCCTTCCACAGCCCGCTGATGGAGCCCGCCCGCGTGGAACTGGAGACCGCCATCGCCTACACCCCCATCGTGAACCCGCGCTGCCCGGTGTACCAGAACGTGGACGCCCGGCCCCACACCGACCCCGCCCGCATCAAGGCCAACCTCATCGCCCAGCTCACCGCCCCTGTCCGTTGGACCCAAACGATGCAGCACATGCTCGCCGATGGCTGCACCAAGGTGGTGGAGGTGGGCCCCGGCAACGTGCTGCAAGGGCTCTTCAAGAAAGTGAGCAAGGAGGTGGAGACCGTTGCGGGCTAGGCAGCGTGACCGGGTGCTTCGGCGTCTCATTCGAAAGGGAACAGCTCATGCCGTTTCGCCCCGCCCTCTGCTCCATCATGATGATTTGCCCTGGTGTCGGGGCACGGGCTCAGCAGCCTCTTCTTCAATGGGCAGACGCCCCTCAATGGAGCGTGGCATGGTACATCATGGGCCAGCCCATCGGGACGAACGCATGCTATAGCACGGGAGAGCAGGTGGTGTGCGGCGAGAGCTACAACGTGGTCGAGGGTCTATTCGGTGCCGGACCAGGCTATTACCGGAATGAAGGGCAGAGGACCTTCGTCCGTTCCTCTTCGGATTGCGCGCTACCTGAACGGCTCATGTATGACTATGGCCTCGGGGTCGGCGATTCGACCTATGTAGGATGGCACATGACCAGCGACGGAATGGACACCGCTCTAGCGATACTCGAGAGCGTTGATACCATCGCGCACCTGGGGGCATTGCGCCGCAGGTTCAACATGCTCGTTGACCGTTGCCCATCGCCATGGGAAGAGCCCTTGCTCACGCCAATGGCCTGGGTCGAGGGCATCGGCAGCACCATCCATCCATTCTACCCGCTCATCTGCCTGTGCGACTTCTGCGAGACCAGCACCGGCCTTCTTTGCGCGGATAGCCTCGGCATCGCCGTCTATCGGTCCATTGCAGGCGTGAGCTGCGCGCAAACCATCTCAGTGGATGAGCTCGATGGCCGACCATCTGCCTTGCTAGTCAGGCGAAGCGCTGGTGGATTGGAGATCCTCATCCCCGACGGCGCATCAGACGGTATGCTCTCGGTGGCGGATGCCGCCGGCCGCCTGCTCGTTGAGCAACGGATCGGCGCCGGTCAGAGATCCGCAGTCATCGAAGACGGCAATGTAGGTCTACTCCTCGTCCATTTGCACAGGAGCGATGGCAAGCGGTGGGTGGCCAAATGGGCGCCCGTGCCCCAATGATCACAGCCCTGCGTTGAGCAGCTTCCCGCTGTTCACCAGCTTGTGCAGGTAGGGCTCCGCGAGGGTGTCGCGCAGGGCGTGCACATGGTCCATGCGGTGGCAATCGCTGCCGATGAGCTCGTACCAGCCACGGTCGATGAACTTCTCCGCCTGCTTACGCACCGAGGGCCCGTATCCGCCCATGAGGGCGATGGTGTTGAGCTGGAAGAGCACGCCGCGTTCCTTGAGCTGCTCGCAGCGCGAGAGGTCCTGGTTCCAGAATCCGTAGCGCTCCGGGTGGGCCAGCACCGGCCGGTAGCCCTGTGTCTGCATGGCGAAGACGAGCTGCAGCAGGATCGTCGGCTCGCTCATGAAGGGCAGCTCGAACAGCAGCAGGTCCTGCCCGAAGGTGAGCACCTGCCGCAGCATCACCTTCTGCTCCAGCTCGTGGTCCAGGTAGTACTCGGCCGCCGCCTCCACGGTGATGTCCAGGCCCTGGGCCGCCACCTCGCGGCGCAGCTTGTCCAACCCGCCCAGGATGATCTCCGGGGTGTTGCGGTAGCCGTCGCTCATCACGTGCGGGGTGGTGATCACCTTGGTGAAGCCGAGCTCCCGCATGGCGTGCAGCAGTTCCATCGCCGCTTCCAACGTGGGCGCCCCGTCGTCGATGCC
>JAEUSW010000096.1 GCA_016788285.1 Flavobacteriales bacterium
AGTAGCAGTAGCCGAGCTTGTAGTTCAGGTTGGCGTTGTCCGGTTGCTCCTGCACCAGCTGGTCCCAGATCTCGGCCGACTGGTTGTAGAGCTTCTCCTCCATCAGTTTATTGCCTTCCTCGAACTTCCAAGTGAAGGTGGTGCTCTCTCCCTGGGCGAAGGAGGAGGCCGTGGGGGCGAGCAGTGCGGCGGAGAGGAGGAGCGCGTAGCCGTGCTTCATTGCGGTACGGGTGGTTCAGGCCCTGGTCGAGGGCTGCGAAATGTAGCCATTTTCCCCAGCGGGGGTCGGTTCAGATGTCCTGGTCCAGGGACCAGCCTTCCAGAATGTCCGCCACACGGCGTACGAAGCGGCCGCCCAGCGCACCGTCCACCACGCGATGGTCGTAGCTGTGGCTGAGGAACATCAAGTGGCGCACGGCGATCACATCGCCCGCCGGGGTCTCGAGCACCGCCGGTTTCTTGCGGATCGCCCCCGTGGCCATGATCGCCACTTGCGGCTGGTTGATCACGGGTGTGCCCAGCACGTTGCCGAAGGTGCCCACGTTGGTCACCGTGTACGTGCCGCCGCTGATCTCGTCGGGTTGCAGCTTGTTCTCCCGGGCGCGCTTGGCCAGGTCGTTCACCTTCCGCGCCAGACCCACCAGGTTCAGTTGATCGGCGTTCTTGATCACCGGAACGATGAGGTTGCCGGACGGGAGCGCCGCCGCCATGCCGATGTTGATGTCGCGCTTGCGGATGATCGTGTGGCCGTCCACCTGGATGTTGATCATCGGCATCTCCTTGATGGCCTGCGCGATGGCCATGACGAAGATGGGGGTGAAGGTGAGCTTCTCGCCTTCCCGCTTCTCGAAGGCGCCCTTCACCCGATCGCGCCACAGCACCAGGTTCGTCACATCCGCCTCCACGAAACTGGTGACGTGCGGGCTGGTGGCCTTGCTCATCACCATGTGGTCGGCGATCAGCTTGCGCATACGGTCCATCTCGATCACCTCGTCGCCGGGGCCGGGCACCACCTTGGGGCCTGCGGGCTTGGCCGGGGTGGTGGGGGCGGCCGCCGCTCCCGGAGCGGTCGCTGGGGCAGGTGCGGCCGGGGGTGCGGCCGGCGAGGCCGGCGCCGCACCGCGTTTCGGCAGGTAGTCCAGCAGGTCCTTCTTGGTCACCCGTCCACCCTCTCCACTGCCGGCGATGGCCTCGAGCTCGGCCATGCTGATGCCTTCCTGTTCAGCGATCGTGCGCACCAGCGGGCTGTAGAACTTGCCACTGGGACCCGTGCGCGTGACGGCGGCGCCCACGGGCGCCGCGGTGGTCACGGCCGGCGGACGACCGTTGGCGGCGATGCCGGCGGGGGGGGCGGCCACCGGTGCTGCGGCAGGCGCCTGGCTTCCGGCGCTGATCGCGGCGATGGGCTGGCCCACCTTCACCACGTCCCCTTCGTTCACAAGGCGTTTCACCAGCACGCCATCGTGCGGCGCGGGCACCTCGCTGTCCACCTTGTCGGTGGCGATCTCCACGATGGGCTCATCGGCGGCCACACGGTCGCCTTCGTTCTTGAGCCACTTGATGATGGTGGCCTCGGCCACGCTTTCGCCCATCTTGGGCAGGAGGATCTCGTTCTGGGCCATCGCGTCGGGGCCAAAAGTAACCACCGGACACCGACGCGCGCGGGGCTCACGAGCCCATCAGCGCGAAGCCCCTCCGGATGTAGCGCAGGTCGTCCCAGACCCGGTAGTCCTTGGCATACATCAGGTTGAGGCGGTCCACGATCAGGGCATCGGCCGGCACGCCGAGCGCCCGCACCGGGTCGAGGACACCGCGCTGAAGGTGCGGCAGCTTGGCGGCGCGGGCCGGGTGCCGGTGATAGCCCACCCAGGTCCGTCGGCCGAGCAGCACCTGCCACAGGTTGGCCACGTAGCCCCGGCGTTGCCGCACGAACCACAGGTTGACCGGCAGGGTGAGCATCAGCACGACCGACACCACGACGTCCGCGATCCGCTTGGTGCGCCGGGACGCCGGGCTGTTCACCGCGTGGGCCTCCAGGACCAGCAGGTCCTGCAGGCTCTCGATGCTGTTCGGGCTGATGATGGCCTGCCCGTCGGGTTGGGCGATCTTGAACACCGCGCCGCTGGTCCGGAGCCGTTCCAGGGCGTCGATCACCGTGGTCCAGGTCAGGTCGCCAGCGCAAAGCACCACCTCGTCGTACCGCTGGTCGCGCAGGTTCCGGCACAGTTCGGCCGTGCGTTTGGTCCGTTGCAGCACCTCGGGTGGCTCCACCAGCTGGCGTCCGAGACCGAAGTGGGTCTGCCACAAGAGGTCCAGCGCCTGCCGGGCCCGCTCGGGTGAACCGATCGCCGCGATGCGCAGCCGGTGGCTGGGCCGCAGGGCATAGCCCTTCACGCGCAGCAGATGCAGCAGGCCGCGGATGGCGAAGGCGGTACCGGTCATCAGGACGAGGCAGGTGAGCAGGGCCCAGGTGCCCGGCCAGGCCTGCATGCGCCAGCTCCACCAGGCGGCCATCAGCAGGGTGGCCGCCGCGGCGCCCTTCACCGCGTGCCCGAGCCGGATGGGCCGGTCGTACGCACCGAAGAGGGCCAGGCAGGTGAGCGCCGCGGACAGAAAGGGGAGGAGGTGGCGGGGCGCTCCGTCGGCCCATTGCATCACGCCCACGTGCGGGCCGGCCAGCAGCAGCAGGGCCGCAAGGGCCGTGGCATCCAGCAGGGGCAGCAGCGCGCGGTGGAAGAAGCGGCTGAGCAGGGCTCCGGCCGCGCTCAGGTAAATGGCCCCCCGGATCAGCGCACTGAACAGGTCGGGCCCCTTGCGCGTGAAGTGCTTCCTGGCGAAGATGGCCATCGCGTTGTAGAACACGAAGACGTAGTTCACGCTGCTCTTCTTGGTGCTCTCGCCCTTGTAGTGCAGGATCCGCGCCTGTGGCACATAGTGGTTCTCGTAGCCCCCCAGCGTGATGCGGTAGCTGAGGTCGATGTCCTCCCCGTACATGAAAAAGCTCTCGTCCAGCAGGCCCACTTCGTCCAGCGTCCGCTTGCGCAGGAACATGCAGGCCCCCGAGAGGATCTCGATGCGCGCCGTCCGGTCCTCCGGCAGGTGCCCCAGGTGGTAGCGGCCGAACACGCTGCTGCGCGGGAAGAGACGCGCCAGGCCGATGATCTTGTAGAAGGCCACCGCGGGTGTGGGGAGCCCGCGCTTGCTCTCGGGCAGGAAGCGCCCCGTGCCATCGATCATCTTCACGCCCACGCCGCCGACCTTGGGGTCGGCGTCCATGTACGCCACCACCGTGCGGAACACATCCTCGCCCACGATGGTGTCGGGGTTCAGGAGCAGGATGTGATCGCCCTTGGCCTCGCGGATGGCCTGGTTGTTGGCGCGGCTGAAGCCCACGTTCTCGGTGTTGGCCAGCAGGCGCACCTGGGGGAACCGCTCCCGCACCATCTCCACGCTGCCGTCCGTGCTCTGGTTGTCCACCACGAACACCTCGCCGGGCACCCCTTCCATCGCGGCGAACACCGCCCGCAGGCACTGCTCCAGGTAGGCCCTGACGTTGTAGTTGACGATGATGACGGAGAGTTTCATGTGCGCATGTGCACATGTGCCCAAGGGCACATGCGCTATCGATCCACCCCTTTCTCGTACGGTTTCCGGTCCATGATGCTGCGGCCCAGGGTGAGCTCGTCCACATGCTCCAGATCGCCCCCCACGCTGATCCCGCGCGCGATCTGGCTGACGGCGATACCACGCTCCTGGAGACGCCGGTTCAGGTAGAAGCAGGTGGTGTCGCCCTCCAGGGTGGCCCCCAGGGCCAGCACCACCTCCCGCACCGCGCCGCTGTCCACCCGCTCCAGCAGCCGGGCGATCGTCAGGTCGTCCGGGCCCACGCCGTCCATGGGGCTGATGACCCCGCCGAGCACGTGGTACAGGCCTTTGAACTGATGGGTGTTCTCCACGGCCACCACATCGCGGATGTCCTCCACCACGCACACGAGGCCGCGGTCACGCGACGGGGATGCGCAGATGCCGCACACCGGCTGGTCGCTGATGTTGCAGCACTCGCCGCAGTAACGCACCTCTTCCCGCAATCGGCGCACCGCCTCACTGAAGCGCTGCACGGCGGCGACATCCCGCCGCAGCAGGTCGAGCGCCATGCGCATGGCCGTGCGCCGTCCGATGCCGGGAAGGGTGGCCAGTTGGTCCACGGCGTTCTCCAGCAGGACGGACGAGGTGCTCACGCGGCCAAAGGTAACGGCGGGGCCGCCGGCGCTCCCGCCTTAGCGGAGCATCACCTGACGACGCCAGCTGATGCCTTCCGTGATGACCTCCAGCAGGTGGGGACCGGTCAGCCCTTCCGTGGCGAGGGTCCAGGTGCCCGGACCGGGGAAGCTGCCGTTGCGCACCTCGCGTCCGCTGAGGTCCAGCAGGCGCCACGTGTGTCCGCCCGGTCCCGAGCTGCGCACCTGCAACGATCCCTCCGCCGGGTTCGGCCAGGTCCACAGGCCCGGCATCGCCCGATCCACCAGCCCGGTCGAGCCGCTGGATGGCAGACAGGCCGTCACCTCCATATCGTCCAGGTACCAGCCGGCCTTGTTCACCACCGTGGTGGCGAAGAGGTGGAAGCTGATGTCCACCGCGCTCAGCCCCAGGAAGGGCGACAGGTCGATCGTCTGCTGCAGCCACACCTGGCTGAACTGCTGGCTGTTGTTCAGGTAGACCTGCTGGCCGTTGACGCGGATGAAGGTGTAGTCGAAGTTGGTGAACACCTCCCACCAATGCCAGAACCGCAGCTCGGCACCGGTATAGGCCGGGTCGCTGAGGTCCACCGTGAGCCCGAGCACGCTCGTGTCGCCGCTGTTGGCGTAGCAATCGCGCAGCACCGTGCCCCAGCCTTGCTGGCCGCTGTGGGCGCCGATGGGGTTGTTGAAGGTGGAGGTGCAGCTGCTGTCCAGCAGCTGCGTCCCGATGATGCCGTGCTCCCAGTCGGGGTAGCCGCTCGGCACCAGGCCCCCGTCGCCCGACTCGAAGTCGCTGCTGAAGAGGACCGCCGTGCTGTCCGGGCATTGCGCTGCGGCGTTCGCGCCGGCGAGGACCGCAAGAAGAAGGAGCGTGTTCCGGTGCATGCGCGTATGGATTGGTCCCGGGAAGATAATCGTTCTGCTGCAGGCACCGGACCGGTGCGGTGACCGGATGCCAACACCGGGACGGGGACAACTGGCGCGCTCGTTCCGAGGCGCCGGTCCGTCGGGCGCGTTGCTTCGCAACATGAGCGCGGCCTGGCTGTTGTCCCTGGTGCTGGTGTATTTCCTCGTGCTGCTGGGCATTGCGTGGTGGACGGGCCGCGGGGCCGGAGGCCACGCGTTCTTCAGCGGCGACCGCCGCAGCCTGTGGTGGGTGGTGGCCTTCGGCATGATCGGCACCAGCCTCAGCGGGGTCACCTTCATCAGCGTGCCCGGCTGGGTGAAGGCCAACCACTGGAGCTACCTGCAGGTGGTGGTGGGCTATGTGATCGGGTACTGGGTGGTGGCCGGTGTCCTGCTGCCGCTGTACTATCGGCTGCAGCTCACCAGCATCTACGGCTATCTGCGCCACCGCTTCGGCCCCACCAGCTACCGCACCGGGGCCGCCTTCTTCCTGCTGAGCCGCACCCTGGGGGCCACCATCCGCATCTACCTGGTGCTGAACGTGCTCCAGCTTACGGTGGTGCAGGGGCTGGGCGAGGTGCCTTTCGCCGTGACGGCCGCTCTCATCCTGCTCATGATCGTGCTCTACACCGTGCAGGGCGGTGTGCGGACGATCGTCTGGACGGACACGCTGCAGACCCTGTTCATGCTGGCCGCACTGCTGGGCACCGTGGCCTGGATCGCCGCACAGCCCGGCATGGGCGACTGGTGGTCACGGCTGCAGGGCAGCGGCATGACGGCCGTGTGGGACCTCGACTGGCGGAGCGACGGCTTCTTCCTGAAGCAGGTGCTCAGCGGCATGTTCATCACCATCGCCATGACCGGTCTCGATCAGGAGATGATGCAGAAGAACCTCAGCGTGGCCACCGTGCAGGGGGCGCAGAAGAACATGCGCGTGTTCAGCGTGGTGCTGCTCGGGGTGAACCTGCTGTTCCTGGTGCTGGGCGGGCTGCTGTATCTCTACGCCGAACAGGCGGGCTTCGGCCTGCCCGAGCGCAGCGACGACCTGTTCCCGTCCATGGCGCTGCAGCTGTTCCCACCCTGGCTGGGGCTGCTCTTCATCATCGGCCTCATCAGCGCCCTCTTCCCCAGTGCGGACGGGGCGCTCACGGCGCTGACCGCCAGCACCTGCATCGACCTCATCGGCATCCGGGAGCGGGGGTGGGACGAGGCCCGCCAGACGCGGGTGCGCAAGACGGTGCACCTCGCCATCGCCGCGGTCTTCTTCGGCTGCGTGATGTTCTTCCACTGGTTGCAGAGCGGCACGGTGCTGAAGACCCTGCTGGACATCGCGGGCTACACCTACGGTCCCTTGCTCGGGCTCTTCGCCTACGGTATCCTCTTCAAGGGGCGTCCGGCCGAACGGTGGGTGCCGGTGGTGTGCGTGCTGGCCCCGCTGTTCACGTTCGTGCTCAAGACCTGGTCGCCCGATCTGCTCTTCGGCTACCGGATGGGCTTCGAAACGCTCATCGTCAACGGCGCCCTTACGCTGCTGGGTCTGCGGCTCATCAGCGGACCGTCCCGCTGAAGCGCCGGACCGGTGGTCAGTCCTGCCGCTGCCAGCTGCGTTCGATCACCTCCAGCAGCTCGTCGTGGATGGCGCTGTTGCTGGCCACGATCTCCTCGTCGAACACCGGGTCCTTGCTGAGGCGGAATCCGCTCACCCGGCCGCCCGCTTCGCGCACGAGCAGCACGCCGGCCGCCACGTCCCAGCTGTTGAGTCCGTACTCGTAGAAGGCCTCGAAGCGGCCGCAGGCCACATAGGCCAGGTCCGCCGCGGCGCTGCCGAGCCGGCGGATGCCGCGCGTGCGGTGCATCAGCTCGCGCAGCAGGTCCATGTATTCGGCCTCGTACCCGAAGTCGTCGTACGGGAAGCCCGTCGCCAGCAAGCTGTCCTGCAGCACGGTGCGGTCGCTCACCCGGATCCGCTGGCCGTTCAGCCAGGCGCCGCCGCCACGCCAGGCCGTGAAGCGTTCGTTGCGCGTCACCTCGTGCACCACGCCCAGCAGGGGTTCGTTGCCGTCCAGCAGGGCGATGCTGATGCAGTAGCACGGCACCCCATGGACGAAGTTCGTGGTGCCGTCCAACGGGTCGATCACCCAGTTGAAGCGCTCGCGCTGTTCGCCGCTGCCCTCCTCGGCGATGAAGCCCGCATCGGGAAGGAGACGTTCCAGGGCCTCCACCAGGCGGTCCTCGGCGGTGTGGTCCACGTGGGTCACCAGGTTGTTCGCGCTCTTGGTGGACACACCGGCCTCGGTGAGCTTGCCCGCCTCGTCGCGGATGAAGGCGGCCACTTCGGCGCTGAGCGCCGCCACCTGTTCAGTGAGCTGTTCCAGGTCCATCGTTCGCAGGGTTGTTCCTCCGGTGCACCATCCACAGCCCGGCGGCGCCGGCGAGCATCAGCAGCACAGCGATCAGCTCGGCCTGCGTGGTGTCCCCGAAGAGCACCACATTGACGCGGATCTTCTCGATCCAGAACCGCTCCAGACCGTTCAACAGGAGGAAAAGGAAGAACAGGGCGCCATTCGGCCTCAGCCGGGTGCGCAGGGCCCACAGCACCGCGAAGAGCAGGGCACAGGCCAGGGTCTCGTAAAGCGGGGTGGGGAACACGGTCTCGGGTAGGGCCGTGCAGTAGCCTTCGAAGCACGGACGCCCGTCCAGGAGCGGGATGCCGATGCCATTGACGTTGTTCGGGTAGTCGTACTGCCAGAACCAGCGAGGGCCCGGACCGAGGACGGTGGTGTTCACGATGCCCCAGTCACCATCACCGCTCACCTGGCATCCGATCCGGCCGATGGCGTAGGCGAGCATCACCCCCGGTGCGGCGGCATCCGCCCCCGCCAGCATCGGCATGCCGTGGCGGCGGAAATAGCGCATCACCATCGCACCCGCCATGATGAGGCCGCCGTACATGGTGAGGCCCGTGAACAGGTCCGTGCCTCCGGGGTCGCTGATGAACGCCGCGAGCTCGTCGGGGTTCTCCAGCCAGTGGAAGAGCTTGGCCCCGATCACGCCCCACAAGGCCGCCGTCATCGTGATGGAGCCCGCATGCTCAGCGGGAGCGATGACGACCGTCTCCGTCCGCGGCTTGTCGAGCTGTTGCCTGCGCTTCTCCCACCAGACCAGGCCCGCCAGGGCGACCGCGCCCAGTACGCCACCCGTCACGCTGCCTGTGCCGCTGAACAGGAAGGCCTTCGTATCCGCCGTGGCCTGCGCGCTGTGCAGCACCAGGTACAGGCCTTTCCAGCCCAGTAGAAAGCCCAGCAGCGCCTGCGTGGCCAGTTCCGACGGGCTCGCCGGACGTCCGATGATGATGGTGCGGGTGGAGGGCTTCAGCAGGCCGGTCGACTGCTTCCGGCGCAGCTCGGCCGTCAGCGTCCGGTTGGCCACCACGAAGGCCACCGCCACGAAGAACCCGAAGCTGTTGAGGAACTTGAGGAACGGCAGGTCGATCCCCGTCAGGTCCAGCAGCGCGTGGTAGAGCGTGGGGTACATGGGTCAGGCGGCAGGCGCGGGAGCGAGGGCAGGGGCAGGGGCAGGGGCAGGGGCAGGAGCAGGGGCAGGGGCAGGGGCGACCCTCGATCCGATGACATGCCCTTCGCCGTCGGACCGGTCCAGGGACACGGGCTCCACGGCATTCACCAGGGCAGCGTTGTATGGCACCGATACCCGCAGGTAGTTGTCGGTGAAGCCGAGCATGCGACCATCGGTCTCCTCGGCCTCGAACAGCACGGGGCGCACGGTGCCGAGGTGCCGTTCGACATGTGCCCGCTGCAGCTTGCCGCCCAGGATCCGGAGCTGTTTCGTGCGTTCGCGCCGCACCTCCATGGGCACGATCTCGTTCATGCGGATGGCCGTGGTGTTCGCGCGCTCGCTGTAGGTGAACACGTGCAGGTGGTCCACCGGTACGGAACGCAGGAAGGCGTGGGTCCTCAGGAACTCCTCGTCGGTCTCGCCCGGCGTGCCGGTGATGACGTCCGCGCCGACACAGGCATGCGGCATCAGCGTCTTGATGGCGTGCACACGGTCGGCATAGAGCGCCGTGTCGTAGCGGCGGCGCATGCGCTCCAGCAGGGCGTCGCTTCCGCTCTGCAGGGGCATGTGGAAGTGCGGGGCGAACCGCCTGCTGCCGGCCACGAAGCGGATGATGGCGTCGGAGCAGAGGTTGGGCTCGATGCTGCTGATGCGGAAACGCGCGATGCCCTCCACGCGGTCCAGCGCTTCGATCAGGCCGAGGAAGTCCTCGCCGTGGGAACGTCCGAAGTCACCGGTGTTCACGCCCGTGAGCACGATCTCCTTCACCCCCGAGGCGGCGATGCGTTCCGCGATGGCCACGGTGTCCGCGATGGTGCCGCTGCGGCTGCGCCCCCGGGCCAGCGGGATGGTGCAGAAGCTGCAGAAGTAGTCGCAGCCGTCCTGCACCTTCAGGAACGTGCGGGTGCGGTCCCCGCTGTTCCATGACGGATGGAAGGCCCTCACCTCCTTGATGGGGCCGTGCACCGCCGCTCCGACCGGCCGCTTGCCGTCCGCCGCCTCGATGTGGGCCGCCAGGTCGAACTTCTCGTTGGCGCCCAGCACCAGGTCCACCCCGGGGATGGCCGCGATCTCCGCCGGCTTCAGTTGGGCATAGCAGCCCACCACGGCCACAAAGGCTCCGGGATTGATCCGCTGGAACCGTCGCACCCATTGGCGGCATTCCCGGTCGGCGTTCTCCGTCACGCTGCACGTGTTGAGCACGAACACATCCGGACGGTCCTCGGGCCGCACCCGTGCATAGCCGGCCTCCTCCAGCCCGCGCGCGAGGGTGCTGCTCTCGGCGAAGTTGAGCTTGCAGCCCAGGGTGTGGAAGGCGACGGTGCGGGGGGAGCTCATGGGCCCGGATACCGCGGCGCTCGACGGCCACGGCGGGCGGCGAAGGTACGCGGACGGGGCCGGGGGGCATCCCGCGCATGCGGCGTCCGTGGATCGCATCGCACTTTTTTGCTCCCGTGTCAAGGCCCGCTGGCAACCCTTTGCACGGGCCGCCGTCTACCCTCCGCATCCGATCGCCATGGGCACCCTTCGCGCACGACCCGGCAACCGCAGCCAGCTGATCCTCACCGGCGGCGTGCTGTCCGCCATCCTGTCCGTCCTGTCCTTCCTGCTGGCCTACATCGTCCTCTGACCGCCGCGCCTACCTTGGCGCACATGCGCTCGATCCCCTTGCTGGGCGGTGTGCTGTGCACCCTCCTGGCCGCAGCCCAACCGCTGCCGCACAGCCTCCTGTGGCGCATCAGCGGTCCGGGCATCACGGCGCCCGCCTATGTGCTGGGCACCGTGCACAGCCGTGATGCACGGGCCTACCAGGGCAATGACAGCCTTTGGACCGCCATGGCCGCCTGCGCCGAGGTGGTCGGGGAACTGGACAATGAAGCGGCCGCGAAGGGTGGGCTCGCCGTGCTGAGCGCCATGCAGATGCCGGGCGGCAAGGCCTTGGCCGACCTCTACCGGAAGAAGGACCTTGAACGCGTCCGCGATGCGCTCCAGGAGCACCTGGGCCTGATGGCCCTGGCCAGCGACCGCATGAAGCCCTTCTGGTCGATGGCCCTGCTCACGGAGACCTTGATGCGCAACGACAGCGCGCTTGTGCTGGATGAAGCGGTGCAGGCGCGTGCCCGAAGGTCGGGCCGGACGGTGAGCGGCCTGGAGACCATGCAGGAGCAGCTGGCCGCCATCGATGCCATCCCCTTGGAGGACCAGGCCGCCATGCTGCTGGAGATGGTGCGCAACGGCCTGTACCGCGGCTCGATCGAACGCATGATGGACGCCTATGCCCGGCAGGACCTGGAGGCGCTGGAGGCCGTGGTGAGGGAGGGGGGGATGCCCAGTTCCATGGACGCGGCCCTGCTCGCCGAGCGGAACGGCCGGATGGCCGACCGGATGGCCGCGAGGCTGGCGGAGGGCTGCAGCTGCTTCTTCGCCATCGGGGCCGCCCATCTGCCGGGCGCCGGCGGGGTGCTGGACCGCTTGCGGGGCAAGGGCTTCCTGCTCACGCCCGTGGCGGTGGAACCGGACTAAGGCGTGCGAAGGGCCATCTCGCACACGATGGCCCGGTGGTCGCTCAGTTCATCGGGCAGCGTGCGGAAGTTCCAGGCCGCCAGCTCGGGACCGTGCAGGATGTGGTCGATGCGGAAGCTGGGGAAGACGCCGATGTACGTGTGGCCCACCCCGCGGCCGCTCTCCACGAACGCATCGGTGAGCCGGTCGGTGAGCAGCGCATAGCTGTAACTGATCGGCGTGTCGTTCAGGTCGCCGCAATAGAGGATGGGGTGCGGGCTGTCCGCCATGTGCGCCACGATCATGCGCGCTTCCTCGGCCCGGCGCAGGAACGCGTTGCGCAGCAGCCCCGCGATCCGCAGCCCGCCGCTGCGCAGGCTGTCCGCATCGGTGCCCGTGTCGAGGTCCTCCATGAACTTGTACTCATGGCCGCCGAAGCGCACACTGGCCAGGTGCGCGTTGTATACCCTCAGGGTGTCGTCGCCCACGGCGATGTCCGTCCAGATGCACAGGTTGTTCAGGTCATCGGCGAACTCCAGGGTGCCCTTGCCCACGACCGGGTGCGTGCTGAAGGTGGCGATGCCGAAGTGGTGGCCCTTGCGGGTATGCGCCGTGTAGCTGTCGTGGCAGGCCCGGTAGCCCAGGTGCCGGAGCAGGGTGTCCTTGGTGTTGAAGAAGCGCCGGTCCTCGGCCAGGAAGAACTCCTGCAGGCACAGCACGTCAGCACCCTCGAACGCGATGAGGTCGAGGATCTCGTTGCGGGTCTGGGTGTTGTTGCTCCAGTTGTACAGGTCGAACAGCCGCACGTTGTACGACATCACTTTCACGTGCCGATCGCCGGCGTCGGTGGGAGGGTGCCGTTGCCCGAGGAGCTGTACATAATCGCCGATGTGCCCGAAGCCGATGCCGACCACGATCGCGCTCACCAGCATCCGTTTGGGCCGGAAGAGCGCCCACCAGACCAGGAAGAGGAAGTGGGTGATCAGCACGAAGGGGTAGGCCATGCCGAAGAAGGCCAGGGGCCAGAAGGCGTCCGGCGGCACCCGGGCGGACAGGTAAGCCAGCAACAGCAGCAGCGCAGCGAGCAGGTTGGCCCACCAGAGGGGCCTGTGCCAGCGGCTGGGCCGCGCGCGGCGGGGGGGCTCACTCATGGCTGGCCTTGAACAGGAAGTCCTTCTCCTCCTTGCTGAGGCTGTCGTAGCCGCTGCGGCTGATCTTGTCCAGGATGGCGTCCACGCGGGCCTGCTTGTCGCGTTTATGGGCGGGCGCCTGGTCGGCCATCACGGCCACCCGGCCGCGGTGGGCCACCTTCAATCGCCGGGCCTTCCTGCCGCTCAGCAGGTCCCACGCGCCTTCGAACCAGCCGATGAAGGCCGAGGCGATATCGCGCCCTCGCCGCAGCTGCACCGCCGTGAGGTAACCCAGCAGCGCTCCGCCCAGGTGCGCGATGTGTCCGCCGCTGTTGCTGCCCTGCCGGATGCTCACCAGGTCGATCACCACGTAGATCAGGGCGATCCACTTCAAGCGCACCGCTCCGAAGAGCAGCAAGTGCACCACCATGTCCGGCCGGTACGCCGCGATGCCGATGAACACGCCCATCACGGCCGCGGAAGCCCCCAGGATGGTGCTGCCCGTGGCGAACCGCTGGAACGGGGGGAACAGGTTGTAGGCCAGCACGTAGAGCGCCAGCCCGAAGAGCCCGCCCAGCAGGTAGTTGCCCAGCAGTCGCTTGGGTCCCAGCAGGTCCTCGAACAACCGACCGCTGAACCAGAGCATCAGCAGGTTGAAGAAGATGTGGAACACATCCGCATGGGTGAACATGTAGGTCACCACCGTCCAGGGCCGGAGGGCCAGTGACGGCAGGTGGCTGGTGGCCATCATCCACTTCAACAGGTCGGGCTCGGGGGTGCCCGTGAGGAAGAGCACCAGGCCCACCGCATGGTAGACCAGGAAGACGCCGAGGTTGATGAGGATGAGCCGGACCGCGGCGCCGCCGGTGCGCCAGTGCATGCTCACATCGTCGCGGATGCCCATCGTGGCCTGTGGATGCGTTCCAGGATGCCCGCAAAGTTCGGACCCTTCCGCACCGGCCGGAAAGGTATTCCACGAACGGTCCGCGCCGGACGGGCCAACGGCCGGTCAGAGCAGCATGCGGCGGCGCCAGTGCCGCAGCAGGATGAAGCCGAAGATCATGCCGCCCAGGTGCGCGAAGTGCGCCACGTTGTCGCCCGGGCTCTGCTTGAGGCCCATGAACAGCTCCACCAGGCCGTAGATCACCACGAAGTACTTGGCCTTGATGGGGATCGGCAGCAGCAGCAGGAAGATCTCCTGCTCGGGGAAGAGCATGCCGAAGGCCAGCAGGATGCCGAACACGGCGCCCGAGGCGCCGATGATCGTGCCCACATGGTCGAAGAAGACCTGGGTGAGCGCCTGCTGCGGCACGCCATAGGTGGCCATCACGCCGTTCAGGATGTGGTCCGCCTCGTCCAGGGAAGCGGCCGCCACCGCATCGCGCACCTCCTGGACATCGACCCCGTAGGCGGCCACCACCGCCTCATCGCGCAGGACCTCGTAGGCGTTCACGCCCGTGTGCAGGGCCGCCGCCCCCAGGCCGCAGGCCAGGTAGTAGATGAGGAACCGCTTGGAGCCCAGGTAGCGTTCCACCGGACCACCGAACATGAACAGGCCGAACATGTTGGTGAAGAGGTGCCCCAGGTCGCCGTGCAGGAAGAGGTGCGTGAACACCTGCCACGGCCGGAAGAGGGGGGAGCCCACATAGTACATGCCCAACGTCGCGTCCAGCGTGTTCCGGCCCAGTTCGTCCGCGGGGAAACTGAACTTGGCGAGGAAGAAGAGGCCGTTGATGATCAGCAGGTTCTTCACCACCGGCGGCAGCAGCGCGTTCGGGTTCATCCGCGGTCGAAGCGTTGGGCGAGCTCGTCGAGCCCGAAGGTGATCAGGGTGGGTTTTCCGCCGGGCGTCCAGTACGGCACCTCGCAGGCGAAGAGCCGGTCGACGAGGTCGCGGAGATGCTCCTGGGCCGGCGCTTCTTCGCTGCGCGCCGCGACACTGCGCGCCATGCTGCGCGCGATCGCCGCATGCCGTTCGAGCCTCAGCGTGCCACGTTCACTGTGGAGCTGCGCGATCAGGGTGTCCAGCAAGGCCGCCGGATCGTCGTTCATCGACTCGGCCGGCAGACCGCGGACCGTGATGGTGCGCCCGCCGAAGACCTCGAGGTCCAGGCCCAGCGCGCGCAGTTCCGGCAACAGCTCGCCCACCAGCGCGAAGTCCTGCGGGGCCAGCTCGATGTTGCGCGGGAAGAGCTCGGCCTGGCTGGGGCCGTTCCCCTGTTCCAGCCGCTTCAAGGCCCGCTCGTAGGCGATGCGCTCCAAGGCCCGTTTGCGGTCCACCACCATCAATCCGCTCCGCAGGGGCGACACGATGTAGCCGCCCTGCATCTGGAACACCGGGCGCGGGCCGTGGTCGGCCTCGGCCTCGCCCATGGGCAGCACATGCGCCGCAGGGCGCTCAAGGCCCATGTCGGCCGGTGGCACCGGGCCCGGCGGACCGTCGCGCAGGTCGAACAGCTGCTGCCATCCCGTGGGGTCGCGCCGCGGTCCCAGGTCCTGGGGGCGCCAATCGGGCGCCTTCACCACCGGGGCCACCGCCGGCACGCTCGGCATCCCGGCAAAGGCCGACATGATCGCGGGTTCGGGCTCGAAGTCGAGGCTCGGTGCGATGTTGAAGCGCCCCAGCGCCCGGCGCAGCGCCGCGTGCAGCACGGCGTACACGCTGCGGTCGTCGCGGAACTTGATCTCCGTCTTGGTGGGGTGGATATTGATGTCGATGTGTGCGGGGTCCAGCTCCAGGAACAGGAACCAGGCCGGATGGTGGTCGCGTGCCACCAGCTCGTCGAACGCCGCGCGCACCGCATGCTCCAGGTAGCTGCTGCGGATGAAGCGCTGGTTGACGAAGAAGTACTGCTCGCCGCGCGTGCGCCGCGCGAACTCGGGCTTGCCGATGAAGCCGGTGATCCGCAGGTGGCCGGTGGACTCCTCCACGGGCACCAGCCGCTCGTCGTAGCGGCGGCCCAGCAGGTGCACCACGCGCTGCCGGAGCGCGGCCCCCTCCGCGGCGTCGGGCGCGCTGCCGGGCATGCGGAAGAGCTCCTGGTCGTTGTGCACCACCTGGAACCCGATGCCCGGATGGGCCAGCGCCACGCGCTGGAACTCCTCCAGCACATGCTTCAGCTCCACGGCGTCGCTCTTGAGGAACTGACGCCTGGCCGGGATGTTGTAGAACAGGTTGCGCACCGCGATCGTGGTGCCCGCGGCCATGGCCACCGGTTCCTGCGCCCGCACCCGGCTCCCTTCCATCGCCACCCGGGTGCCGAGCTCAGCGGCCTGTGGACGCGTGCGCAGGTCCACCTGCGCCACCGCCGCGATGCTCGCGAGCGCCTCGCCGCGGAAGCCCTTGGTGCGCAACGTCGCCAGATCGTCCGCTGCGCGGATCTTGCTCGTGGCGTGCCGCTCGAAGCACAGCCGCGCGTCATCGGGGCCCATGCCCCGGCCGTCATCCGTCACCTGCACCAAGGTGCGGCCTGCGTCCTTGAGCACCAGGGTGATCTGACCGGCTCCCGCGTCGACACTGTTCTCCAGCAGCTCCTTCACCACGCTGGCCGGGCGTTGCACCACCTCCCCGGCCGCGATCTGGTTGGCCACGTGGTCGGGAAGCAGGCGGATCAGGGGCTCCATCGGTGCGATGTGCGGAAGCCGCCAAAGGTAGCCCGCGACACGGGCGGCCCATGCCATCCGCAATGATCGGGGCCATCCCCGCGTACGTGTTGATAACCGCGCCGTGCCCCGCCCCGGGCCCGGCATGGCCCCCGGGTAGCTTTGAGCGCTCATGACGAATCTCCTCCAGCGCGCTCTCCTGGCCGCCTCGGCCGCCCTGACCCTGGGGGGTGGCCCTCCGCCGTCCCGCCAGGCCCCCGCGTTCCTCCTGGAGGACATCGAGTGGGCCGACAGCATGATGGCCTTGCTCGGCCCCCGCGAGCGCATCGCCCAGTTGATGATGGTGGCGGCCTACAGCAACAAGGACGCCAAGCACGTGTCCGAGGTGGACGCCCTCGTGCGCGACCACGGGGTTGGCGGGCTGATCTTCTTCCAAGGCGGCCCCGTGCGGCAGGCCCACCTCACCAACCGCTGGCAGGCCGCCGCGCGCGTGCCGCTGCTCGTGGGCATGGACCTGGAGTGGGGCCTGGCGATGAGGCTCGACAGCACGGTGCGGTTCCCCAAGCAGATGACGCTCGGTGCACTGCGCGACGACGCCGCCATCGAGGAGATGGGGCGCGAGATCGCCCGCCAGATGCGTCGGTTGGGCGTGCACGTGAGCTTCAGCCCGGTCGCCGACGTGAACAACAACCCGGCGAACCCGGTGATCAACGACCGCAGCTTCGGCGAGCAGCGCGAACTGGTGGCCCGCAAGGCGGTGGCTTACATGCGCGGTCTGCAGGCCGGCGGCGTCATCGCCACCGCCAAGCACTTCCCCGGCCATGGCGACACGGATGCGGACAGCCACCACGCCCTGCCCCTGATCGCGCACACGCGCGGCCGCCTCGATTCCCTGGAGCTCTATCCGTTCCAGCGGCTCATGGAGGAGGGCCTCAGCGCCATCATGGTGGCCCACCTCGAGGTGCCCGCGCTCGACAGCACCCCCGGCCTGCCCAGCACGCTCAGCCGTCCCGTGGTGAACGAACTGCTCGAACGGGAGCTCGGGTTCCAGGGCCTCGTGTTCACCGACGCCCTCAACATGAAGGGGGTGGCCAATGCCGACAAGCCCGGCGAGATCGAGCTGCGGGCCCTGCTCGCGGGCAACGATGTGCTGCTCTTCCCCCAGGACCCGGTGAAGGCCATCGACCGCATCCAGCAGGCCGTGGACAGCGGGCTGGTGCCCCGTGAGCTCATCGATCACAAGTGCCGTAAAGTGCTCCGCGCCAAGCGGTGGGCCGGTCTGCACGAACGCCCCGTCGTCCGCACCGAAGGACTATCGGACGACCTCAATACGCCCGCGGCCCGTGTGCTCCGCCGCACGCTCTTCGGCCAGGCCCTTACCGCGCTTCGTTCCCGCGAAGGGCTGCTGCCCATCGCCGACCCCGGAGGGCTCCGCATCGCCGCGCTCGCGTTCGGCGACAGCGCGGGCAACGCCTTCCACCGCCACCTGGCCCGCCACGCGCGCATCACCAGCATCGGCGTGCCCAAGGACATGCACCGCGACAGCCTGGCCGGTCTGCTCCGCACCCTCGAGGGCCACGACCTTGTGATCGCCTCCGTGCACCGCACGAGCTATCGGGTGGACAAGGACTTCGGTGCGCCCGACCGTGTGTTCGAGGTGTTGCAGCAGGTGCAGCGGCGCCACCGCACGGTGCTCGCCTGGTTCGGTAATCCCTACCGCCTGACCCGCGCCTATGGCAGCAGCGAGCTGGACGGCCTGTTGGTCGGCTATGAGGACGATGCCGATGTCCACGATCTCTGCGCACAGGCCCTGTTCGGCGCCCGTTCCGTGGGCGGAACCCTCCCGGTGACGGCCTCGGCCCAGTTCGAAGCGGGCCAGGGCCTGAGCTGGGAGAGCCTTCCGGGTCGCACGCCGTATGGCCTTCCGGAGGAGGCCGGGCTGCGCACGTCGGACCTCCGGGGCATCGACGCCATCGTCCAGGAGGGCATCGCCGCCAAGGCCTATCCCGGCGCCCAGGTGCTCGTGGCCGTGGACGGACGCGTGGTGTGGGACAAGGCGTACGGAAAGCCCACCTACGACAGCAAGCGTGCCGTGCGCACGGACGACCTGTACGATCTGGCCAGCATCACCAAAGTGGCCGCCACCACCCTGGCCGTGATGAAGCTCGTGGACGAAGGTCGCCTCGACCTGGACCGCGATCTGGGCACCTACCTCACCGAGCTCAACGGGGCGCATGAGGCCCATGCGCGCCTGGGCCTGCGCGAAGTGCTCACCCATCAGGCCGGGCTGCGCGATTGGGTGCCCTTCCATCAACGCTTGCTGTCGAACAAGGAACCCCGTGCCGGCGTGGTGGCCGAGAAAGCGGACAGCCTGCATGCGCTGCGCGTGGCCGAACGGACCTACATCAGCGCCAGTTATCGCGACAGCCTCCCGCGGTGGATCCTGAGCACACCGCTCAACCCGGTGAAGGAGTACAAGTACAGCGACCTCGGCCTGCTGCTCATCCAGCGGGTGGTGGAACGGGTGGCGGGCACTTCCCTGGACCGGTACGTGGACTCGGTGTTCTACCGGCCCCTGGCGCTCGACCGGCTCGGGTACACGCCGCTGCGGCGCTTCCCGCGCTGGCGCATCGCCCCCACCGAGTACGATCCCGAGCTCCGCCGGCAGCAGGTGTGGGGCGACGTCCACGATCCCACGGCGGCCCTGCTCGGCGGGGTGGCCGGACATGCCGGGCTCTTCGGGAATGCGGAGGACCTGTTCGTGGTCTTCCAACTGCTGCTCAACAAGGGCGTTCACAACGGCCGGCGCTACCTGAGCGAGGCGGTGGTGGCGGAGTTCACCCGCTGCCAGTTCTGCGCCCCCGAGCCGAAGACCGGGGAGAACCGTCGTGGCTTGGGCTTCGACAAACCGGTGCGTGGCAAGGGTGGTCCCACCTGCTCCTGCGTGAGTTATGCCAGCTTCGGCCACACCGGCTTCACCGGCACCATGGCCTGGGCCGATCCCGAGCAGGGCATCGTGTACATATTCCTCAGCAACCGCGTGTATCCCACCGCCGCGAACAAGGCGCTTTCGGACCTGGACATCCGCACCCGGATCCAGCAGGTGGTGCACGACGCGGCGGCGGCCCGCACGCGCTGATCCTCAGCTCACGATCCGCCCGTCGTCCATCACGATGTTGCGGTCGGTGCGCGCCGCGAAGTCGGGGTCGTGCGTCACGATCAGCAGGCTGCGCCGGTGCTCGGCGGCGATGTGCTGGAAGATGCCGAAGACGATCTCGGCGTTGCGCTTGTCCAGGTTGCCCGTGGGCTCGTCGCCCATGATGATCAGCGGGTCGTTGATGAGGGCCCGGGCGATGGCCACGCGCTGTTTCTGCCCGCCGCTGAGCTGGTTGGCCATCTTCAGCGCCTGGCCGTCCATCTCCAGCTCCTTCAGCCGCGCCATGGCGTCGGCCTCCACTTCCGCCGCGCTCTTGCGGCCCAGCTTCAGCCCCGGCAGCATCACGTTGTGCAGCACGCTGAACTCCGGCAGCAGGTAGTGGAACTGGAACACGAAGCCGATCTTCTCGTTGCGGATGGCCGCGAGCCGCTCGCCGCCCAGCCCCTGCGTGCGCTCGCCGTCGATCACCACGTCGCCCTCGTACTCGGTGTCCATCGTGCTCAGGATGTAGAGCAGGGTGCTCTTTCCGCAGCCGCTCTTGCCGGTGATGCTCACGAACTCGCCGCTGCGCACGCTGAACGACACGTCCTTCAGCACGGGCACGGTCACGGGGTCGTGGAAGGACTTGTTCACCTTCTCGACATCGAGGATGTTGGGGCTGCCGCTCATTTCCCGCGGATGATCTCGACCGGGTCCACCTGGGCGGCCTTGCGCGCCGGGAACCAGCCCGCGATCCAGGTGGTGAGCAGGGCGAAGCTCACGGCGATGATGTAGTACTTCGGGTCGTAGTCGATGGGGAAGGTCTTGGTGGTGGGCAGGGCGGCGGTCTCGAAGGGCACGTTGTCGATCACGGTCTGCATGGTGAAGCCGCCCAGCAGTCCGGTGACGCCGCCCACCAGCCCGATGATCATGCTCAGCAGCAGGAAGATCCGGCGCACATCGCTGCCGCTGAAGCCCGTGGCCTTCAGGATGGCGATGGCGTCGAGCTTCTCGTAGATCATCATGTTCAGGATATTGTAGATCCCGAAGCCGGCCACGATGAGCAGCACCACGCCCACGGCGTAGCTGATGATGCTGCGCACGTCGCTGCCGGTCTCGAACTGCGCGTTCGCCGTCTGCACGTCCACGGCGTCGACCTTGAAGCGCGCGGCGAGCTCCCTGGCCATGGCGGGCGCGGCGGTGAGGTCGTGGAGCTTCAGGTTGATGTCGGTGTAGTAGCTGCCGGGCCGCGCGAGCAGCTTCTGCACGGTCTTGATGTTGGCGTAGCACTGCACCTTGTCGTAGTCGGCGATGCCGCTCTGGAAGATGCCCACCACGCGCAGCAGGGCGCGGTCGCCGGCGGCGGTGGTCACCTGCACGGTCTCACCGATGTCGGCCGCCATCATGTCCGCCAGCCCCTTGCCGAGCACGATGGTGTTGTTGCCCGTGGCCAGGTCGTGCGGGTCGCCCTGCGTGAGGTAGTCGGCGAAGCGGTAGTGGCGGATCTCCTGCACCACGTCGATGCCGTTCACCTGGCCGTTGAGGTCCACCGTGCCCACGTTGAAGAAGACCTGCGCCACCAGTCGCGGCGAAACGGCCATCACCCGCGGGTCGCGCTCCATGGCCTGCATGATGGCCTCGGCGTTGCGCAGCCGCGGCAGGTCGTCCTTGGGCTTCACCGAGCGGACGAAGTGGTGGGTCGGTGGAAAGTCGGTGCCCACATGCTCCTCGTAGTCCACGTCGATCGGCTGCTTCGGCGAGGCCTGCAGCTCGTTGTAGAGGCGCACGTGCGGGGTGCGGTTCAGGATCAGGCCGTCGAGCAGGTCGTTCAACCCGTTCATGAAACCGAGCAGCGCCACGAACATGGTGATGCTGAACATGACGCCCACGGCCGCCACGATGCTCTGCCGCAGCTTGGCGCGCAGCAGGGTGAGGGCGATGGTGAGGAGCAGCTTCATGCCGTCCTACGGCTTGTACAGCTCCGTGTCCGCGGTGATCCCTTCGAGGATCTCCACCTTCTCCAGGTCGCGCGCGCCGGTGCGCACCGGCACGCGCTGGTCCGGACCGGTGAGCACGTGGTCGCCGGGCAGGAGATAGGCGGCCGGTATGGTGAGGGCGTTCTCCTTGGTGCGCAGCACGATGTTGGCCTCGGCGGTGAGGTTGGGGTAGAGCTGTGGGGGTGTCCGCTTGAAATGGGCCTCCACCTTGAAGGTGCGCGAACGCGGGTCCATCAGCGGGATGATGCGCGTGACCTCGGCCTCGAAGGCGGTGCCGTCGTAGCTGTCCAGTGTGATCAGCGCGCGCTGCCCGGGCATCACCAGGCGGATGTCGTACTCGTCCACCTCGAGCTCCAGGTACAGGTCGGTGGCGCTGCCGAGCACGGCGATGGCCTTCTGCGGCGTGGCCAGCTCACCGGGTTCCACCAGCAGGTCGTACACCACCCCGGCGATGAGGCTGCGCGGCGTGCGGTCGTCGTTGCCGGCGCCGCTGATGGCGGCGTTGTTGCGGGCCACCTCCAGCTCGGTGCGCAGGCGGTCGCGCGTTTCCTGCAGCGCCTTCACGGCGCGGGTGTAGCCGGCCCGGCTGGTGGTGAAGGCCAGCTCGCGCTGGTCGAGCTCGTTGCGGCTGCCGATCTGCTGCGCCCACAGGGCCTTCTGGCGCGCGTAGTTGGTGCTGTCCACGGTGTAGCGGTCGCGCGCCTGCTCCACGGCCTCCCGCAGCTGGGTGAGCACCGGCCCGCTGTCGGCGGCGTTCTGCTCGAGCAGCCGCACCTGGGCCGTGCTGATGCGGGCGCTGGCGCCTGCGGTGCGGTCGTCGATGCGCACCAGCGGTGTGCCCGCGGCGATGGTGTCGCCCTCCTTCACCAGCAGCGCCATCACCGTGCCGGTGACCGTGGGGTACACCTGGTACTGGCCGGCGGCCTTCACGATGCCGCTGGCGTAGACGCTCTCGGTGATGGGCCCCACGGTGGGGCGGATGGTCTCCTGTTCCCGGCCGCAGCCGCTGAGGAGCAGAAGGAGGCCGGAGAGAAGGTTCGCGGTGCGCACGGCGCAAAGCTAGCCGCCCTAAGGGGTAGCGGGCTGTCCGCGGTCAGGGCAGCGCGATCACCTTGGCGTCGCCCTTGTCGTTGATCCACACGTGCTTGATGATCTCCTTCACCTCCTTCTTGTTGTCGGCGAAGGCCTCGGGCAGCTGGCAGGTGAGGGTGAGGTTGTAGGTGTACTGCAAGGGCGGCTCGGTGATCTCGGCGTGCAGCACGATGTCGAAGTTGCCGTAGGGCACCTTGTTGTAGAACAGCGTCTGCGGACGGCGGATGTCGTTCACCAGCTGGCCCTTGCGGCGGCTGTTCAGCGAGCTCTGTGTGCGCGTCTGGTAGGTCGTGTAGCGGTCGAGGGGGAAGTAGGCCCCGTTCTTCTCGGCCCCGGTGCGGTGGCTCTCCTTGATCTTCAGCCCCAGCTTGTCGAAGTTGTCGAGCTTTTGCTGCAGCAGCCGGGTGGCGAACATGCGCAGGGTGTCGTAGCAGGCGCCCTGCTTCTCCACGAAGAAGTCCACCTTCACCAGGTCGTAGATCTCCTCCTTGGCGGCCGCGGTCACCAGCTTGTCCAGCACCCGCGCATCGGTGAAGCGGATGTGGATGTTCTTCTGGATCTCGAAGCCGGCGGGCACCTCCTGGTAGGTCCTGCTGAAGAGCTTGCGCGTGGTCTCCAGCTCATACACCGGCACGAACGAGAGCATGTCGGTGAACACGTCGCTCTCCTTCACGCCCACCTGCTTCACGCGGCGCATCACCCCGTTCACGCGGGTGTTCATCAGGCTGTCGGCCTCCTCGGCGGTCTGGCCCAGCTGCGTCACATGGAAGATGGCCAGGTAACTGTCGGCCGTGGCGTTCATCATGGCGTTCACCTCCAGCACCAGCATGTTGCCCTGCACGGTGGCCTTCACGGGCTGCTCGGCCTGTTGGAAGAAGATGCGGCTGTTGCTCTCGTACATGAGGTTGCCCATGGCCTGGGGAAAGGCGGGCAGGGATGGCAGGATGAGGAGGACCGATAACAGGCGTGCAGGTGACATGGGCTGTGGTTTTCACCACGGTACACACCACCGCCGGTGCGGTTCACCGCCGGAGACCGAGCGCGCGCAACAGCCGGCCGGCCCGCTCCTTCGCCTTGAAGAGCATGAAGCGGCCCCACGGCTGCACGTTCATGAAGAAGCGCTGGTCGCGCCGCAGCAGCTCGGTGCCCAGTTCGAACTGGGCCATGGCATCGGATACGGACACCACGGCGCGTCCGAGCGTCCGCTCGCGCAGGATGCCCCGTTCCACCAGGGCCGTTCGGAAGCGGGCGAAACTGGTCCAGTAGCGGGCCGGTTTGCGGAAGCGGATGGCCTCACCGCGCTCCTCCACGCCGCGCCGGACGATCGTCATGGGCACCCGTTCCTCGCGCCGATAGCGCACCGGCAGCATGGTCTCGATGTGGTGGTTGAAGGTGCACCAGTGGAAATCGGCGCCCAGGAAGAGCAGCTTGCCGCCTTCGCGTTTCAAGTGATCGAAGAGCGATCCGGCGCCGAAGGGATGCACGGGCGGGTGCATGAAAAGGTCGGTCCTCGGGCCTTCCACCGCAGCGCTGTGGGTGGGGTGGGGGATGCGGTGCACACCGGGCAGCTGGCGGAAGTGCTCGGTGAGCGCGCCGGCCTCTCCGGGCGTCCGCTCCACGTCGAAGCGTCCGGTGTCCAGGGTGCGGGTGGAGAGCGTGAGCATCATCAGGGTGCCCTGCGGACCGATGGCCTCGCGCAGCACGGCGATGAGCGCGTCGAACAGGGCTCCCCGCACGCGCATGAGCTCGGGTGCCGGACGGCCGAACCGCAGCAGGTCGGTGTGGAGGAAGAGGAGGTCGCCGGGCCGCACGCCCAGGTCGCGCAAGGTCCGCAGCAGGTCGCCGGCCGTCACGCGCTGTGCGCCGTTGGCGAAGAGCACGGTATCCGGTGCGATCGTCATGACCGGGCCGGCAGGCGCCGCATCACCAGATGGTCCGGCACGAAGCCCAGGGAGGTCCAGAAGCGGCGCGCGGGCTCGTTGTGCACCAACACCTCCAGTTCCTGGTGAAGCAGGCCCCGTTCGGTGAACCAGCCCGACAAGGCCTCGTAGAGCCGACGCCCCACGCCACCGCCGCGTTCGGACGGGTCCACGTACAGGTGGGTGACGGCGCCCGAGCGAAGGCCGCCGAGGTGCGCCGGACCGACGCGGATGCTTCCCGCGGCGAAGCCCACGGCCCGCAGCGCCCCGACGCGGCCGGGTGCGGCAGGGTCCTGCGCCCAGGCCACGTGGATGGTGTGCAGCTTGCCCAGCATCGGCATCAGGGCCTTCAACCACAGACCCGCCCCGCCCGGCGCCAGCGGCACCATCAACCCCAGGCCGTCCATATGGCCGTACATCGCCGTGAAGAGCCCTTCGACGGCGAGCAGGTCCTCCGGAGGGGCGTCCCGCTCAAGGGCGCGGACCTCGATCACGCCGTGAGGGCTTTGATGAAGGCGGCGGCCAGGCCCTTCACCGTGGTGAACTGCTCGGGCTCCACCGACTCGAAGTCCAGTTCCACGTGGAGGTCCTGCTCCAGGCGGCCGATCAGCTCCATCAGCGCGAAGGAGTCGAGCACGCCGCTCTGGGTCAGGCTCATGCCGTCGCCCACGTCGGCCTGGGTGAGGCCCATCTCGGTGAGCCGGGGCGTCAGCGCGGTGCGGATCCGCTCGCGCACAGTGACCTCGTTGAAGGACATGGCGCCGAAGTTATCGATCCCCGGTTCGTGCCGGCTCCTCCAGCCGTGCCCGCAAGGCCCGCAGGTCGGCCTTGCCGCTCGTGGTGAAGGGGATGTCGTCCGTGAAGTGCAGGCGGGCGGGCACCATGTACTCCGGCAACCGCTGGGCGCAAGCGTCCAGGATGGAGGCTCCTTCGGACCGAAGGGCCAGGGGCAGGAACGCCTCGATGCCCTGAGCGATGCCGTCGCGCACCGGGTGCGCCAAGGCATAGGCGAACGCCCCACCGCTGACGGCCTTCAGCACCTGGTTCACCTCCTGCAGCTCGATGCGGTGGCCGCGCACCTTCACCTGATCGTCCAGGCGGCTGATGAAGTAGAGGTCGCCATCGGCGTCACGCTCCACCAGGTCGCCGGTGCGGTAGTAGCGCTCTCGGTCCGGTCCGCTGGTGACGAACGCGGTGGCCGTGCGATCCGGATCCTTCCAGTAGCCGCTGCTCAACTGCGGACCTCCCAACCAGAGCTCGCCGGTGCCGGCGTCGTGGCCGTCCGCGTCCACCACGCGCACCCGGGCCCCGGGGAAGGGGTGGCCGATGCAGAGGATGCCATGGCGGGCTTTGGGCGCTGCGGGGTCGAGCAAATGGCCGGTGATGGCGATCGTGGCCTCCGTCGGGCCGTACAGGTTCTCCACACGTCCGTTCGGTGCTGCGGCGGCCCACTTGACGGCGAGGTCGGCGGGCAGCGGCTCCCCGCAGAAGGCACTGACGCGAAGACTGGGGAAGGCACCGGGTTTCAGCAGCCGCATGCGGTCCATCAGCACGGCCGTGCTCGGCACGCTGAACCATTGCGTGATGCCGTGATCCCGGATGAACCGGGCCGGGGCCATGAGCTGATCCTGCGGCAGCACATACAGCGCGGCCCCGGCGCCCCAGCACACGAACAGGTCATGCACGCTGAGGTCGAACGTGAGCTCGAAGGTCTGCGAGAAGCGGTCGTCGGGTCCGGCGCCGAAGCGCTCCAGCAGGTGCTCCACGTAGGCCACCACGTTGGTGTGGTGAATGGGCACGCCCTTGGGCACGCCCGTACTTCCGGAGGTGAAGAGCATGTAGGCCTCCGGGCCTGCCCGATGCGGAGCGTCCGGGCCGACCGTATCACCGGCGAGCACGATGGCGCAGGGAGCTGCGCGACGGGCCGCCAGCGCATGCGCGGAGGCCTCCCGTGCAGTGTCGGCCACGATGAGCTCCAGGTCGGCCAGGCCGGCGATGGTGGACAGCCGGTCCGCAGGCACCTGCGGGTTCAGCGGTACATAGGCCTTGCCGGCGTGAAGGATGCCCAGCACCCCGGCGTAGGCGCCGATGCTGCGGTGCGCGTGAAGCCCTACGAAGGGCCCGGGCACGCCATGGCGTTGCACCGCTGCGCTGACACCCAGCGCGCGGTGGGCCAGTTCCGCATACGACCAGCCGCGGCCGTCCACGAAGAGCGCCGTCCGGTCCGGCGAGGTCCGCCATGCCCGTTCGAAATACGACCAGAGGTGGTCGGGTGCCGGATGTGACACGGTCACTGCTTCTTCTTGAACGCCCCGCTCTTCCACGCCTGCAGGAACTGCGCCCAGGCGATGGGGTTGAACAGGTTGACGACAGGCATGCCACCCTGCTGGTACAGGCGGGTCTGGTCCATCGCCATCTGGTAGCGGAAGCTCTCGTACGCGTCGGGCGGCAGGTTCTCCATGCGCTGCAGCATCTCGGCCGGGGACAGGTTGCGCATCGCGAGCTGGTAGTCGTCGTCGGCCAGCTTGAGGTTCAGGAACGCATCGCGGAACTGCTCGCGACTGGGCCACGGGTACACGTTGGCCTGGCCGAGCAGGATCGTGTCCGCGGAGAGCTGGTGGATCATGCTGTACTTGCTCTCCTCCAGGTCCGTGGGCACGACGAACTGCGACCGTTTGAAGCCCACGGCCGAGAAGATCAATGTATCGCCCTCCTGCGCCACGAAAGAGAAGTAGCCATACACATCGCTGATCGTGCCCCGATAGCTGTGCTTGATGAGGATGTTCGTGAAGGGCACGGGCAGCAGGCTGTCCCCGCTCACCACCACCCCGCTGAACTGGACGAGGTCGCGGGTGGGGCCGGGCTCCTGGGCCCGGACCTCGATCAAGCCCAGGAGGGCCAGCAGCAGGAGGGTCCTTCGCATCGCGCCAAAGGTAGGTTCCATCGCCCGCCGGCGTTCCAAGGACCTTGCCAAGGGCCGGGCCTTCGCCCTATCTTGAGGCCATGCGCACCCTGCTCCTGGTCCTTGCCCTTCAGGTAAGCGCCTTCGCCCACGGCCGTTCAGCGGGTGGCGAGGACGTGATGCACGTGCGACTGCCCAGCGGGGTGAGCGGAGTGCTGGTGCTTCAGAACGCGGGTGGAGAGGTGGTCCGCGAGGTGGGGCGCGTCCGCCCGTCGGCCGTGATGGCGGTGGACCTGGCCGGCTTGGCCACGGGTGTGTACACCCTGCGCGTCATCGGTGACGACCGGGGTTGGTCCGGACGCCTGGTGGTGGATCGCTGATCACCGGGCCGGCAGCGCGGCGGGGTCGTCGAGCTGCACTTCATCCACGCCGAGCGCCCAGGCTTCGCGCAGGTCCCCCCTCGTGGTCGCCCCGAAGGTGGACACACGCAACCCCAGGTCATGGGCGGCCCGCACCACGTGGCGCCCCGTGCGGTCAAGCGGGAGCACCACCCACTGGATCCCGCGCCCGCGTGCTTCGCCCAGGGCCAGGGCCGGATCGGTGGCCACCAGGCCCAGTTCGAGATGGGGCAATGACCGGTGCAGACGGGTGAGGAATTCCAGGTCGCGGCATTCCACGCGGAGCCGACCGAGCGGGGCGACTTCCGCGTCCAGTGCGCGCAAGGCCGCCACGAAACGGTCGAGGTAGGGCACCCAATCGCCGGCGGCGAACAGCTTGACGTCCAGCACCCAGCGGCGGGTCCCGGCCGTGTCGAGGCGGATCAGGTCCTTCACCTGGGCCAGCCGGACCTCAGGCCGGCCCTCGACGCTCAATCGGCGAAGGTCCGCCCACACACGCGCGTTCACCAGGCCGATGCCGTTGGTGCCGAGCTCCAATCGGTCCGGATGGAAGGCGACGAGGACACCGTCGGCGCTCAGTTGGACGTCCAGTTCGACGCCGTCCACGCCACGCTCCATCGCCTCCAGCACGGCCAGTGCCGAGTTGGCCGGCGCATCGCAGGCCGTTCCGCAGCCCGCATGGGCCAGCCAGCGGGGTTCCGGAGCGGAAGGGGGGGCGCACCCCCCCAGGAGCAGTGCGACGAACGCGCCGGCGTGGAGCGGCCTCACCGTTGAAAGGTATGCGTGCTGCGCGTGCGATTGCCGCGTTCATCCGTCGCCTCCACCACCAGGGTGCGCGTTCCGGAACCTTCGGAGAAGCGATCGAAGCGGTGGGTGAGGGTCTTGGCCTTGGGGTCGTAGACGAGCATGATCCACTTACCGTCGAGCGTGGCCGACCAGGTGTCCACCCCGCTGAGGTCGTCCTGCACCTTGAAGCGGAAGGCATCGCGACCGCGCAGATCCGACCGAAGGTCCACGGCCGTCAAGGTGGGCGGCAGCGTGTCCACCCGCACGAAGAATCCGCCGAAGGTCTTGGTGCGTGCGGTGACCCAGCCGTCGCTCCAGCGCCCGCCCAGGCTGGAGGTGCGGCCCTTGCGGTCGCGCTTCATCACCACCGCCTTGGGCCTCAGCTCCGTGGGGAGGTCCGCGGCCTCCAGGGAGACCTCCGCCTGCACATGCAGGGGAACCAGGTCGCTCAGCACCTGGTGCAGCGGGGTCAGGCTCTTCGGCGGCGCATCCGCCCGGCCGTACTCGATCGGTTCGTCATCGTACAAGGCATTGGCCGGCAGGGTGAAGCGGATGCCCGGCTGGATGAGCACGTTCTCGCGGTCCCAGTGGAACATGTTCGTACCGGTCGGACGTCCCGGCCAGTTCCGGGCCTCTTCCGCCGTGGCACCCCGCAGGGTGAACCGCAGTTCCGAGCTGTTCCCGTTGGCGTCCACCACGGTAAGGGTGCAGGCATGCCGCTGTCCAGGGGTGGGGACGAAGGTCCCTTCCCCCTCGTACAGGACCGACCGGTCGTTGGGTTGGCGGTAGCAGCGGTGGTAGTGCATGTCGCTGTCCCGGAACAAGGCGTGGTCCATGTGGGCGTTCACATAGCGCTGCAGGGCGAAGTCCACCTCGTCCAGATGCACCGAGAAGAGCCGGCGGCCGTCCACGTCGAGGTCGATGCGCCGCACGCCGCACACGTTGGACGAGCCATCGTAGTGGTCCACCGTATGCACCGCCAGGCCGATCGGTCCGGAGGCGGCCACGTCCGTTCCTGCACGCAACCGGTAGCCGCCAGGCCCCAGTTCGGTGGCGAACCCCTTGGTCTCACCCGGGTAGGGGCTGTGGCGGGCGATGCTGTCCAGCGCATACAACCGGAGCCCCCGGATGATCGGCGCACGGGTATCGGAGAGGTCCAGCCCGAAGGCCTCCGGATCGATGGCGCGCTGGTCGGCCGTACGGCGCACTTCGTAGTGCAGGTGGGGCCCGGAGCTCCCTCCCGTGTTGCCGCTCCAGCCGATGACATCGCCAGCTGCGAACTGATGGTTCACGGCCGGCGGGGTCAGGTCCACGCTGTAGTCCTGAGCTTTGTATTGGGCATCGAGGACTTGTTCAGCCAGCGTCGGGGCCAACGACCGCAGGTGCCCGTAGACCGTCGTTAGGCCACCAGGATGGTCGATGTAGAGGGCGATACCATATCCCCAGGGGCTCATTTTCACCCGGCTCACCCGGCCGGCCGCCACCGCACGGACGGGCAGTCCCTCCGCACCGTTCGTTTTCAGGTCGACGCCCGAGTGGAAATGGTCGGACCGAAGCTCCATGAAGTTGCCGGCGACCGTCAGGGGGATGTCCAAGGGGGCCCGCGGCGGAGCGGTCCATGCAGGCTCCTGTCCGAAGGAGGTAAACGCATTTAATAACATGATTATTAATACTTTATATTTCATTGATCAAAGTTCTTTTCAGTATCTCTCCGTCGATGGTCCACAAACCTATCCGGTGGACGGTGGCGGCCCTTCCGGGTGGAGGGTCCTCGCATCAACAAGTTGAGGTTCAAAGATCCCGGGAGGTGGAAGAGGGAGGGCGGTTATCTTTGACCTCGGACCACGGATGGTCCTTCCTGGCAGATGAGCGAATTGGTGGAGCGGCTTCGATCGGTGCACGACCGGGTGGCCCAACTCCTTCGCCAGCACCGCGAGCTGCGTGCCCAATTGGACCGTGTCGGTAGCTCCGAGCGGGAATTGGGCCAACGCATCGCCGTGTTGGAGACCCGGATCGCCGAGCTGGAGAAGGAGAACGAGGTCCTCCGGACCTCCAAAGCCCGGCATGGGGTGGAGGAGGGTCAGGGTACGAAGCAACGGATCGATGAACTGGTGAACGAGATCGACCGCTGCCTGGCCTTGTTGAACAACTGACCTGGCGGGCACGGAAGACCATGGAAGACCTATCGATCAGGATCGAGATCGCAGGGCGGGCCTATCCGCTCAACATCCATCCGGATGAAGAGCAGCACGTCCGTCAGGCCGCACAGGAGATCAACGAGAGCATGGACCGGCTCCGCACGCACTATCCCCTCACCGACAAACAGGACCTGCTGGCCATGGCGGCCCTTGAGGTGAGCGTACGGGCGCTGAACGGTACCGTTGTCAAGGAGCAGGCCCACGCCCTGGGTGAGCTTGACCGTCTCGACGAGCTGCTGCGCACCGCCGCCGGCTGATCGCCCGCTTCGTCACCCCAACTGCGGAGGACGTGGTCCATGTTAACCAACAACGAACATGGACATGGATATTCTGTCAGTGATCATCGGCCTGCTGGTCGGCCTGGTGGCCGGCGGTGCGGCCGTCGCCGTTCTTCTCAACGGACTGCTGCGTAAACGCCGCGAAGCCCTGCTCCGGGAGGCCGAGGCCGAGGGCGAGGCGCTCAAGAAGGAGAAGCTCGTGCAGGCCAAGGAGAAGTTCCTGCAGCTCAAGGAGGAGCATGAACGTGATCTCCGCGAGCGCGACAAGAAGGCGCAGCAGGGCCAGGAACGCATCAAGCAGCGTGAACAACAGCTCAGCCGCCAGCAGCAGGACCTTGCGAACAAGGAGAAGCAGGTGGACCAGCTGAAGCAGGAACTGGCCCAGAAGATGGACGGGCTCACGCGCCGCAAAGAGGAGGTGGACAAGATGCACCAGAAGCAAGTGGCCTTGCTGGAGAAGGTGGCCAACATGAATGCGGACGAGGCGCGCAAACAGCTGATGGACAGCCTGAAAGATGAGGCCCGCACCGGAGCGATGGCGCACATCAAGGAAGTTCAAGAGGAGGCGCGGATCAACGCCAACAAGGAGGCCAAGCGCATCGTCATCCAGACCATTCAACGGGTGGCCACCGAGCACGCCATCGAGAACAGCGTCAGCGTGTTCAACATCGAGAACGACGACGTGAAAGGCCGCATCATCGGCCGCGAAGGCCGCAACATCCGGACCCTGGAGGAGGCCACCGGGGTGGAGGTGATCGTGGACGACACCCCGGGAGCCATCATCCTGAGCTGCTTCGATCCGGTGCGGCGTGAGACCGCGCGACTGGCCCTGCACCAACTGGTGAAGGACGGCCGCATCCACCCGGCGCGCATCGAGGAGATCGTGGCCAAGACCAAGAAACACCTCGAGGAGGAGATCATCGAGACCGGGAAACGCACCTGCATCGACCTGGGCATCCACGGCCTGCACAACGAGCTGATCCGCATGGTGGGTCGCATGCGTTTCCGCAGCAGCTACGGGCAGAACCTCTTGCAGCACAGCCGCGAAGTGGCCAACCTCAGCGCCATCATGGCCGCCGAGCTGGGGCTGAACCCCAAGACCGCCAAGCGCGCCGGCCTGCTCCACGACATCGGCAAGGTGCCCGACGAGGAACCCGAGCTGCCCCACGCCTTGCTGGGCATGAAGCTGGCCGAGAAGTTCGGTGAGAAGCCCGACGTGTGCAACGCCATCGGGGCCCACCACGACGAGATCGAGATGACCACGCTGCTATCGCCCATCGTGCAGGCCTGCGACGCCATCAGCGGCGCGCGGCCGGGTGCCCGACGTGAGGCCGTGGAAGCCTATATCCAACGCCTCAAGGACCTGGAGAGCCTGGCCATGAGCTACAATGGTGTCACCAAGGCCTTTGCCATCCAGGCGGGACGCGAGCTGCGTGTGATGGTGGAGAGCGAGCGCATCACCGATGCGCAGTCCGACGAGCTCAGCCTGCTCATCGCCGAACGGATCCAGAACGAGCTCACCTATCCGGGTCAGGTCAAGATCACGGTCATCCGCGAGAAGCGGAGCGTGGCCGTGGCGAAGTGAGCTGAAGCTGCTCCATCGAAGAGGCGGCCGACCGGCCGCCTCTTTTCTTTGCCGCATGTCCGTGCCTTCCGATCACCTGGCCCTCTACTTCCAATGGGAGGTTCGAACCTGGGCGCGGGCCTATCCGCTCTGGCGACAGACCCTCCAGCGCGTGCCCGGGCGCGCTGGACAGGCGCTGGCGCTGGGGGAACGCGACGGCGGGCTCAGCTTGATGCTGGCCGAACACGGCCTGACCACGGTGTGCAGTGACCTGCGGGGCCCCACGGACCGGGCCAGGGAACTGCATCGGACCCTGGGATGGCAGAAGGCCATCACCTACGAGTCCATCGATGCGCTGGCCATTCCCAGGCCGAACGCGAGTTATGATGTGGTGGCCTTCAAGAGCATGCTCGGCGCCCTGAGCACGCCGGAGCGGCAAGCGCAGGCCCTGCAAGAGATGCATCGTGTATTGAAGCCGGGAGGCGTGCTGCTCTGGGCGGAGAACCTCACGGCGACGAGGGCGCATCGATGGCTCCGGCACCGTTTCGTCGCTTGGGAGCACTATTGGCGGTATCTGAGCCTGCCTCAGGACCTGACCCTGTTCGCTCCGTTCGAACAGGTGGAGGTCCGGACCACCGGCCTGCTCGCGAACCTGGGACGCACGGAGGGCCAACGTGATCTCTTGGGGCGCATCGATGCCATCCTCTGCCCGATCACGCCCAGGAGCTGGCATACCGTGGCGTTCGGTGTGGCCCTCAAGGGGAGCCGCTGACCGCTGCGACGATCATGCAGGGTGAAGGCCATCCGTGCGTTCGGGCCGTCGACCTCCGGGCCGGAAGGTGGAGGAGGCCGGGTTGGTGAAGAGGCATGAACAGATGCTGGCGGAGTGACCAGGCCCTCTTCAGGCAGGGTGCCCTTCATGATCGGGGGAGGAGCCGTTGGGGTAGTTTCAATCTCTTGTAATTCAATCATTTAAATGTATGTATGGCCATACATACTTCCGCTTCAAGCGCGATCTGCATGCCTGGGTCCGATCGATGGCGACCTGAATTCTGGAAGCTGATCACCAGAACCCCAGGGGGTTATCCGCTTGGCTCGACCAGCCCCATTCACCCTGTTCGGATGTTTGGGGCAGGCCACGGTACATCTCGTCGATGTTCGCTAATGTAATTGATTGATAATCAAAACTTTGTAAATATGTATGGCCATACATATATGGGCGCTTCGTGCAGAAATCAGATCGCCCATCCGAATCCCGGCCACTGCTGTTCATAACCCATATGCCCATCACCCCCGAGGCCAATGCGTGCCGGTAGTTTTGCCCACATGAGCATGGAGGACCGGCCCATCCTGGTCACCGGGGGTGCCGGTTTCATCGGTAGCCACGTGTGTCGGACCTTGCTGGACAGCGGTCGGTCCGTGCGCTGCCTGGACAACTTCGCTACCGGTCGGCGGGCCAATGTCGTTCCCTTGATGGAGCGGCCGGGTTTCCGTCTTGTGGAGGCTGACATCCGCGACCTCGCTGCCTGTCGGCAGGCCGCAGAGGGGGTTGGTGGTGTGGTCCACCTCGCCGCCCTGGGCTCTGTGCCCCGAAGCATCGATGATCCCATGGCCAGCGAGGCTGCCAACCTTACCGGCTTTCTGCATATCCTGGAGGCCTGCCGGGCTCACGGGGTGCGGCGATTGGTCTACGCCAGCAGTTCCAGTGTCTATGGCGACAGCCCCGCATCACCGAAGGTGGAAGGCCAGGAAGGTGTCCCCTTGTCGCCCTACGCCGTCACCAAGGCCATGGACGAAGCCTATGCGGGGCTGTACCACCGCCTGTTCGACCTCGAGACCATAGGGCTCCGCTTCTTCAACGTGTTCGGTGAGCATCAGGACCCGGAAGGACCATATGCTGCGGCCATTCCGCGCTTCATCAGCCGGTTCCTCAGCCACCAGCCGCCTGTTCTGAACGGGAACGGCCGCCAGACCCGTGACTTCACCTACGTGGGCAATGCGGTGCACGCCGTCCAGTGCGCGTTGGCCACCACCCGGCCCGAGGCTTTCGGGGCAGTGTTCAACATCGCCTATGGACGGAGCACCGACCTACTGACGCTGGTGGACCTGCTACGGACCCGACTGCAGGCTCATGACCCGCTTGTGGCGCAGGTCCCCGTCGAGCATGGCCCGGACCGCCCTGGTGATGTCAAGGCCTCCTTAGCGGACGTGGGGCGTGCCCGC